>NZ_JAGHWU010000005.1:0-123219 GCF_017746145.1 Xanthomonas sp. D-99 | reverse complement strand
AGGGCGCGTGCGCAGCCACGTGCGATTCGGCAGGTGAGTGGCTTCGCCCCTTACCCTCACCCCAATCTCTCTCACGCGGGGAGAGAGACTCTATTTCGTCACGCCCGTACGCGTGCGGGTCCGCCGTTAGCCGATGCCTTCGCAACCTGCCACTTCCTGGCGTGGGCAACCCACCGACGACCCCAAAACCGCAACTGGGCCGCATCAGCGGCCCAGTCGTTATGCGTCTACCTAGCTCCCGCAGGAGCGGGGCGATTATTTCAGCTTGGCGGCCGCACGCAGTGCGTCGGCGCGATCGGTCTTTTCCCACGAGAACGAGGTCGCGCTGTGCTGCGCGCCGGTGCCGTCGGTGTAGGTGAAGTCCTTCGGCTTGCGGCCGAAGTGGCCGTAAGACGCGGTCTGCTGATACATCGGGTGGATCAGGTCGAGCATCTGGATGATGCCGAACGGACGCAGGTCGAAATGCTTGCGGATCAGCTTTTCGATCTGCTCGTCGGCAATCTTGCCGGTGCCGAAGGTGGTGACCGAAATCGAGGTCGGCTCGGCCACGCCGATAGCGTAGGAGACCTGCACTTCGCAACGGTCGGCCAGGCCGGCGGCCACCACATTCTTGGCGACGTAGCGCGCGGCATAGGCAGCCGAACGGTCGACCTTGGACGGATCCTTGCCGGAGAACGCGCCACCACCGTGACGCGCCCAGCCGCCGTAGGTGTCGACGATGATCTTGCGACCGGTCAGGCCGCAATCGCCCACCGGGCCGCCGATCACGAACTTGCCGGTCGGGTTGATGTGGAACTTGGTGCCCTTGTGCAGCCACTTGGCCGGCAGTACCGGCTTGAGGATTTCCTCGCGCACCGCTTCGATCAGGTCCTTCTGCTTCACGCCCGGGTCGTGCTGGGTCGACAGCACCACCGCATCGATCGCCGTCGCCACGCCGTCTTCATAGCGCAGGGTGACCTGCGACTTGGCGTCCGGACGCAGCCAGGACAGCGCCGAGTTCTTCTTCTTGCGGATCTTGGCCTGCTGCTCGACCAGGCGGTGCGAGAGGTGGATCGCCGCCGGCATGAAGCTGTCGGTTTCGTTGGTGGCATAGCCAAACATCAGGCCCTGGTCGCCCGCACCCTGCTGCTCGGGGTTCTTGCGATCCACGCCCTGGTTGATGTCCGGCGACTGCTTGCCGATCAGGTTGAGCACGCCACAGGTCTCGCCGTCGAAGCCGACCTCGGAGCTGTTGTAGCCGATGTCCAGGATGACCTTGCGGGTCAGCGCTTCCAGATCGATCCAGGCACTGGTGGTCACTTCGCCGGCCACGATCGCAACGCCGGTCTTGACCATCGTCTCGCAGGCCACGCGGGCGCGCTTGTCCTGGGCCAGGATGGCGTCCAGCACTGCGTCGGAGATCTGGTCGGCGATCTTGTCCGGATGGCCTTCGGAGACCGATTCGGAGGTGAACAGGTAGCTGGACATCAGGCTTATATCCCTTAATTCGGATGAAAAGATGGGTGCGGATGATACACGCCCCGTGTGTCGGTTGCATTGTGCGCCTGAATGGATCGCTTTGGGGTTAAGCCGACGTCGGTCCCCTGGCCGGAAGCACGGGCCTGTGCATTGCGGTGACGATTAACTGGCCGGTGACGCAGCGGTGCCGGCCGGCCGTATGCCGCGTCGAACATCCCGATCCGTGCATGTCCGGCCTGCTAGCATCGGCCGATGGATTCATTGACCCAGATCGTTCTTGGCGGCGCCATCGCTGCCGCCATCGCGCCGCCCGGACAGCGGCGCGTCGCCTTGTTGGCCGGCGCGGCACTGGGCACCTTGCCCGACCTCGACGCGCTGGCCTTGCTGCCGCTGACCGACGACCCGGTCACCCTGATGACCGTGCACCGCAGCGTCAGCCATTCGTTGTTCGTGCTGCCGCTGGTGGGCTGGTTGATCTGGTGGCTGTTCCGCCGCTACGGCAATGGACGCGTGGCCAGCGCACCCACGCGCTGGTTCTGGGCGATCCAGCTGGCCTTGATCACGCATCCGCTGCTGGATGCGTTCACTGTCTACGGCACCCAGCTGTGGTGGCCGTTGCAGCCGCATCCGACGATGTGGTCGAGCGTGTTCATCATCGACCCGGCCTACACGTTGTGGCTGTTGCTCGCCTGTGCGGTGGCCTGGTTTGCGCGTGCGCGCCCGCTTGCGCAACACGTGCTGGTGATCGGGTTGGTGGCCAGTACCGCGTATCTGGGCTGGTCATTGATTGCCAAGCAACTGGTCGACCGCCAGGCCGACCGTGCGCTGGCGGCGATGGGCCTGGCCGATGCGCCGCGGTTCTCGGTCCCGATGCCGCTCAACACCTTGCTGTGGCGCGTGGTGGCGATGACGCCCAACGGCTATGTCATCGGCGAGCGTTCGCTGGTGGCCGACACCGGCCCGATGCACTTCCGTGGGTTTTCCAGCAACACCCAGGCTTTGGGCGAAGTGGCCAGCTTCGATTCGGTGCGTCGGCTGACCTGGTTCAATCGCGGCTTCATGCGCGCGCGCCTGGTCGACGATGACCTGATGCTCAGCGACCTGCGCATGGGCCTGGAACCGGACTACAACTTCAACTTCGTGGTGGCCCATCGCGACAACGGAACCTGGCAGCCGATCGTGCCGCGGCAGGTGCAGGCGGCGTACCGTGCGCCGGTGGCCCGCGATCAGATCGGCGCGGTGCTGGGGCAGATGTGGCATCGCATCTGGCACGAACCGCGCAGCACCGTGCTGACCGGCGACCTGGAACATATCGGCCCCCCGGTCGCCGCGCCCGCATCGGCCACTCAATAGACCGTGGCGCGCGCCTGCACGAACGAATAGAAAAACACGGCGTCCGGGTCGCTGTGCACCTGCGCCAGCTCGCGGTGCATGCCCTCCACGGTGGCGGCCTCGACCGCGCCGGCCTGCAGTAATTGGTCGGCCGCCGAGAGCAGCACTTCTTCCCAGAACCCGATCATGGTCTTGCGCCGGCCCGGTTCGCGGTTGTCCAAGTGCAGCGTCTTGATCTGGGTGTGCACATCGCGAAAGCCCCCGGCCAGCAGCAGGTTGCCCAGCTTGGCGCCGACGAACGGGTCGTCACCCTGGTCGTGCTGGAAATCGTTGAAGGCCATCCAGTAGCGCCACAGGTTGGGCGAATACGGGTGCAGCAGGAACGAGGCATTCATCACCTCGGTCACATACACCGGCGAGCCGGGCAGCAGCACGCGCCGCACTTCGTTGAGTACGCGCGCAGGCGAGGGCACGTGTTCGAGCACCCAGCACAGAAACGCCGCATCGAACTGGCGCGCTTCGAACGGCAGGTCGCTGGCATCGGCCTGTTGCAGGGTGTAGCGCGCGCGGCACCATGCCAGCCGCTCGAGGTTTGCGCGTGCCGCGCCCAGTTGCGCTTCGCTCAAATCCACGCCGGTGACATGCAGCTCGGGAAAACGGCGCAACAGGATTTCGGTCTGTGCGCCGACGCCGCTGCCCACTTCCAGCAGGCGCCGCGCGCCGCTGTAGTCGATCTCATTGAACAGCGTGGTTTCCAGCAAGCGTGCCTGTTTGAGCAGACGGGCCTGTTCGGTGGCGGAAAAGCCGTGCAGATAGGTCGGGGTGTCGCTCGGTGCGCTCATGCGTGCGGCTCCAGCAGGACAGAAAACCTCAGGCAGCGTCCGATAGTGCGGGCGGTACGCCGGCGATCAAGGCATCGAAGTAATCGCGCGTCAGGATCAACTGCGCGTCGGGGGTTTCGGCGCGATTGACCACCGCCCGGAAGTCGGCGCTTTGCGGATGGTCCTTGGCATACCACCCCAGATGCTTGCGTGCGATGCGCACGCCCTGCGGTTGGCCATAAAACGCGTGCAGCGCTTCCAGGTGGCCGAGCAAGGTGTCGCGCACGAACGCCAGCGACGGTGGCGGCAATACCTCGCCGGTGGCCAAGAAATGCGCCACTTCGCCGAAGATCCACGGGCGGCCTTGCGCGGCGCGGCCGATCATCACCGCATCGGCGCCGGTGTCGCGCAGCACCTGGGCGGCTTTCTGCGGCGAGTCGATATCGCCATTGGCAACCACCGGGATCTGCAGCGCGTCCTTGATCTGCGCAATCGTCGCGTACTCGGCGCTGCCGGTGTAATGCTGGTCGCGGGTGCGCCCGTGTACGGCGAGCGCGGCGATGCCGCAGTCCTGCGCGATCCGCGCGATGGTCGGGCCGTTGCGGTGGTCGCAATCCCAACCTGTGCGGATCTTCAACGTCACCGGCACGTTCACTGCCTGTACCACCGCGGTCAGGATGCGCGCCACCAGGTCTTCATCGCGCATCAGCGCCGAGCCGGCCCAGGCGTTGCAGACCTTCTTGGCCGGGCAACCCATGTTGATGTCGATCAACTGCGCACCGTGGTCGACGTTGTAGCGCGCTGCCTCGGCCAGTTGCTGCGGCTCGGTGCCGGCGATCTGCACGCTGATCGGGTCCGGCTCGCCGGCATGATCCATGCGGTGCAGCGATTTGCGCGTGCCCCAGAAACGCGGGTCGGAAATGGTCATTTCCGACACCGCCAGGTCCGCGCCCAGCCGCTTGCACAGCAGCCGGAACGGCTTGTCGGTGACGCCCGCCATGGGCGCGAGGATCACCTTCGGAGCGATGGAGTAGGGGCCGATCTGCATGGCGCTAGTGTAACGTCAGCGGTGACAGCCCTTCGTACCGCCAACCCTGCGGCGGCCGGGCCGGCACCGCCGCTGGTATCGCCTACTGCGAGACGGCCAAATTATCCAGGTACAGCTTGGCCTGGGTGCCCGCGCTGGCGCGGTACTCGACCACGTTATCGCCGGCATTCAAGGTCGCCGTCAGCGGACTGCTGGCCCAATCGCTGGCCGAGCTGGTCTGGGCGAAGGCCGGGGTACCGACACGCACGCCGTTGACGTACAGGTCCACGGTGGCGACGCTGGCGCCCGGTGCGGAATAGCGCGTGGCCAACGTGTAGGTTCCGGCCTGCGGCACGTTGATAGTGGTCCGCAGACGTGCGCCGGGATTGCCGCCGAAGTCGACATATCCCAGGCCCTGGAAGTTGTGCACCGCGCCGGAGACACCATTGGCGACAAGGCTGCCGATGCGCAGGAAGTCGAAGTTCTCCGCCTCGTATTGCCGCACGCCCGTATAGGCCGGCGGCGCGGCCGGTGCCTGCAGTGGCGTGACCGCCGCGGCACTTGCGCGCCCGGTAGCCGCGCCGGAGCACTGGATGGTGATGTCCAGCGGCCCGTTGTGGGCGACGTTCAGAGTCAGACCCCCGTTGCTGGGTGTGGCGGTCACACTACTGGGCTGGTGCTCGCCGCGATCGGTAAACGTATAGGTCGGCGTGCTGCTGGCGCCGCTGATGGCGATGGTGTCGGTCTTGAGCGGGCCGGTTTCGGAATCGAAATTGGTCAGGTAGATCGACACCGAGTTGGCGAACTCTTTGACCACGCCCGTGGTGTAGGGGCCATACGTCATGCTGAGCGCGGCGCAACTGTTGTACTTGAGGTTGAACGCACCGCTGGCGGTCTTGTTGGTCTTGTTGGTCTTGTAGGGGTTGTAGGTGACCCAGGTGTTGTCCTGGCGCCCGACGTAGAGGTCGCCGGTGGATTCCTGCGGGAACAGCGCATTCAATTCCTGGGTCTTGGCGGCGATGGAGGGCCAGCGGCTGTCGTATGCGCTGCGCTTGATCTGTACAGGGAAGGACTTGGCCAGGTCGTCGTTCAACTGCCACACGGTGGGAATGGCGGGGTAGCGCCCGGTCTTCTTGTACCAGCTGTGCTGGTTGAGGTACGTGCCGTCGTCATCCATCAGGTAGAGACCGGAGAACAGCGTCTCTGGCGTCGCGTACACGGCACGGTCGTTACCGGTGGTGACATCGTCGACCACCACGACCTTGGTGCGGTCGATGACCTGCTGGCGATCGAGGATGTGCAAGGTGCCGTCGAGGATCTTGCGATAGACATCCATGTGGATGTTCTTGAACTGCGGGAAGAACTGCCAGCGACGGGTGTTGTAGCCGTCGGCGGTGGTGCCGTTGGGCAGGCTTTGCACGCTGTCGGTCCAGATCAGTTCCGGGCCGTCGAAGTAGGTTTCGCCGGTCAGCGTCAGGTGCTCGATCAGATGCGGGGCGCCTGCCGGGATCGGATAGGCGCTGCCATCGGCGGCGTACCAGCCGCTGCTGTCCGGACGGATGCCGTAATGGCCCGCGAATCCCGACAAGAACATGCCCAGGCTGACACTTTCGATGTCGTGGTAGCCATAGTTCATCGTGAACTTTTCTTCGATGATGAAGTTCTTGGCATAGCTGGTGAGCGAGCTGCGCAAGGCATCGTTACGCTTGACCATCGCCAGCGGATTGATGTTGGCGCCCCAGAAGCCGCCAGTGAAGCTCACCGCCAGATAGCCGCCGTACTTGTTGGTCAGCTTGAGCAGGTTGGCCCAATGCTCCCAGCGCTGCGCCGCCGACACCGAGCACGGTTGATCGAATCCCCAGAACTGCTCGGCATAGTTGAAGCCAAGGAAGTTCGGATAGTCGCGGAAGAATTCACCGTACACCGTCGATTCGAGATCGGTGCCGTTGGGATAGTCGGGGAAGTGGCTGAAGCCGCCGCTGGAAGGCTGGACCATCGCCCAGACGCCGTTGGCTGCCGCGGTCTTGATCCACGAGCGTGCCGTCTCGATGCCGTTCTCCACCTGGTTCCAGTTGCACTGATTGTTGGTGGCGCCGTTGTGACTGATCGAGAGCGAGATCAGCAGCACCGTGTAAGGACGCAGGTCTGCAGGAATCAGGTCGATGATCTTCTGCGGATCGGCGGCGTTCCAGGTGTCGGCATGGATCACGAACATCGGCTTGTCGGGCGCGAGGCTGCGCCGGAATGCCGGGTCGGTACTGGCGCTCGCCGTTGCCGTGGACGCCTGCGTCGTGGCTGGCGGCATGGCGCGCGGGGCACTCACGGTGACCGTCGCCGCCGGCGATGGGGTCGCAGCGGCGACGGCATCGGCGGCATCCTCGCCGCCGCAGGAGCTGAGTAGGCAGGGCAGCAAGACGCAGGGCAGCAGGAATGGCGAGCGCGATCGACGCAGGATCATCGGTTGTTCCGTTGAGCTTGGGAGGGGGCAGGGCCAGGCACACGCGTGACTGCATTGCGTGACGCGGTGGTGCGCCAGTCGACGATGCAGCCGCATCTCGGCAAGCCGCGCCGCCAGGAGCGTCCTCGCATGACAGCAGGCAATGGTCGTGGTGCGCCCGGTGGTGCGGCGATAGTAGGCAAGCGCAGACAACGCGCTAGCGCGTGCAGCCGGTCAGCGCGCTTTATGCGATGCGCTTTCGCTTTTCGAACACAGAAAACAGCGCTGGGTCACGTGGCGCTGCGATGGCGCAGCTGGTGGCGTGAGGTCGGCAGCAGCGCGTGCGCAGCGCGGCGAAAACAGATATGCAGTCATGGCAGTGTCACATCGCTCGGCGCGATGCGGTGCGACGCGACTCGACTCGACGCGGTAAGAGGCCGCTAGCCGCTAGCCACAGTCATCGTTGGTACGAGACATGCGCGCGCATGCTTGCAGAAAACCAGGGCACGCCAGCGTGGGTGCGGTGTCGATGGCGTGCGCCTGTGGCGCACGCCAATCGCAATGAGCCGCGGTCTCACTCGTCCGCGCGTAGCCGCGGCATCGATACCGCCGCACCTTCCACTTCGGTGGAGCGCGCCGCATAACGCGTGGCAAAGCGCACGTGGGTGGCGAAGCTTGCAGCCGGTACCTGCGCCAGCGAGGCAACCAGCGCACCGTTGAACGCGTCGCCGGCACCGGTGGTGTCGATGGTCTGCGCGCTTTCCGCGCCCACGCGGTAATGCGCCTGGGTGTCGCCGCGCAGTTGTTCTTCGGCGTGCGAAATGAAGGCGCCCACCGCGCCCAGCGTCACCACCACGGTACCGCCCGGCAGCAGCTTGCGGCACAGCGAATGCAGCGTATTGCCGTCCAGCGCGGCGACGTCGTCGGCATTGATGCGCTCGCCGACATGGCGACCGAGCAGTGCGGCGAATTCGGTTTCGTTGGGCGTCAGCACATCCGAAAGCTTGAGCAGGCCAATCGAGGTCGGTGCATTGGCCGGTGCGGCATTGAGTACGGTGAGCACGCCGCATTCGTGCGCCAACGCCAGGGCAGACTCGACCGTCTCGGCCGGGGATTCCAGCTGCGCCAGCAGCACCTTTGCCGCAGCGACCAGCGGGCGTTGATTCTCGATGAAGGCCGGGCTCAACACGGCGTTGGCGCCGGCACCGATCACGATGGTGTTGCGGCCATGCCCGTCGACATAGATGCCGCCGGTGCCGGTCGGTTCGTTGCTGGGCTCGGCGATCAGCGCAAAGCCGTCCTGCGCGGCCAGCGAGCGCGCCAGCGCACCACCGGCGTCATCGCCCAGTGCGCACAGGAAATGCGTCTTGGCGCCAGCACGTGCGGCCGCAACCGCCTGATTGAAGCCCTTGCCACCCGGGCCGGTGCTGTAGCGCCCGGCGATGGTCGCGCCCGGCACCGGCAAGGTATCGCAGCGCCACACGTGATCGACATTGAAGGACCCGACAACGACGACCGAACTCATAAATACCTTGCCTTGAATGACTGACTTGAATGACTGGATGAAACGCGGCGTGCAGTGATTAGACCGTCACGCCGATGAACCCGCACCGCCTCAACCGAAATGCGACAGCACACCGGCAATGGTAGCGGTCATGAAGGTGGCGATCGAACCGCCGAGCACCGCGCGCAGGCCGAACTTGGCCAGATCGTGACGACGTTCCGGCGCCAGCCCGCCGATCCCACCGATCTGGATCGCGATCGAGCTGAAATTGGCGAAGCCGCACAGCGCGTAGGTGGCGATCAGGCGGCCCTCGGCGCTCAGGCCCACGCCCGGCAATTCGCCCTTGACGATGCGCGACAGCTCGCTGTAGGCGACGAACTCGTTGATCACCACCTTCTGACCGATCAACGAACCGACCGTGGTGGCATCCACCCACGGGGTGCCGATCACCCAGGCGATCGGCGCCAGCACGTAGCCGAAGATCGTCGACAGGTTGGTCGGGCGGCCCAGCAGCGCGGCGGCGCCGGTGACCTCGCCCAGCCAGGTCAGCGGTGCGTTGATCAGCGCAATCAGCGCGATGAAGGCCAGCAGCATCGCGCCGATGTTCAGCGCCAGGCGCAGGCCGTCGCCGGCACCGGCCGCAGCCGCATCGATGACATTGCTGGTGGTTTTTTCCACTTCCATCTTCACCGTGCCGCGGGTCAGCGGAGTGCCGGTTTCCGGCACCAACAGCTTGGCGACCACCAGCGTGGCGGGCGCGGCCATGATGCTGGCGGCCAGCAGATGCTTGGCATAAAACGCCTGCTGCGCCGGATCGCTGCCGCCGAGCATGCCGACGTATGCAGCCAGCACGCCACCGGCGATATGCGCCATGCCGCCGATCATCATCGTCAGCAGCTCGGACTGGGTCATCTTGGGGATATACGGGCGCACCGTCAGCGGCGCTTCGGTCTGGCCGATGAAGACGCTGGCGCACACGCTGGTGGTTTCCGCACCGGAAACGCGCATCACCTTGGTGATTGCCCACGCCATCGCACGCACCACCATCTGCATCACGCCCAGGTGGTAAAGCACGCCCATCAGCGCCGAGAAGAAAATGATGGTGGGCAGCACCTGGAACGCAAAGATGAAGCCGTAGCTGTCGATGTTCATCAGGTTGCCGAAAATGAAGGTGGACCCCTCATTGACGAAACTCAGCACCTTGACGAAGCCCTTGCCCAGCGCGTCGAACACGTCGCGCCCGCCCGGCACCAGCAGCACCAGTGCGGCGAACGAAATCTGCAGGGCCAGACCGGTGGCGACCAGCTTCCAGTCGATCGCGCGGCGGTTGCTCGAAAACAGCCAGGTGATGCCGATGAGCACCGCCAGACCGAACAGGCCGAAACCGATCCTTCCCAAACCTTCGACCATTCCAATCCCCGGGCTGCTGATGGCAAAACGGGAAGCCTAGAGCAGGGGGTGACAGGGGGCAAGGCGAGGGGCATTCAGATGGCCTCGGTCGACCCACAGGCGAGAGGCGGCGGGCTCGGGCAGGCCCGCGTTGGCGCGCCGTGGGACCGTGCTTGCGCAAAGTCGGGAGTTCGCTTGGACGAGGTGGCGGCATTTCACAGCGTGGCGGCGCGGCTGGCGGCTGTCGTGGCCGCGCCCGAATGAGGTGTTCACCGTCATGCGTCAGCGTTCGGGGGAACTGCCGCGCAGCCTGCAGTGGCTGAAGCGCGTGATTCGATCTACTGCTGCGACTGCTACGGCTGTCGTTGCTGTATCCGCTTCATTGGGCGGGGTGTCTCTGGCGCAGATGGCCTGGGACTGTTGGCGTTTGTGCGCGAGTGCTGCTGACCGTTGCACGCATGTCCGCCGGCGTCATGCGCTGGTGTATCCAGGCACGGTGCCGCATCCGGTGTCGGGGCACGCCGTCAATCCGTCCATGCGGCTGGCTGGCGCATGCATGCCACCAATGGCCCCACCCTGATTGCGACGCCACACGCCGGCGATTTTGCCTGTTACCGGCAAGCAGTCGCTGCAGCAAGGCGTCGCGTCTGTCACCTGTGGATTGATGGTGACGCATCACGCATGTAGGTGTGGAAACGCCCATGCAAGCCGAAGCATTCGGTGCAGGTAACCACCAACGGCAGACCAGCACCGACGCAAGCACCGATCACGGTGCATGCGCAGTGCAGGCGGTGCTGCGAACAGGCAGTCGAGCCGGGAACAGGTCGATGTACGGCGCCGTACACGTCGCGCGCTGTGCCTGCCCGACTACACTGCGCACTCCGGTCCGGGGCAGGTGCCCTGGAGGTTGTGGGAGTTCGCCATGCTTTACCGTCGTCTGGGTTCCACCGGGCTGCAGCTATCGGCCTTGTCGTTCGGGGCCTGGGTCACTTTCGGCAAACAGATCGGGCGCAGCGAAGCGCGCAATCTGATTGCCGCCGCCTGGGACAACGGCATCAACTTCTTCGATAACGCCGAGGTCTACGCGCGCGGTCGCGCCGAGGAAGTGATGGGCGATGTGATCGCCGATCTGCGTTTGCCGCGCGATGGCTTTTGCGTGTCGAGCAAGGTGTTCTTCGGTGCGGTCGACAGCCCGCGGCCGACCCAGCGCGGGCTCTCGCGCAAGCATGTCACCGATGCCTGTCACGCCGCGCTCAAGCGCCTGCGCGTGGAGTACCTGGATCTCTATTACTGCCATCGACCGGATCCGGAGACCCCGATCCAGGAAACCGTACGCGCCATGGATGCGCTGATCCGCCAGGGCAAGGTGCTGTACTGGGGCACGTCCGAATGGAGCGCCGCGCAGTTGCGCGAGGCCTTCGCCATTGCCGAACGCGAACATCTGCATGCGCCGGCGATGGAACAGCCGCAATACAACCTGCTGCACCGCGAGCGGCTGGAGCGCGAATACGCGCCACTGTGCGAGAACGGGCTGGGCACCACGATCTGGTCGCCGCTGGCCTCGGGCCTGCTGACCGGCAAGTACAACGCGGGCGTGGAGGCCGACAGCCGGCTGGGCCAGCCGGGCAACCAATGGTTGCAGGACGAAGTGCTGGGCGCGCCTGAAGCGCGCCGGCTGGAGCGCGCCCGCGCGTTCTGTGCGGTGGCGGCCGAGCTTGGCCAGTCGCCGGCGCAGTTGGCCATCGCCTGGTGCCTGCGCAACCGGCATGTGTCCAGCGTGATCCTGGGCGCGAGCCGGGTCACGCAGCTGGAAGAAAACCTCGGTGCCCTGGACACCCTGGATCAGGTCGATGACGCCGGCTGGGCGCGGGTGGAGTCGAGCACGCGCTGAGCCTGGGTCGATCGCGTGCTGCGGTGGATGTCTTGTGGCGGTCGCCGCAGCTGAACCATCGACACCCATCGATTTGTGTCATGAATCGAAAATCAGAGAGCAATTCAAAGATCAGGCTCATCAAATGAGAATGGCTCTTGATCATTAAATGAGAATGGTTATTATTTGTCTGGCCAACCGACTGGAGAACCAGATCATGACCGCTCACCCCGTGCTGCTTCGCTCCGAACCGGTCAATCTGCGCGACCGCGCCACGCCGCGTGCCGTGCCCGCCGAAGACCTCATCAGCAGCGAGGCGCTGCTCAAGGGCCGGCGTGAAGTGCTGATCCAGCACGGCGATCGCGTCTATCGCCTGCGCCACACCAGCAACGACAAGCTGATCCTGACCAAGTAATTCCAGCCACGAACTGGGCTGCGCACAGCCATTGTGCGCAGCCGCTGCCGCAACGCTCATCGTGCGCCTTGAGTGCCGATGACGCGATCCTGCTCCGCGCGCAACGCTCGATGGCCATCGCATCCCATCTGCCGCACTCGCTCGATGCGTGTGCGCAAAGATCGCAGCGGGCGCTGCCGCCGCCGCCCGCCACTCCACTCCCTCTTCCCTGCCGCGCGCGGCCTATGCCGCAACGCGCGCTGCCGGGGACGCGTAAAGGTTCCGGATGATCCGCCTGCATCCGCTGGTGGTCGCGCTGTCGCTGGCGCTGCCTGCTATTTCCCTGTGTGCCCGTGCTGCCGAACGCGATGCCGGAGCGGAGGCTGCGCGTGAGGTGCACGACTTCGATCGGCTACAGGTCACCGCCACACGCACCCAGCGCGCACTGGTGGATGTGCCCAGCACGGTGGATGTGATCGATCGCGAACAGCTCGACAACCAACTGGTGCGCGAACTCAAGGACCTGTTCCGCTACACGCCGGGGGTATCGGTCACCAGCACCAGCGGCCGCTTCACCGGTGCCAGCGGCATCCGCATCCGCGGGCTGGATGGCAACCGCGTGGCGATGTTGGTGGATAACGTGCCGGTGCCGGACAGCTTCAGCTTCGGCAGCTATCTCAACGCCAACCGCAACTTCGTCGACCTGGAAACGCTCAAGCGCGTGGAAGTGGTACGCGGACCGGCCAGTTCGTTGTACGGCTCGGACGCATTGGGCGGTGTGGTCGCCTTCGTCACCAAGGATCCGTCGGACTATCTGAGCGCCGCCAAGCACAGCTACGTCGGCCTGAAGTTCGGCTATGAAGGCGACTGGAATGGATTGTTCGCCGGTGCCACCGGCGCGTTCGGTGGCGAACGCTGGAGCGGCATGGTGGCGGTGAGTCATCGCCAGGGTCAGGAAACGCAAAACCAGGGCGATCACCGCAGCCGCGATTTCACCCGCACCGCGGCCAATCCGCAGCGCATCGATGGCCGCAGCGTGCTCGCCAAACTGGTGTACGCGCCTAGCGCGCAACAGCGCTTCAAATTCACCGTCGAAGGCAACGAAGACTACGGCCGCATCGACGCGCTGACGGGAGTCGACACGCGTAGCCCGACTGCTTCGCTGCGCATCCTGTCGCAGCAGGGACGCGATCATCAGACCCGTGCGCGGGTATCGCTGCGGCATGAAATCGATGCGCTGGATTCCGCATTGGCCGACGATCTGCAGTGGCAACTGTATCGCCAGGATAGCGAGAGCCTGCAGCGCACCAACGAGTTGCGTGGCAACAACACGCGCCGGCATAACGAACACACCTTCGATCAGCGTGTTTACGGGCTGCTGGTGAACGCGCATAAATTCATCGACACCGACACGCTCAGTCACCAGATCACCTATGGCCTGGATGGCACCTGGACCGACACGCGGGCCAAGCGCGACGGCTATTCGGTCAATCTGGCCAATGGCGTGGTGACCAACCGCGTCGGTCAGGACGTGTTCCCGGTGCGCGATTTTCCCATGAGCGAAACCACCAAGCTCGGGTTGTATGCGCAGGACGAAATCGGCCTGCTCGATGGCCGCTTGTCGCTGACGCCGGGCGTGCGCGTGGATGATTTCCGCCTGTCGCCGCAGGTGGACGATATCTTCCGCGAGGACAATCCAGGCGTGGCCGCTGAGACTCTCGACGACACCCAGCTCTCGCCCAAGTTCGGCGCGGTGTGGCGGTTCTCCGATGCGTGGTCGGCGTACGCCAACTATGCGCATGGCTTTCGCGCGCCGCCGTACAACGACGTCAATATCGGCTTCACCAATCTGCAGGCGCGCTATACCGCCATCGCCAATCCGGACCTGAAATCGGAGACCAGTCGCGGTGGCGAACTTGGCCTGCGTTTCAACGATGCGGTCGGCTATTTCGGGCTCGCCGTGTACTACACCGACTACCGCAACTTCATCGAATCGTATGCGCCGGCTGGCGTGAATGCCGACGGGCTGGCGCTGTTCCAGTCACGCAACGTGGACGATGTAGTGATCAAGGGCGCCGAAGCGCGCGGCGGGATCGATCTGGGCGCGCTGGCGGGTTGGCAGGGCTGGTCGGTGAACAGTGCGGTTGCCTATGCGGAAGGCGACAACCTCACCGACGGCACCCCGCTCAATTCGGTCGACCCGTTGCGCGGCACGCTTGGCGTGGCCTTCGACGGCGAGCGCTGGGGGGCGGAATTGATCGGCACCTTTGTGGCCCGCAAACGTCGCCCGCAGCTGGACAGCTACTACGCTCCGGCCGGCTACGCCACGCTGGATCTGATGGGCCACTGGGAATTCGCGCCTGGCGCCAAGGTCACTGCCGGCATCTTCAATTTGGCCGATCGCCGTTACGTGGACTGGAACGCGCTGCCTAACGGCACGCTGGCCAGCAGCACGGTGCTGGACCGCTTCACCGGCGCCGGGCGCACCGCTTCGGTCAGCCTGGCCGTGAACTGGTAGCGGCCATGCCCAACGTCCGCGCAGTCCCGTTGTCCTTGCATGCACGCGCGACCTGCGCGGCACTGCCGCGACCACAGCAATTGGCTGCCCTGGGGACGGTACTCTGCCTGTATCGGCCAGCGTTGGGCAACGAACTGGATGGTTGGCAGCACGCAGTCGCTGCGGCCGCGTCCCGTCGGGTGGATAGCGACGGCGTGCACGAAAGCATCTGGTTCTTCGATGTCGCAGGACACTGCTGCTGGCGGCTCTGCCTGTTGCCGGACAGCGATTTCCTGAGCTGGGACCGCCTGGTCTCGCGGCTGCCACCACTGCCAATGGACACGCACCAACTGGGCGTCGGCGAACGGCTATGGCGCCGCCTGGCCGGGCGCATGCGCGGCGATGCATGGCGCTTGAGCGCACTGCGCTTGCAGCCTGCGGCCAGCCACGAGCATCCCATCACCGCCAGCCTGGCCACCGTCTCTGCGCTGGGCGCTGAGGTTGCTGCACGGTTGGCGCGCGAAGAGGGCATCGACGGCCGCGTGGTCGTGGACGACTGTTGCTGCTGCGCGCACGCCCCTGATGTTCCCCGATGAAAACCGAGAGTGCCGATGAGCCGATTGTTCTCCCGCTGTGTTGCCGCCACACTGAGCCTGTTGCCGTTGCTTGCCGCCGCCGATGCTCAGCGTGATCGGCAAAGCATCCTGGCGATGCAGGGCGAATACGCGGTGGACTTTGCCTTCGACGAAACCGTGCTGCTCAAGCCCGGCTACGAGCGTGCCTCGGCGATGCGCAGCGGCGCCAGCGAAGTGGTCATCGTGGTGGAGGATTCGCCGCGCAAGCTGGTGCTGCAGCACGTGCTGGTCGACGAAAAGACCGGGCATGTGACCAAGCACTGGCGGCAGGACTGGACCTTCGAGGCACCGCAACGGTTTGAATTCACCGCCGAGCAGACCTGGACGGTGCACGCGCTGCCGCCGGCCGTGAGCGCCGGTGCCTGGACCCAATGCGTGTATGAAGTCAGCGACGCGCCACGTTATTGCGGCACCGGCCGCTGGGACTACGCCGATGGCCACCCCACCTGGACCAGCGATCTAAGCTGGCGCCCGTTGCCGCGGCGCGAGTACACCAAGCGCAGCGACTACAACGCGCTATCGGTGATCAACCGGCACACGCTGACGCCGAATGGCTGGACCCACGAACAATTCAACACCAAGGTGTTGCGCAAGCCCGACGGCACCCAGGAAACGATTGCGCGCGAGTTCGGCTTCAACGATTACCGCAAGACCACCGAGGTGGACTTCGCCCCGGCCTATGCGTACTGGAAGGGCACCCAAGCCTATTGGGCCCGGGTGCGCACGCGCTGGGCCTCATTCCTGCAAACACCACCGGGCCTGCATCTGAAAACCAAGCCGGACGGCATGGCGATGATCGTGCCGATGTTCGAGCAGGCCGAGTCAGTGCAGAAGGGCAAGCGGGTCAAGGACGCGCAAATCGATGCGGTGTTCGCGCAGTGGGTCGAGGCGGCGAACTAGGCACCCCGATGCCGCAGGAGCGCATCCGGGCGCGACATGGCATTCCCGATAAGGCCAATCGCGCCGCGGGACGCGCTTGCGAGGTCGCGCCCGGGTGCGCTCCTAGGAGCGAGACGGCGCTTGTCGTTACTCCTTGAACATCAAAAACGCCGCCACCAGGATCAGGCCGAACGCGGCCCAATGGTTCCACTTCAGCGACTGCCCCAGGTAGAAGGTGGAGAAACCGGCAAAGACCAGCAGCGTGATCACTTCCTGCATGCCCTTGAGCTGCGGCGCCGAATACACCGCGCTGCCCAGACGGTTGCCAGGCACCTGCAGGCAGTATTCGAAAAACGCGATGCCCCAGCTGACCAGGATGGCGATCATCAGCGGCGTGGTCTTGTACTTCAGGTGTCCGTACCAGGCGAAGGTCATGAACACGTTGCTGGCGATCAGCAGCAGGACCGGATACAGGTAGGCGGTGAAGGGGGCAGTGGGCATGGCGGCGAGCGGCAGAGAATGGGGGCCGAAGCATAAGCCAACCTCGTTAAGCGCACGCGACCGGACCGCCGAGGCCGCTCTAGCGCTGCATGCCCCAGCGGCGCACCGTCAGCCGCTCGACCGCCTGGAACACCACGCCCTCCACCAGCAATCCCAGCACGATCACCATCGCCAGCCCCGCGAACACCTTGTCGGTATAAAGCTCGTTGCGGTTCTGGAAGATGTACCAGCCCAGGCCGCCCTGGCCGGAGGTGGCGCCGAAGACCAGTTCGGCAGCGATCAAGGTGCGCCAGGCGAACGCCCATCCGATCTTCAGCCCGGACAGGATCGCCGGTAGCGCTGCCGGAATCAGCAGTTGCGCCACATAGCGCGGGCCGCGCAGGCCGTAGTTGCGCCCGGCCATGCGCAGCGTGTCCGGCACTGCCTGGAAGCCGGCGTAGGTGGTCAGCGCCAGCGGCCACAGCACCGAGTGCACCAGCACGAACACCAGGCTGCCGGTGCCCAGCCCGAACCACAGCAAGGCCAGCGGCAACAGCGCAATGGCCGGCAGCGGGTTGAACATGGCGGTCAGCGTGCCGAGCACATCGCGGCCCCAGCGTGTGGAAGCGGCCAGTGCGGTCAGCACGAACGCCAGCAGCACGCCCAGCGCATAACCCTGCGCCAGCACGCGCAATGAGGCACCGACCCGGCGCAGCAGTTCGCCGGACAGCAGCCCGTCGTAGAACGCGCGCGCGGTCTGCCCTGCGCCGGGCAGCATCAGATCGTCGCCGACCAGCCGCGCGGCGATTTCCCATGCCGCGACCAAGACCGCCAGCACCAGTGCCTTGCGCAGCCACGGCGGTGCCTGCCAACGCGTGGGCGTGGTCGCGGCAACCAGGGCAGGGTCCAGCGGCGTCAGCGCCACTTCGTACTCGGGTCGCACCGGTGGAATCGGCGGCAATGCGCTTGCAGTGCTGCGGCTCATGTCAGCGCCTCGCGTTGGCGCAGGGACGGGCGACGCAGCGGTGCCACCTTGTCGTCATCCAGCGTTTCATCGGGCAGATCGAACAGCAACCGGTGAATACGCTGCGCGGTCTGCTGGAATGCCACGCTGCCGGCACTGTGCGGGCCGAAGGCGTGCGCGTTGAGTTCGGCGCGCACCTGGCCCGGGTGCGGCGACAACAGCAAGACCCGGTTGCCGACCACCAAGGCCTCTTCGATGGAATGGGTGACGAACAGCAGCGTGAAGCGCAATTGTTCCCACAATTCCAGCACCTGCTCCTGCATGCGCGAACGCGTCAGCGCATCCAGTGCCGCGAACGGTTCGTCCATCAGCAGGACACGCGGACGCATCGCCAGGGCGCGTGCAATGGCCACGCGCTGCTTCATGCCGCCGGACAAGGTGTGCGGGTAGGCATCTGCAAATCCGCTCAGCCCGACCTGGGCCAGACTTTCGTCTGCCCGCTCGCGCGCTTCGGCGCGGCCGAGCTTGCGCGCCGCGCGCAGCCCGAACACCACGTTCTCGCGCACGGTTTTCCATGGCGCCAACTGATCGAATTCCTGGAATACGACGACCCGGTCGGGCCCGGGGCCGGTGACCGCATGCCCCTCCAGACGGATCTGTCCTTCGCGCGGCGTAACGAAACCGGCAACCGCCTTGAGCAATGTGGATTTGCCGCAGCCCGATGGCCCGAGCAGCACGAAGCGGTCGGCTTCGTGCACATCGAAGCGCACGCGATGGGTCGCGCGCACCACGCGCTGGGCGGAGGCATATTCCAGGCTGACATGATCGACCTGCAGCAGGGGCGTCGACATCGCTCAGCTCCCGCCCGCAATCAGCGGGTCGTCGAAAAAGTAATCGCCCACCTTGCCCGGTGCCTGCTTGATCGCCCCGCTGTGCTGCATGAACTTGCCCAGCCCCAGCGTGTTCTGCGGCGCCACGGTGAACTGCACCTTCGGATCCTTGAGGATCTGCAGCACCAACGCGCGGTCGATGCCCGAGCCATTACGACGCAGGAAGATATCGGCTGCCTGCTCCGGATGGGCAGTGACGAACTTTGCTGCCTGGTCCAGCGCGGCGACAAATGCGCGATAGGTCTTGGGATTGTCCTTGCGGAATTTTTCCGTGGCGTACAGCACCGTTGCCGACGACGGGCCGCCTTCGATCTCGTACGAACGGGTGACGATATGCGCGGCCGGGTTGCGTGCCAGTTCCTGCTCCTGAAACGGCGGACTGGCAAAATGCGCGGTGATTTCGCTGCGCCCACGGATGATCGCCGCGGCGGCATCCGGATGCGGCAACGCGACCTGCAGCGCATCGAGCTGATGGGTGCCCTTGTCGCCCCAGCGTTGTTGCGAGGCATGCTGCAGAAACCGCGACTGCACCGAGACACCTGTCGCCGGCACTGCAATGCGGTCCTTCGGCGTGAAATCGCCGATGGACTTGATGCGCGGATTGTTGCTGATCAGGTAGTACGGGAAATTGCCCAGCGAGGCGACGCCGCGGACATTCTGGCGGCCGCGCGTGCGGTCCCAGATGGTGAACAGCGGGCCGACGCCGGCACCGGCGACATCGATCGAACCGGTCAACAACGCATCGTTGACCGCCGCCCCGCCGGAGAGCTGCAGGAACTGCACGTCGATGTCCACGCCGGCGGCCTTGCCCTGCTGTTCGATCAACTTCTGGTCCTGCGCCACGTCCAGCAGCAGGTAAACGATGCCGAATTGCTTGGCGATCCGCAGCTTGCCTTCGGCTTGCGCATGCGCGCTATGCAACAGCGGCAACGTGGCCAACACCAACAGCGCGATGCGCCGCGAAAAACGCCGGTGCGGCAAAGGAGCGTGGGAAGAGACGGTCAAACGCATGCGGCGCTCCAGTCGAGAAGGGGGAGGGAACAGGTGATGCTCAAAAAGGCGCATCGCCTTCGATGGTGGTGCGGTTGAGCCGACGGCGCAGATGATCCGGCGTACCCGCAGCCAGATGCATCACCGAGCGGTTGTCCCAGAACACCATGTCGCGCGGCTGCCAGCGATGCCGATACACCAGCGCAGCATGCGTGGAGTGTTCGAACAGCGTCTGCAACAGCGCGCGGCTTTCGTCCTCGGGCAGGCCGACGATGCGAGTGGTGAAATGCTCGCTGACGAACAGCGCCTTGCGGCCGGTTTCCGGATGCGTGCGCACCACCGGGTGCTGCACCGGCGTCACTTCGGCAATCTGCTCCGGCGTCAGTGCCGGGCGCCACGGATTGCGGGCGCGCAACTCTTCGTACTTGGCCAGATAACTGTGTTCGGCACGCAGGTCCTGCACCGTGCGCTTGAGCGATTCGGGCAGCGTCTGCCATGCCAGGTGCTGGTTGGCAAACAGCGTGTCGCCGCCTTCGCTGGGCAACTCCTGCGCATGCAGCAGCGACCCCAGGCTCGGGGTTTGCTTGTACGACAGATCCGAGTGCCAGTAATGCCCGGCGTCGCCCATGCCGATCAGCTCGCCGTTCTCCTTGATGTTGGACACCACCAGCACTTCCGGCTGCCCGCGCAGTTGAAAGTTGCGCAGCACATGGATCTGCAGCGGCCCGAAGCGACGGCTGAATTCCACCTGCTGCGCCGGTGTGATGCGTTGATCGCGAAACACCAGCACGTGGTGATCCAGATGCGCGCGATGGATACGCGCGAAGGTGGCGGCATCCAGCGGTTGCGCAAGGTCCAGGCCGATCACCTCAGCGCCCAGCGGCGCGTCGAAGGGCACGATCCGGACACTGGAGGTCTGCACGGGGGAGGACGCATCGCGCGGCGTGTGCACGCGCGCTGCGGAAGTGATGCTGGCCATGGCGTGGCACCTCGACGGCAACGAAAGGCCGCCTGGGCCGGCGGCCGGACACACCACTGTAGGCAGTCGTGCCACCGCTGCGAACGTACGATTTGCAAGGTGCTTATGCGCTGCAGACATATGCTGCACTCAGCGACGGGCGAGGCGTCTCACGCGGCGCGCCACGGCGTCCGTTACCTGGCCTGCAGCCCAGCTACCAGGCCGCGCGTCGCACGCCGTTGCCCGCATGCGACGCGTGTTACCCGTGCTTACTCGCTCCGCAATGCCAACGCCGGCGGCGTGGACAAGATGCGCCGGGTGCCCGACCAACCCGCCAACAGGCTCAACGCCAGCCCGAATGCGCCGCCGAGCAGCAGTCGCGGCCAATCCGGCGTCAACGCAATCTCGAACGCCTGCGTCCCCACGACCGCGCCGATCACGGCCGCAGCGGACACTGCCAGCGTCGCCGCCAGCAAGCCAAGCGCGCCGAATTCCACCAGCACCGCACCGCGTAGCTGGCCACGGCGTGCGCCCAGGGTGCGCAACACCGCGCTGTCGTAACGGCGTTCGCCCGCGGTGGCCTGCAACGCGGCCAGCAACACCAGCACGCCGGCCAGCAGGCTGAAGCCCATCACCAATTGCACCGCCTGTGCCACCTGGTCGATGACCTCGCGCACGCGCCCAAGGATGGCGTCGATATCCAGCAACGAAATGTTCGGATAGTCGCGACTCAGCGCCGCCAGCTTGGACGCATTGCCCGGCGGCAGGTGGAAGGCGGAAATCAGGTTGTACGGCGCATCGCCGACCGACCCTTGATTGAGCAGCAGGAAGAAGTTGACCCGGAACGAATCCCAGTCGGCCTTGCGGATGCTGGTCACGGTGAACGTGCGTTGCTGTTCGCCCAGCAGCAAGGTGATGCGATCGCCCAGTTTGAGCTGGTAGCGCTGCGCCCAGCCTTCTTCCACCGAGGCTTCCGCCGCGGTGCTGTCGGCCGCCCAGAACTTGCCCTGCAGCAGCGTATTTGCGGGCGGGAATGCATGGCGCCAGGAGAAATTCACCGGGCGGTTGTCGCCGTCGCCATCGTCGGCCGGGTCGCGGTCGCCGCGCACCGGCGGTTTGTCGTTGATGGCGACCAGGCGCCCGGTGGAGAACGGCTCCACGGCCGCATCGTTCACCCCCAGACCGCGCAGCGTCTGCAGCACCGGCTGGGTTTGTTCGGGCTGGATGTTCATCAGGAAGTAGTTGGGCGTGTCCGCCGGCAGGCGGTCGCGCCATTGACCGAGCAGGCCCGGGCCGACCACCGCCAGCAGCAACAGCGCGCATAACGACAGCGACAGCCCGACCAGCTGCACCACGCTCAAGCCGCAGCGCCGGGTCAGCGAGGCCAGGCCAAGTTTCCAGGCCCCGCGCAGGCGGTGCTGGATCGGTCGCAGCAACGCGAGCAGGGCCAGCCCCAGCAACATCGCCACCAGTGCCAGCGCGGCCAGGCCGCCCAGCACCCAGCCGGCCAACATCAGATTGCCGGTGGCATAGACGGTGAGCGCCAGCGTGGCGGCCAGGGCTGCGCCATACACCAGCAGCGAGCTGGGCGGCACTGCAGCAAAGCTGCGGTTGAGCACGCGCATCGGCGGCACGTTGCGCAGCCGTAGCAGCGGCGGCAGGCCGAAGCCCAGCAACAGCACCAGGCCAATACCGGCACCGGCCAGGGCAGGGGTGGCCTGTGGCAGCGGCAACCGGTTCGGGATCAGACTGCCCAGCGCCTGCACCAGGCCTTCCTGCGCGAGCATGCCAAGCCCGATACCGACCAGGCAGGCCGGGATCGCGGTCAGCAGCAATTGCAGCGACAGCATCGCCAGGATGTCGCGCTGGCGGGCACCCAGGCAGCGCAGGACCGCCACGGTGTCGATGCGTCGCATCGCAAACCGGTTCGCTGCCAGGGCCGTGGCCACGCCGGACAACAGCACCGCCAGCAACGCCGACAAGGCCAGGAAGCGGCCGGCGCGATCAAACGCTGCACGCATGCCGCGCTGGGTGTCTTCGATACCGACCAAGCGATACTCGCTGGCGCGTGGTTTCAACCAAGCGCGCAAATCGGCGATGGCATCCGGTGCGCCGGCGAACATCAACCGATAGGAGGCGCGGCTGCCGGGGCCGAGCAGGCCGGCGCCTTCGATATCGGCGCGATTGACCAGCAGCGGCGGCGAGAGTTGCATCAGCTCACCGGAGGCATCGGGTTCGGCGCGCAACACACCGGTGATGGTCAGATGGCCGGCGCCGAATTCCAGTTGCTCGCTTACGCGCAGGCCCAGCGCTTCGAGCAGGCGCGGATCGGCATAGGCCTGGCCCGGCGGCGGTGCGCTGGCGACGCTGCCTTCCGTCCCGGTGCCGTTCTTGGACACCAGCAACTGCCCACGCAGCGGGTAGCCGGCGCCGACGCCGCGGATATTGGCCATCTGGCTGGCATCGCCATGGAACAACACGCTAGGGAAGCTGACCATGCGCGTACTCTGCAGGCCGCGTCGTTTGGCTTCTTCGGCGAAGTCGGCCGGGATTTCCTGCCGCCCGGTCACGCCCAGATCGCCGCCGAGCACTTCGGCCGCGCTGGAGGTCAGCGCGAGCGTCACCCGGTCGACCAGGGTGCCCACCGCGGTCATCACCGCCACGCCCAGCACCAGCGCGGCGAACACGGTCAGCAGGTCACCGGCCAGGAATTCGCGGCGCACTGCGCGCGCGGCTTGTCGCACGACGTTCATGCGGCCGGACCGGTCTGTGCGTGCAGGCGGCCGCTGTCGATGCGGTAGATGTGGCGACAACGCTGCGCCAGCGTCATGTCATGCGTGACCAGGACCAGCGTGGTGTCGCTGGTGGCATTGAGCGCGAACAACAGGTCGCTGATCTGCGCGCCTGTGGCCTGGTCGAGGCTGCCGGTGGGTTCATCGGCGAACAGGATGCGCGGGCGCGCCACGAATGCACGCGCCAACGCCACGCGCTGCTGCTCGCCGCCGGACAGCTGGCGCGGATAATGCCGCGCACGTGCGCTCAGGCCCACGGCCTCCAGGACTTCGCGCACCCGCGCGGAATCCTCGCGCCCGGCCAGTTCCAGCGGCAGTGCGATGTTTTCTTCGGCAGTCAGCGCCGGCAGCAGGTGAAAGCTCTGGAACACGAAGCCGACGTCGCGGGCGCGCAGCGCGGCGCGTGCCTCTTCGTCGAGCTGGCCCAGGTCCTGGCCCGCCAGCACGATGCTGCCGCGGCTGGGCAGGTCCAACCCGGCCAGCAAGCCGAGCAGGGTGGTCTTGCCCGAACCGGACGCACCGACGATGGCGATGCTGTAGCCTTCACTGACCGTCAAGCTCACGTTGTCGAGGATGTGGAGCGTTCCCTCCGGGCCACTGACGGACTTGCCGACCTCGCGAACGTCGATGGCGGTGCGGGTGCTAGAGCGGGGGGCCAGACTGTCGATGAGGAATCTCCGAATGCGTGAAAGAACACTGCGATATGGCGTGCTGGTCCTGTGGCTGCTGACACTCTCCCTGCTTGCGCCGGGGATCGCCTCTGCCAAAAGTCCGGTTGCCACCGCGCCGATCCTGGTCGTCGGCGACAGCCTGAGCGCTGCGCACAACATCCCGGTGCAGTCCAGTTGGGTGACTTTATTGGACCAACGCCTGAAGCGTGACATGGCGACGCCACCGGCGGTCGTCAATGCCAGCATCAGCGGCGAAACCACCTCCGGCGCGCTGACCCGGCTGCCGGGCCTGCTGGAAAAGCACCGCCCCGGGGTGGTGGTCATCGAACTCGGCGGCAACGACGCGCTGCGTGGGCTGACTCCCGCCCAGCTCAAGGGCAATCTGGAAAAGATGATCCAGCTCAGTCAGCAAGCCGGCGCCAAGGTACTGCTGCTCGGGATCGACGTACCGCCCAATTACGGCCCAGCCTACCGCGAGCGGCTCAAGGCGACCTATGCGGACCTTTCCAAACAGTACAAGACCGCGCTGGTGCCGTTCTTCCTGGAAAAGGTCGCGCTGCAGCCCGGCCTGATGCAGGCAGACGGTCTGCACCCCACCGCCGCTGCGCAACCGAAGGTGCTGGAGACGGTGTGGCCGGCGTTGCGCCCGCTGCTCGGCCGCTAATTGCCGGACAACGCAAAACGTGAGCCAGTCTTCACGCCCTTTCCACCGGCGATCCGGCATGTTTCACAAAGCTGAATACCGAGGAAAGTCCATGCGTCAGACCAAGGAAACGTCCGGCCTCGTGCTGGTCGTCGAAGACAACCGCAATATCTCCGAAATGATCGGCGAGTACCTGGAAGGCCGTGGCTTCGAGGTCGACTACGCGCAGGACGGCCTGGACGGCTATCGTCTTGCAGCGGAGAACAGCTACGACGTGGTCGTGCTGGATCTCATGCTGCCACGCCTGGACGGCATCGAAGTGTGTCGCCGCCTGCGTAACGACGCACGCAAGTCCACCCCGGTGTTGATGCTGACCGCCCGCGATACGCTGGACGACAAGCTCACCGGCCTGGGATTCGGTGCCGACGATTACCTGACCAAGCCGTTCGCGATTCAGGAACTGGAAGCGCGCCTGCGTGCCCTGATCCGTCGCGAGCGTCGCCAGGTGGGCTCGGAAGTGCTCAAGGTCGCCGATCTGGTGCTTGACCCGGTGAGCATGCGCGCCACCCGTGCCGGCACCGAGCTGCAGCTTTCGCCGATCGGCCTGCGCCTGTTGACCATCCTGATGCGCGAGTCGCCGCGTGTGGTCACCCGCCAGGAAATCGAGCGCGAAATCTGGGGCAATGGCTTGCCGGATTCGGACACCCTGCGCAGCCATCTGTACAACCTGCGCAAGATCATCGACAAGCCGTTCGACCGTCCGCTGCTGCACACCGTGCAGAGCGCCGGCTATCGCATCGCCGACATCGCCCAACCGATGGCGTGATGTCATGCGCGCCGGCCGCCGTTCTGGCGGCCGGCCGCTGTGCAGGCGCTCACGCGCCGATCGATCTCCTGTGCTGCCGGCTGGTTGCACGAAGGACTCACGGAAGTGTTGCCTATACTCCGGCGCACTTCCCTGGATGCAGCAATGCCACACGGGCTCCCGAGAAAAATACGTCTCGCCTTCCTGCTGCAGGTCGCGCTGGCGAGCCTGGCGCTTGTGCTAGCCGGGTACTTGGTGTCGTTCGTTATCAAATACAGCCTGGTGCGCACCGTGCTCGCCGACGAGGCCGTGCATTTCTGGCAGATGCAAAAGAGCGCGCCGGACAACCGGCCGCCGAATACGCGCAACATCCAGGGATATTTTTTGCCCACCGGTACCGCCGCCGAGGCCGCTCCAGCCGCGCTGCGTCACCTGTCTCCGGGCTTCAGCGAAGTGGCTGCCGCCGATGCGCTGGTGTATGTCGATCAACGCCCGGAGGGGCGGCTGTATCTGGTGTTTCCGCGCTCGCGCGCGGCGCATCTGACGTTGTGGTTCGGTGTGGTGCCGGCGATTGTGGTGTTGGTGGCGATCTATGGCGTGTCCTGGTTCACCTACCGGGTTTCCAAGCGGCTGGTCTCGCCGATCAGCTGGCTGGCCCGGCGCGTGTCGCATTGGGACCCGCGCAACCCGGATGTGGACGAACTGGCTCCGGAGCGGCTGCCTGCCGAACTGCAGGGCGAAACGCGCCAGCTGGCCGCCGCGCTGCATGCGCTGGGGCTGCGCGTCAGCGAGCATGTTGCGCGCGAACGCAACTTCACCCGCGATGCCAGCCATGAATTGCGCACTCCGCTCACGGTGATTCGCGTGGCCAGCGACATGGCCTTGGCCGACGACGAATTGTCCGCGCGCACGCAGCGCAGCCTGCGCCGCATCCAGCGCGCCGGCCACGATATGGAGGCGGTGATCGATGCGTTCCTGATCCTGGCACGCGAAGCCGAGATCGACCCGCAGAGCGAAAACTTCGATGTGGCCGAGCTTGCCAGCGAAGAACTGAAAAGCGCGCGTGAGCTGCTTGGCGATAAACCGGTGTCGTTGCGCATGGTCGGCGACCGCAGCCTTCAGATGTTCGCCCCGCCCAGGGTGATGCGAGTGGTGCTCAGCAATCTGTTGCGCAACGCCTGCGCTTACACCGATACCGGCAGCATCGAGGTCGAGGTGACACACGACCGCATCGTGGTCCGCGATACCGGCATTGGCATGAGCGAAGAAGCGCGGGCACGCGCGTTCGAGCCGTTCTTCCGCGCCGACCCCACCCGCCCGCAAGGCACTGGGCTTGGCCTGTCGATCGTCCGTCGGCTGTGCGATCGCTTCGGCTGGCGTATCGAACTGCAGAGCGAAGCCGGCGTCGGTACGTCCGTGGCGGTGGTCGTCGCCTGAGGCGGCATTCGGTGGTCCTGGCGCGTGCTGATGACGCCTTGCTGCCGGCCAAGTAGTCAGGCAGCGATGGCAGGAAACGACGAACGGCTGCCGCACGGGTATTGGATAACCGCGTGGCCCGCTATGTTTCCTGCTCGGCAGCCGGAACGCGCAACGTGGCGTCAACAGTGCAGCGCGCGACGCGTACGCGCTTGCGGCGTGTTTGGCGACGTTGCAGAGGCCTGGCATCGCTCGCGCACCGCCAACGCGGTCGCCGCGGGCCTTAATCGCAGACGCCTACGTCAGTTGTGTGGGACAGGACCGGCAGTTTGCCGCCACCCGGCAGTTTGCCGCCACGATGCAACGTGCTGCCCTGGAGCGGCAGCCAACGTCTCACCTGCAGACCGGCGATCCGGCGACAGGCGCCGGATCGGCTCGGTTGTGTTCTAGCGTTGTTCCAATACCGGTGCCACGACCTTGCGCCAGATCGCGTACCCATCGGCCGTCATATGCAGCCTGTCGGCGCGGAACAGTTCTGCGCGCGGCTTGCCGCTGGCATCGAGCATCGGCGTATAGATGTCCACGAAGTCCACATGCGGCAGCGGGGCTAGCGCGTCCTTGATCAGGCGGTTGGCCGTGATCACGGCCGGCAGCAGTTGCGCGCGCGACGGGCTGGGCTTGATCGACAGATAGCTGATGCGTGCCTCGGGCAGGTCGCGGCGTACACGTGCCACGAATGCCAGCACGTCATCGCGCACCTGTTCGGGCGTGCGGCCGCTGTTGAGGTCGTTGTCGCCGGCGTACAGCACCACCTGGCGTGGCGCGTATGGAATCACGATGCGGTCTGCGTACCAGGTGCTGTCGCGCACTTCCGAGCCGCCGAAACCGCGATTGATCACCGGCTTGCCAGGGAAATCCTGTGCCAATGTCTCCCAGAACCGGATCGATGAGCTGCCGACGAACACGATGCCGTGCTTGGGCGGCGGCTGACGCGCGTCGCTTTCGGCGAAGCGTTGCATGTCTTCTTCCCAAGCGGCATTGGAGACCTGCGCCGGCACCGCCGGAGCGGTGTGCAGGGCGTCGGCGTGCACATGGCCGGACAGAAAGGCTAGGGCGCACAGCACGCTGCGCAGGCGATGGATGGTCATGCAGGAACCTTCGACAGTGAAGCGGGCTCCCATGGTGCGCCAGGCTGGAAGCTGAGGGCAAACCTGCCGGCAGCTGGCGGGGCGGGGCGCCACGGTGCAAGATTCGCACTTTCCCCAGCAGCGACAATGCCATGCGTTCGACTTGTTCCCTTCTTCGCCCATGCGGCAGGACGCACTGACGCATGGCCGATCAATTGGGGCACGTTCCGCGCGGCCCGCGCCGCATGCTCAAGGCGGCGATCTGGTCATGGCAGGGATTGCGCGCGGCGTGGCTGCACGAATCCTCGTTCCGTCTGGAGGTCTGTCTGGCGGCGGTGCTGGTACCGCTCGGTCTGTGGCTCGGGCAGTCGGGACTCGAGCGCATTGCACTGATTGCACCACTGTTGATCGTGCTGGCTGCCGAACTGCTGAACTCGGCCATCGAAGCGGTGATCGAACGCTACGGCCCGGAACACCACGTATTGGCCGGGCGTGCCAAGGACATGGGCTCGGCCGCGGTATTCGTGCTGCTGATCAATGTGCTGTTGTGCTGGGGATTGATCCTGCTGCCGCGGCTGTGGTGACGCACGGTGGGCAGGGAACCGGTCAGGGGCGTGTGCATGCGGGCTTGACTTGGCACGTGGCATGCTCGGGCTCTCTTCCAACGGAATCGCCTGCATGCCTGTCCTGATTCGCGCCCTGGTGTTGCTGATCCTGACCGCGTCGCTGTCCGGTTGCGGCTATAACGCGATCCAGCAGAAGGAAGAGGGCGTCAAGGCCGGTTGGTCGGAGGTGCTCAATCAGTATCAGCGCCGCGCCGATCTGATTCCCAACCTGGTACGCACCGTGCAGGGCTACGCCCAGCAGGAACGCCAGGTCCTGACCGAAGTGACCAATGCGCGCGCGCGCGTCGGCCAGATCCAGGTCAACGCCGATGACGAAGCGTCGTTGAAGCAGTTCCAGCAGGCGCAAGGCGAGCTGGGTAGCGCGCTGTCGCGGTTGTTGGTGGTCAGCGAAAACTATCCGCAGCTCAAGTCGGACCAGTCGTTCCGCGACCTGCAGGTGCAGCTGGAAGGCACCGAGAACCGTATTACCGTGGCGCGTGGCCGCTATATCCAGACCGTGCAGGACTACAACACCTACATCCGCTCGTTTCCGCAGGTGATCACGGCCAAGATCTTCGGATACCAGCCCAAGCCCAATTTCAGCGTGGAAAACGAAGCGCAGATCTCGCGCGCTCCGCAGGTGGATTTCGGCACGCAGCAGGCGCCACAGCAGACGCCGCAGCAACAACCCGCGCCGCAGCCTGCGCAGTAATCAGCGGCGGTGCGTGCCTGTGCGGTCGTCGCCAGCAAGCGCAGCACGCGCTGTCGAAAGACGCACAGGCACAAGCCAAAGCAACGCATGCCAAGCGGCACATCAGCACGATCTGCGGACCACACCAACAGGACGTTTGAGGCGAGAGCAAGCCGCTCTTCCATCGGGGAAAGCGGTTGGGTGAGGGGACGGTGCCAGGCCTTGTAATCGTCCCAACCACCCGTGGCTTCGCTTCGGGCAAATCCTCTCTCTGTAGGAGGCATTGTCGCGCAGGGAGAGGGCTTGGCAAAACCCAGCGTTGATCGACGATCGGCGCGCATCACCTAGGAGTTGGCAATGCGGCGAATGGCTTTGCGAGTGGTGTGGATGATGGCGTTGTTGCTGTTGCCGGCGTCGTTGCTGGCGCAGGAGTTGGCTGCCATCCCGCCGCTGCGCTCGCCGGTGGTCGACGTCACCGGCACCCTGGATGCGGGGCAGATCCAGCAACTCGAGCAACAGGCGCTGGCCTTGCAGCAGCGCAAGGGCGCGCAGCTGCAGATCTTGATCGTGCCGACCACGCAGCCGGAAGCGATCGAGCAATACACCCAGCGCGTGTTCGACCAATGGAAGATCGGCCGCAAGGGCGTGGACGACGGCGTGCTGCTGCTGGTGGCCAAGGACGACCGTCGCGTCCGCATCCAGCCGGGTTACGGCCTGGAAGGCGCCATTCCGGACATCACTGCCAACCGCATCATCCAGGAGTATCTGGCGCCGCGCTTCCGTGAGGGCGATTACGCTGGCGGCATCGCGGCGGCGACCGCAACCCTGGCCGGCCTGATCGAAGGCGAGGCCCTGCCGGCGCCGGTCAGCGGGCATGCCGAGGGCGGCAACGGCGCGGGCGGCGGCGGCTGGATCATGGCGCTGTTCATCGGCTTGGTAGTGGCCATGGTGGCGCGCGGCATCCTGGGCGCGCTGCCGCGCCCGCTGCGCGCCGTGCTGACCGGCGTTGCCGCCGGCGGTGCGGCATTGCTATTGACGTCGTTGCTGTTCGCCAGCGCGGGTGCGGCGGTGATCGGCTTGCTGGCGGGCCTGTCCTCCGGCTCGCCGGGCCGCTTTGTCGGCGGCGGCGGTTGGGGCGGCGGCGGCTTCGGTGGATTTGGCGGCGGCGGCCGTGGCGGTTTCGGCGGCGGTGGTGGCTGGGGCGGTGGCGGCGGGTCATCAGGAGGCGGTGGCGCCTCGGGGAGCTGGTAATGCGGTGGCTCAGGCATATCTTCGCGCCCTCGGCGCAGCGCACATTTCCAGCCGCATGCATGGACGCCATTGCGGCGGCGGTGACGGCCAGCGAGCGCTCGCACACCGGCCAGATCATGGTCGCGGTCGAGGCCGACCTGCCACTGGAGGCGTTGTGGCGCGGGCACAGCGCGCGGCAGCGCGCCGAGCAGGCCTTCGCCCAGCTGCGGACCTGGGATACCGAAGCCAACAACGGGGTGCTGATTTACCTGCTGCTGGCCGACCACGCCATCGAGGTGGTGGCGGACCGCGGCCTGCGCAGCCGGGTGCCGGAAGCGCGTTGGGCAGAAGTGTGCCGGCGCATGCAGCAGTTTCTGCGCGAAGGCCAGCACGAAGCGGCTGTCCTGGCCGGCATCGAGGCGGTGACCGAGTTGTTGGCCGAACATTTCCCGGCCAGTGACGGGGCGCAGCATGAAGACGAGCTACCTGACCGGCCGCGGATTTTAGGTTGAGCGCGTGCGAGGTGTCAGAATAGCGGCCTCGCTCTACGTGATACGCGGTCCGCATGATCTATCTGCACGCCATCGACCCCATCGCCTTCTCGCTCGGCCCGGTGCAGGTGCACTGGTACGGCTTGATGTACTTGGCGGCGTTTTTCTCGGCCTGGGCCCTGGGCCGTTCGCGCATCCTGCGCGGTCGCCTGCCCGGGGTAGACATGGATGGTTTTTCCGACCTGCTGTTCTACGGCATGCTTGGCGTGGTGTTGGGCGGGCGCATCGGCTACATGCTGTTCTATGCGTTCGAGACCTTCCTGGCCAACCCGCTGATCCTGTTCAAGGTCTGGGAAGGCGGCATGAGCTTCCACGGTGGCCTGCTTGGCGTGTTGATCGCTTGCTGGTTGTGGGCGCGCAAGCACCGGTTGCACTTCTTCGATGTGATGGACTTTGTCGCCCCGCTGGTGCCGCTGGGTCTTGGTTTCGGGAGGCTCGGCAATTTCGTCGGCGGCGAATTGTGGGGAAAATTCACCCAGGCCGGCTGGGGCGTGATCTTTCCGCATGCGCCGGAGCTGGCCGACCGCTTGCCCGCGCAGATCCAGGCGCAGTACGCCGCTGGCGCCTTGAATCAGTTCGCACGCCACCCCTCGCAGCTCTATGAAGCTGCGCTGGAAGGGGTAGTGATGTTCGTGGTGTTGTGGACGTTCTCGATGAAGCCGCGCGCACGGTATGCGGTCTCCGGCCTGTTCGCATTGCTGTATGGCGTGTTCCGTTTCATCGTCGAATTCGTGCGCGTACCCGACGCGCCGATCGGCTACCTGGCCTTCAACTGGCTGACGATGGGCCAGATTCTGAGCCTGCCGTTGATTGCGGTCGGCCTGGTGTTGCTGGCGATGTCGCGTCGCGCGCCGGTGTTGCAGCCGGTGCTGCCGGTGATCGTGGGCGTGGAGGCTGCCAAGTGAAGCCGTATCTGGAGTTGTTGCAGCACGTGCTGGAACACGGCGCAGAGAAGTCCGACCGCACCGGTACCGGCACGCGCAGCGTGTTCGGCTGGCAGATGCGCTTCGATCTCAACGACGGCTTTCCGTTGGTGACCACCAAGAAGCTGCACCTGCGCTCGATCATCCATGAGTTGCTGTGGTTCCTGAAGGGCGACACCAATATCGGCTACCTCAGCGACAACCAGGTGCGCATCTGGGACGAATGGGCCGACGACAATGGCGATCTCGGTCCGGTGTACGGCAAGCAGTGGCGGCGCTGGAGTGGCCCGGACGGTGTCGAGATCGACCAGATGCAGTGGCTGGTGGATGAGATCAGGCGCAACCCGGATTCGCGTCGTCTGGTGATCAGCGCCTGGAATGTCGGCGAGCTGCCGCAGATGGCGCTGATGCCGTGCCACAGCCTGTTCCAGTTCTACGTGGTGAACGGCAAGCTCAGTTGCCAGCTTTATCAGCGCAGCGGCGACATCTTTCTGGGCGTGCCGTTCAATATCGCCAGCTATGCGCTGCTGACGCACATGGTGGCGCAGGCCACCGGCCTGGGCGTTGGCGATTTCGTGCACACGCTGGGCGATGCGCACCTGTATTCCAATCACTTCGAGCAGGCGCGCGAGCAGCTGACGCGCGCACCGCGCGCGCTGCCCACCTTGCGTCTGAATCCCGAGGTCACCGACCTGTTCGCGTTCCGCTTCGAAGACATCGCCATCGAAGGCTACGACCCGCATCCGGCGATCAAGGCGCCGGTGGCGGTGTGACGAGCGAGTTGCGGCATGGTCCGCTGGTATCCACTTGAGACGACAGCACTGTGATGGCCAAGCATTCGATCAAGGCACGGGAAAAACTGGCTGATTCGCTGATGGCAATGCAGGCCAGCCTGTTGGTGAATCTCACGAGCATCCTGCTCATCGCACCGATCGGCTTTTTCGGTATTGCCTTGTACAAGGGTGAACCCCTGCAGCTGACGAACGTCTTCGGTGGGCAGTCTTCGGCGGCGCTGGCGGTGATTGCCCTGTTGTACCTTGCGGCTTTCTGCCTTGGCATGATGGGCCGGCACGCCGCGATGAAGATCTACGACACGCTGTATCCGGACCGATGAAACTGACCCTGATCGTCGCCTTCGACCGCAACAACGCCATCGGCCGCGATAACGATCTGCCGTGGAAATTGCCGGACGATCTCAAACGCTTCAAGTCGCTGACGCTGGGCAAGCCGATCCTGATGGGGCGCAAAACGGCGCAATCGCTGGGGCGTGCGTTGCCGGGGCGAGTGAATCTGGTGCTGACGCGTTCGGGGCAGGTGCCGTTCGAGGGCATGCATGCGGTGGCATCGGTGGAACAGGCGATCGAGCGCGCTGCGCAGGATGGCGCGCAGGAGCTGTGCGTGATCGGCGGCGGCGAGGTGTATCGGCTGACCATGCAACGTGCCGATCTGCTGGCGGTGACTGAAGTAGACACGGTAGTGGATGGCGCCGATACGCATTTCCCGCCGATCGATCCTGCGCTGTGGGAGGCCGTGCAGCGCGAATCGCACGCGGCCGATGCCCGGCATGCGTTCGCATTCGACTATGTGGACTATCGGCGGCGTTGACGCCCTTGCGTGAGCGACCGAAGCGCGCTGCGTCTGCGGTGACCGCACCGTAGCAGCGCGTCATGTGAGCCGTGCTATGCGCAGCGTCGTCTCGCAAGCAGCCAGGCGTGACTACCCCAGGCGTTTGTTCACCACCAGCTCGCCCAGTTCGATCAGCCGCGCGCGCACGATGTTGCGGCTCAGCCCCAGCAGCGCGGCAGTCTTGACCTGGTTGTGGTGGCAGTGCCGATACGCGGCACGGAACAGTTGATCTTCCACCGTCGCATGCAGCGCGCCACCGGCGCTTTCGAACAGGCTGTCGAAGGCGCGTTCGAGCAGGGCCTGGCCGTCTTCGTGCGGGTCGCCGCCTGCCTGGCCTGGCAAGCGCAGTTGCGACAGGCGGATGTCTTCGGCGCGCACCACGCCGTCGCGGTGGATCAGCAAGGTGTGGTGGATGACGTTCTCCAGCTCGCGGATATTGCCTGGCCACGGGTACTCGACCAACAGGTGCTCGGCATCCGCGCTGATGGTCACGCGGCCGTGTCCCAGGCGCTGGCTGTAGATATCGACGAAGTGGCGGATCAGCGGCGGAATGTCGCCGGGGCGTTCGCGCAGCGGCTTGAGCTCCACGCCCACCACGTTGAGGCGATAGAACAGGTCCTGGCGGAAATATCCATGCTGGATGGCGTGGTCCAGCGGCACGTTGGTGGCGGCCAGTACGCGCACATCGATCGGCACGCTGCGGCGCGAGCCCAGCCGTACCACTTCGCGCTCCTGCAGTACGCGCAGCAGCTTGACCTGGATCGGCATCGGCAGGTCGCCGATTTCATCCAGAAACAAGGTGCCGCCGTTGGCCTCCTCGAACCAGCCGGCCTTGGCGCTGAGGGCGCCGGTGAACGCACCTTTCTCATGCCCGAACAGTTCGGCATCGACCAGCGACTCGCTGAAGGCGCCGCAGTTGACCGCTACGAACGGATGGCGGGCCCGCGCGCTGCGATGATGGATGTGACGTGCGACCAGCTCTTTGCCGGTGCCGGATTCGCCGACGATCAGCACGCTGGCCTCGCTCGGCGCAACCCGTTCGAGGTGCGTCAGCAATGCCTGGGAAGACGGGTCTTCGAACACGTGCGCGGTGGCGCGCACGGCGTTGCCGGTGAGCACGTGTTGCTGCGCTGCAGGCAGGGTGAGCAAGCGGACCTCGGACATGGGACGGGCTCGTGCGTGGGGGAGAAAAGGGCGCGAGGCGGCGTCGGTTCAACACGGCGGGACGCGAGGTCCGAGTCGGAAATGCAGGTGACGCATCGTCTGGCTCAGGAATAGAAACTGGGAGTGGGTGGCTGGTGCCGCAGCGCCCATTCGCCAAGTTCGCGCAGCTTGTAATCGACCGGATCGTGCAGCGTCTGGGTGCGCAGGTTGCGCCAGTAGCGGTCCAGCCGCAGCGCTGCATGCGTGGCACGCGCGCCGGTGACCTCGAAGAGTTTGCTGCACACCTCCAGCCCGACGCGTGTGGTGGCGACCTTGGCGGCGGCCACCGCCAAGGCGACTTGCGCGCGCTCGTCGCGGCCGAGCGCATGCTCCTTGCGCCAGGCGGCGTCGAGCAATCCGGCAGCGCGTTCGGTCAGCAGTCGGGCGCTTTCCAGGCCCAGCCAGAACTCGCCGTAATGGGCCAGGATGTAGGGGTCTTCGCTGGCTTGTTCGACCCCGGAGCGGTGCCAGGCGCGGGCTTCGCCCAGGGTGTAGCTGCGCGCTTCCTCGAATGCGCCCTCGGCAATCCCCAGGAACAGATGCGCGAACAGCAACTGCGCGATCAGTGGGCGCAGACAGGCGAACGGAGTGCTCAACGGACCGGGATCCAGCAGTAGCTCGCTTTCTTCCACGCGGACGCGCTCGAAGGTGGTGCTGCCGCTGTCGGTCTGGCGCTGGCCGATGTTGTCCCAATCGTGGCCGAGCGTGATGCCGCTGCGCGCGGTGGGAATCGCACCGATCAACAAGTTGCCGCTGCGCTCGTCCAGGGCCGAGGCGATCAGCATCTGCGAATCGATGGCGCCGGAACAGAAACTCTTTCTGCCGGAAAATTCGCGCCAGCCTTCGCATTGCACGGCGACGGTGCGGGTATCCAGGGGGTTGAGCGCATTGCCCCAGAACCACTGCTTGCGCGCGGTCTGCTCCAGCCACGGCTGCCACTGCGCGGGCTGGCCAAACAGCCGCACGGTGGCGAGCATCAGATGATGGAAGCCGAACACATGCGCGATGGAGCTGTCGACCTTGGCGAAGGTGCGCACGACCTGCAGCACCTCGCTCCAGCTGGCGCCCAGGCCGCCGTACTGCACCGGAATGCTGAGCGCCAGCAGGCCGCTGGCGCGCAATGCATCGCGCTCGGCCTTGGGAGTGCCGCCGCGCGCATCGCGCTCGATCGCGGTGTCGGCGAACCCGGCCGCCAGGCGCTGGGCGGTCTGCAGCGGATTGAGCAGGGTCGGTTGCGGTTGGCGGCTGGTCATGCGCGGTGGCCTTGTGCAGATGCGAAGGAGTGGGGCGCTGACCGGACAATGGTCGGCACGTCGTGCGGAAGATCGCCAGCTGGGCATGCCGTATCCCGGAAGGCATTCCAGCGCCGGCCAGCGCTCAGAACACATGGAGGCTGTGCAAGGCCGCAAGCAGGTCCTGGCGGGCCTGCCGCAGCGCCGCCTCATGCGCCTGGCGATTGCGCGGACGCGGCATCTCCAGACGCTGTGCATGCGCGATCGTTCCGGGCTGGCCACCGATGACGATGACGCGGTCGCTCAGGTAGACCGCTTCGTCGATGTCGTGGGTGACCAGCAGCACGCTGAAGCCATGTTCGCCGGCCAGGCGCAGCAGCAGGTCCTGCAGCTTGATGCGGGTGAAGGCATCCACCGCGCTGAAGGGTTCGTCGAGCAGCAGCACGCGCGGTTGCCGGTACAGCCCGCGTGCCAGCGCCACGCGCTGCGCCTGGCCGCCGGACAGCTGTTTGGGCAGCGCGGTTGCGTAATCCAGCAGGCCGACCTGGGCCAGCAACTGCTGCACGCGCGCAGATTGCCGCGCGGCCGCCGGCGATAGATCGGCCTCGTCGGCGAAAGCGACATTGGCGGCTACATCCAGCCACGGCAGTAGCCGCGGCTCCTGGAAGATGAAGCCGATCTGCCGGTCCACGCCACGCACGCGGGCACCATCCAGCGCCACCTCGCCGGCGTAGTCGCGTTCCAGGCCGGCCAGGATACGCAACAGGGTGCTTTTGCCGCAGCCGCTGGCGCCGATCAAGCTGACGATCTCGCCGGGTGCCAGCTGCAGGTCGATATCGCGCAGCACCTGGCGGGTGCCGAAACGTTTGCCGGCGATGTGCAGCTGCAGGCCGGAGCTGCTCACGTAGGGCTCCCAGGGTGGCCGGACGCGCTGCGATTCTGCAGGTTGTCGCGCCAGCGCAAGGTGCGCGATTCGATGCTCTTGAGTAGGCCATCGCTGAGTTTGCCGAGCAGTGCGAGCAATACGATGGCGCCGATCACGATGTCCGGTCGCGAGGTTTCGCGCCCGTCGCTCAGCAGATAACCCAGCCCGCGGGTGGCAGCGATCAGCTCGGCGGCAACCAGGAACATCCAGGCCAGACTCAGGCTGGTGCGCAGCCCGGTGAAGATGGACGGCAGCGCCGCCGGCAGCAGGATGCGCCGCACCAGGCGTGGTTTGGACAGCCCGTAGCTTTCGCCCAGCTCCACCAGCGTGCGGTCGACCTGGCGCAGGCCGCTGACCACGCCCAGATACACGGGAAAAAAAACGCGCCGATGGCGATCAGGGTGATCTTGGGCGCTTCGTCGATGCCCATCCACAGCAGCAGCAACGGCACCCAGGCCAGGCTGGGCACTGCGCGCAGCGCCTGGAAGCTGGGGTCGAGCAGGCGTTCCAGCCAGCGGCTCAGGCCCACCGCCACGCCGACCAGCAGGCCGAGCCCGGCGCCGATGGAGAAGCCCGCCAGCACCCGCAACACACTGGCGCCAACATGACTGGCCAGTCCGCGGTTTGCCTCGTCGGCAAGCGTGCGCAGGATCTGGCTGGGCGGCGGCAGCAGGTAACTCGGTGTCCAGCCCAGCGCCGAGGCGAGTTCGAGTCCGGCGAAGAAGATCAGCGGCAGTAGCCAGCCCAGGCTGCTGGCGGGCAGCCTGAGGCGCGGTTGCGGCGGGGTGCCGGCCACGGAGGCGGAAACGCGCAAGGAGGTGTCGTTCATCGTCGTGCTCAGGCCTGCGCCACGCCTGCGCGCTTGGCGTAGCTGGGATCGATCAGCGCAGCCAGCACCTTGCCCAGATCGGTGCCGGGACGGACCAGGCCCTCTTCGAGCAGGATCGGCGCGGCGCTCTGCAGCGCCGCCCTCTCTTCCGGACCAATGACCGGATTGCGCAGGTCGGTGCGTTGCAGCTGCAGCGTGGCCACCTGGGGCGACAGCCGGGCCTCGGCGGCGATCAGCGCGGCCAGTTCGCCCGGGTGCGCGATCGCCCACTGGCGTGCTTTTTCGTAGGCCTGGATCACCAGCGGAATCTGCTCGGGGTACGCGGAGGCGAACGTCTCGCTGACATTCAAGAAGCCGCGCGAATTGAAGGCGGTGTTGCGGTAGATCAAGCGCGAGCCGGCCTCGATCTGGCTTGCGGCCAGGTGCGGGTCCAGGCCGGACCACGCGTCCACATCGCCGCGTTCCAGTGCAGTGCGTCCGTCGGGATGCTGCAGATGCACGATATCCACCGCACTCTTGCTCAACCCGGCCTGCCGCAGCGCGCGCAGCAGGAACAGGTAGGCGTCGGTGCCCTTGGTGGCGGCGATGCGTTTGCCTTTGAGTTCGGTCAGCTGCCGGATCGGCGAATTCCTGCCGACCGCCAGCGCGATCCATTCCGGGCGCGAGTAGATATACACGGCCTTGATCGGATTGCCTCTGGCGCGCGCCAGCAGCGAGGCCAGGCCAGCGGTGCTGCCGAAGTCGATGCTGTTGCCGCCCAGATATTCCAGCGCGCGGTTGCTGCCGGCCGACAGCACCCACTTGACCTGGGTGCCCTGCGCCTTGAGCGTTTCCTCCAGCCAGCCGAAGTGTTTGAGCACCAGCGAAGTCGGCGAGTAATACGCGTAGTCCATGCGCAGTTGTTCGGGTACTGCACCCTTGGCTTGCGCGAAGGCGGTGCCGGACAGCAGCGGCGGGGCGCCGAGCGTGACGCCGGCGAGGGTTCCGAATTTGAGCAGGTTGCGTCGCTTCATGAGTGCTCCCGTCAGCGCGCCGAAGCGCGCGGCACGATGGTGTTGGCGATGACTTCGCCGAAGGGCCCGCTCAGTGCCTGGCCAGGAAGTTTTTGCTTGAGCGTGCGCGGCAGCAGCGGGAATACCAGCTCGGCGAAACGGTAGGCTTCTTCCAGATGCGGGTAGCCCGAGAAGATGAAGGTATCGATGCCGAGCGCGGCATATTCTTCGATCCGCTTGGCCACGGTCTGCGGATCGCCCACCAGCGCGGTGCCGGCGCCACCACGCACCAGGCCGACGCCAGCCCACAGGTTGGGGCTGACTTCCAGATCGGCGCGGGTACGGCGTTGACCGCGGCTGTGCAGTGCGGCCATGCGTCGCTGGCCGACCGAATCCATGCGCGCAAATGCACTCTGCGCGCGTTCCACCGTTTCGTCGTCCAGATGGCTGATCAGTGACTCGGCCGCCGCCCACGCTTCTGCCTCGGTCTCGCGCACAATCACGTGCAGGCGGATGCCGAAGGTCAGCGTGCGCCCGAGCGCCGCGGCCTTGCTGCGGACCGAGGCGATCTTTTCCGCAACCGCATCCGGTGGTTCGCCCCAGGTCAGATAGGTATCGACCTGCTCGGCCGCCAGATAGTGCGCAGCGTCGGAAGAGCCACCGAACCACACCGGCGGATACGGCCTCTGCACGGTGGGATACAACAGCTTGGCCGCCTTCACCTGCAGATGTTTGCCGTCGAAGTCGTAGCTCTCGCCGCTATGGCTGTGGGCGATGATCTCGCGCCAGATGCGGATGAATTCTGCTGATGCTTCATAGCGTTCTGCGTGGTCCAGAAAGACGCCATCGCCTTCCAGTTCGCCGCGGTCGCCGCCGGTGACCAGGTTCACCAGCAGGCGCCCGCCGGAGAGGCGGTCGAAGCTGGCCGCCGTGCGCGCGGCGAGCGCGGGCGCCATCAGGCCGGGACGCAGCGCGACCAGAAACTTCAGCCGACGCGTCGCATTGATCAGACTCGATGCGATGACCCACGGATCCTCGCAGGAACGCCCGGTCGGAATCAGTACACCCTCATAGCCCAGCGTATCGGCGGCGACCGCCACCTGGGTGACGTATTCGGCGCTGACCTGGCGTGCGCCATCGCTGGTGCCCAGGTAGCGGCTATCGCCGTGGGTGGGGATGAACCAGAACATGTCCATGGTGGGTCTCGGTCATGCGCGTCCATCGCAGCAGCCCGCACATCATGTGCAGGGATTGAATGGGGAGTTCGTTGCAAGCGTGTTCCGTTTCGACCAGGCGGTTGTCTTCTGGGGCACCGGCAGTTGCGGCGATTGGGTGGTCCCGTGGTTCGAAAAAGTCCGCATCCTGTACGTGCATCTGCATCTGCATCTGCATCTGCAGCGTGCAGTCAGGCAATGCGCAACAATGCATCGGTGCGCGCGCCAAGCACGCCAGCGGCGCGCTCTGCGGCCAGCTCGATGCGCTGGCGCACGGCAGGGTTGACCACGCGATACTCGTGGAAATCCGTCTCGGTGGCGTAGATGCCGATCGGCAGGGTCACCGCCTGGAAGAACGAAAACAGCGGGCGCAGTTGGTGATCGATCACCAGTGCATGCCGTTCGCTGCCGCCGGTTGCCGCGAGCAGGATCGGTGTATCGATCAACGCGTTGATATCGATCAGGTCGAACAGATGCTTGAGCAAGCCCGGATACGAGCCGCGATACACCGGTGCGACCACCAGCAGCAGGTCGGCCGATTCGATCTGGCGCAGCGCCTGCTCGGCGGCCTCGCCCAACTCGCTGCGCCACAGGGCGGCACCCAGCGGCCGGGCGATATCGCCCAGCTGGATGATGCTTGGCCTGATTGCCACGCGCTGCCCGAGTTCGGCTAGGGTCGCCTCGGCTAATGCCAGGCTGCGCGATGGGCGCGAGGTGCTGCCGGAAACAGCGACGACATTCAACGGACTGCGCATGCGGAGAATCCTGTAATGACGATGGCGGGCGGTCGCGCGACCCTGCGTGGCGCCCGCACACCGATGGTGTTGCTGCGCAAACACACGCTGGCAGCTGCAGGCTGTTCGTGTGCCGACAGCGAGGCATTCCATCTGACTGCACGGCGGAGGACATGGCAATGGCACAGGGCGCTCAAATGCGCCGATCGCTTATCAGATTTGAGAATGACCTGATGAAAAAACCCTGAAATCCTGGGTTTTTCGGCTTGCGCCAGGCGTTGCTCATGGCGTTTGCGGCATGACGATAGTGCGCGCGGACATGACCGCGCGAAAAATGTTGGTGGGGAAACATCGAATCAGCATTTCGCCGCGCTGCAGGCACGATGTTGAGCGTTATCGACGGCATTTTGCGCGTGATTCCATGCGCGACGGCATTGGCGCGTCGCTGGCACGCGATGTGCGTGTGCAGCATCCAGCCGCGCCACGATGCGCAGACGATCAAGCGGAGAACACGATGTCCACGAACACACGCGCAGTGCTGTACTCGGCAATTGCCTGGGTGATGGCCGCCTCGGCGCAGCTGCCGGCGCAAGCGCAGCCGACCGATGCCGAGACCGATGCACAGGTGCACACGTTGCAGGCAGTGACGATCAAGGCCGAGCGCAAGCCGGAGCAGGCGCAAGCCGAGCAAGCCCTGCAGACGGTTGCCGGCAACACGGCGCTGGTGGACAACGAGCAAGTGGAACGCGGGCGCGCTGCCAGCGCCGAAGACGTGCTGGCCTTCCAGCCGGGCGTGTTCGCGCAGTCCACCAGCGGCAACGCGGCCGCCAAGATCTCCATTCGCGGCTCCGGCTTGAATACTTTTTATGGCGGCTACGTGCTGGGCACCAAGTTCCTGTTCGACGGTCTGCCGATCACCGGCCCCGGGGGAACCCAGGAAGATCTGCTCAGCATCGCCGGAGTGAATTACACCGAAGTGCTTTACGGCGCCAACGCCTTTCAATATGCGGCCACCAGTCTTGGCGGCGCGATCAACTTCGTCACCCACACCGGGCAGACCTCGCCGGGAACATATCTGCGGGTGGAGGGGGGGAGCTACGGCTATCGCAAGCAGCAGATCAGCAACGGCGGTGTGGCAGGAAATTTCGATTGGTACGTGTCGCTGCTGCACAACAGCCGTGACGGCTACCAGGACCTCACCGACACCAACGGCCGCGAACTGGTCGCCAATCTTGGCTATCGCTTCGGCCCGCGCCTGGATACGCGCCTGCTGCTGCGTTACCGCGAAGAAGAGTTGATCAACGGCGGCACGCTGACGCTGGCGCAGATCAACAGCGGCTCGCGTGCCAACCCGGCCCCCTATGGCCGCAAGAAAGGCGGCACCACGCTGGTGGGCAGCAAAACCACCTATGTCTTCGACGACGACGCGCGCCTGGAGCTGGGGGTGGACCTCAACAACTATCCGCTCTACAACAGCTGGCGTTATTCCACCACGCCGAACCTGTGGCGATCGACGGACATCAACACCAGCGTGCGTTACTTGCGCAGCGGCGACACCTTGTTCGGCCGCAACCTGGACACCAGCGTGACCTGGAGCGATACGCGGCTGGCGTTCGGCGATGCGCGCACGCACGACCGCGACAGCTGGCGCCTGCTCAAGGAGGTGCGCTACACCGGCTCGCGCGACACCGTGCTGACGCTCGGTGGCGAGTTGCAACTGGATGCGTCCTCGTGGCTGTCGGCAGGCGTGTCGCTGATCAATATCGATCGGGACGTCCGCGTGGTGCAGTCGACCACCGCCAATACCAGCGTGTATCCGCAGCGTTATGCATTGGACACATGGTACGCAGCCCCACGCTTGGGGTTGCGCTATCGGCTGACGCCGGATCTGCAGGCGTTCGCCAATGTGAGCCGCTCGATCGATCCGCCGGTCACCTGGCAGATCAGCGGCGGCGGGGTGGCCACACCGTTCGCGCGGCCGTTGGTGCCGCAAAAAGCCACCACCGCCGAAGCGGGCGTCCGCGGTAGCCACGGCATCTTCGATGGCAGCCTCACCGTCTACCGCTCCTGGATCAACGACGAACTGCTGACCGTGGTGACCCAGCAGGCCACTGCCAGTACCGATGCGGTGGTGGCCAACGCCAATGCCGGGCCGACCGTGCATCAGGGCATCGAGGCCTCGCTGAGTACGCGCGTATGGGACGGCGACGATGGCAGCGGGTTGAGCCTGCGCCAGGCCTATACCCTCAACGACTTCCATTACCGCCGCGATGCCGCGTTCGCACAGAATGCGTTGCCCGGCCTGCCGCGGCAGGTCTATCAGGCCGAGTTGCAATATGCGCATGGCAGCGGATTTTATGCACATCTCGATGTGCGCGCAGCGTCCAGCTATTACGTCGATTTCGCCAATACGCTCAAGGCACCCGGTTACGGCTTGCTGGGCGCCAAGCTCGGTTACGGCCTGCCGAGCGGGCGCTGGAGCGCCTGGGTCGATCTACGCAACCTGGCGAACAGACATTACGCCACTGCCACCAGTACCGCCTACGACCTGCAAGGGCGCGATTCCAATGTGTTCTATGTCGGCGACGGTTTCAGCGTTTTTGCCGGCGCATCGCTGCGCTTCTGAGTGCGGCCGCTGCCTGCCGTCGCCGATGAGCGCGTGTGTCCGTCGCGTTTCCGAGGTCGTTGCAAATGTGCATGCCATCAGGTGATTTCCGGGGATTATCAGTAAATGGATTTTGCTGCTGTGTGGACGCTGGATCAGCGGCTTACGCCAGGTCATGATCGAAATTGATTGCGGAGATTGTTGCGTTGACGCGGCAATTGCTGCAGCTCCGTCCCTGCTGACGTGGGCATGCGATGGGCAGGCAATGGGCACGCAATGGGCGTGCGGACTGCGATGAGGCCACGCATACCACCGGCGCGCAGCGGAATCCAACACGCCGGCCACGCGTTACGCCTGGGACCGCACGCATCCCGGCACCCCCTCCCCTGGATCGCTATTCCCTCCCCTTGGAGCTCCCCATGAATGCTCAAGCTGTCTTTCCCTCCGATACGTCGCCGCAGCTCGGCGCGCCGACCGATGCGGCGCTGGCGCAGCGCTTCGATCCGGTGTTTGCGCGCATCGCCGAGGGCGCACTGGCGCGCGAGCGCGAGCGCATCCTGGCCCATGAGCCGGTTGCCTGGCTGCGGGCGGCCGGCTTCGGCGCCGTGCGCGTGCCGCAGGCCCACGGCGGCCTCGGCGCGAGCCTGCCGCAGCTGCTGCGGCTATTGGCCCGGCTCGGCGAAGCCGATTCCAATCTGCCGCAGATCCTGCGTGCGCATTTCGGCTTCGTGGAAGGCCTGTACGGCAGTACTGCAGACGATGCGGCATCACGCGCGCGCTGGTTTCCGCGCGTGGCCGCCGGCGCGCTCTTCGGGGCGGCCATGGCCGAGCGCGGCCCGGCCACCGAGAACACGCTGACGCTGCGTCGCGACGGGGCGCATTGGCAGCTGGATGGCGAGAAGTTCTATTCCACCGGCACGCTCTACGCCGACTGGATCCTGGCGGCCGCCGTGGACGGTGGCGACCAGCTCGCGCTCGCGGTGCCTGCCGATGCTCAGGGGGTGACGCGGATCGACGATTGGGACGGCTTCGGCCAGCGCCTGACCGGCAGCGGCAGCACCCATTTCAGGGCGGTGCGGCTGCAGGACGAGCATGTGCTGCACCGCCATCCCGCCGGGCAGGCGCGGCCGGACAACTATCTCACTGCGTTCTACCAGAGCGTGCACCTGGCGACCTTGACCGGGATCGCGCGTGCGGTGCTGCGCGATGGCGTGGAATTCGTGCGCGCCCGCACCCGCGTATTCGGCGTGCCCGGGCAGACGCGGCCGGCCGACGATCCACTGGTGCAGCGGGTGGTCGGCCGCTTGTCGAGCCTGGCCTTCGCTGCAGAGGCGGTGGTGGAGCAGGTCGGCGTCTCGTTGCAGCAGGCCCACCTCGCGCATCATGCCGGCACCGCGTCAGAGGCCGATTACATCGCCGCCGATCTGGCCGCCTATCACGGCCAGCAGGTGGTGTTGCCACTGGTGCTGGAGGCCAGCACGTTGGTCTTCGAGGTCGGTGGCGCCTCGGCGACCGCGCGTGAGCGTGCGCTGGACCGGCATTGGCGCAACGCGCGCACCATCGCCTCGCATAACCCGGCGATCCTGCGCGAACGTGCGCTTGGCGACTGGCGATTGAACGGTCGTCGTCCACGCGAGGCGTGGTTCGCCGGCACCACATCCCAGAGCGCGGCCGGCGCAGATGCGAGCGTGTCGACGGGAGCGACTGCATGAGCGGCAATGCCGATCCCAAGCAATTGCACGTCAACCTGTTCGAGATGAACTGCGTCAGTCACATCGTGCACGGCATGTGGGCGCACCCGGACAACAACCGGCACCGGTTCAACAATCTGGAGTACTGGACCGAGCTGGCACAGCTGCTGGAATACGGCACCTTCGACGGCATCTTCCTGGCCGACGTGATCGGCGCCTACGACAGCTTCGGCCAGGGTGCGAAGGCCGCGCTGGAAGAGGCGGTGCAGATTCCCAGCAACGATCCGCTGCTGTTGATCCCGGCGATGGCGCAGGTGACCAGGCATCTGGGCTTCGGCGCGACCTTCTCCACCACCTACGAGCCGCCGTTCGCGTTCGCGCGGCGCATGAGCACCCTCGATCACCTGACCCGCGGCCGGGTCGGCTGGAACATCGTGACCTCCTACCTGCCCAATGCGGCGCGCAACTTCGGCCTGGAAGGCGAGGTGCCGCACGATCAACGCTACGAGATCGCCGACGAATACCTGGACGTGCTGTACAAGCTGTGGGAAGGCTCGTGGGACGACGATGCGGTGATCCAGGACCGTGAGCGGCGCATCTACACCGATCCGTCCAAGGTGCGCCAGATCGATCACCACGGCGCCTACTTCAAGGTCGCCGGCCCGCATCTGAGCCAGCCTTCGCCGCAGCGCACGCCGCTGCTGTTCCAGGCTTCCGGCTCGGCGGCCGGGCTGGAATTCGCCGCGCGGCATGCCGAAGTGGTGTTCACCGGCGGGCTGACCGCTGCCGACGTGCGCGCCAATATCGCCAAGACCCGCGCGCGCGTGGAAGCGCAGGGGGCGCGATCCGCGCGCGATCCGGTTCGTGGTGCAGGCCGGGGTGATCGTCGGCCGGACCGATGCAGAGGTCGCGGCCAAACTCGACAGCTACCGCGCGCTGATGAGCGTGCGCGGCGGCCTGGTGCACGCACAGTCGGACATCGATCTGCTGGCCTATCCTCGCGATCTGTTGATCGGCGAACTCGTCGGCGGGCGCGGCAAGGGCAGCGCCAGCGGGATCGGCCGTGGCGTACTGGCCGGCTTCGACCCGCAGTGGACGGTCGGACAGGTGCTGACGCGGCTGGAGGCGTTCGACCGCGAGCGGTATTTCGTTGCCGGCACGCCGACCGGCGTGGCCGACACCATCGAGCGCTGGCTCGACGAAGACGACATCGACGGCATCAACCTGCGCCAGTATCTGTCGTTCGAGACCGCACGCGATTTCATCGAACTGGTGGTGCCGGAACTGCGCCGGCGCGGTCGCTTCCGCCAGACGTATCGCGATGGCGAGACGCTGCGCGAACGGCTGTTCGGCGCAGGCCAGGCACGCTTGCCGGACGATCATTTCGGTGCGCGTTATCGCGACCCCGCCAATCTCAAGGTGCCGCCACCGCCGCTGCGGTTTCCGGCGCCGTTGGCGGCAGCCGGGAGCGGCGGATGAAGGCGTCGCTCGGCGTGGCGTTGGCGGTGCTGGCACTGGCCGGCTGTCGCCAGCAACCCGCGGCGTCGGCGGCTGCCGCCGGCAGCGTGCCGCGCCAGGGCGGCACGTTGATCTACGCCACCGACCGCGAGCCGACCTGCCTGGATCCGTATGTGCAGGGGGACATGCCGCAGGTATTCGTGGCCCGCCAATATCTCGACTCGCTGGTATCGATGGATGCGCGGGGCCGGATCGGGCCGTGGCTGGCGCGCAGTTGGGAGGTCTCCGCCGACGGGACCGCCTACACCTTCCACCTGCGCGAGGACGTGCGCTTCAGCGACGGCACGCCGTTCACCGCCGAAGCGCTCAAGGCCAACCTGGACCACATCGCCGATCCGCATACCCAGTCCAGCACCGCCGGCGGCTACATCCGCCAGTACCGCCGCACCGAGATCGTCGATACGCATACCGCAATCGTGCATCTCGACAGTGCGTACGCGGCATTTCTGGAAGTCATGGCGCAGGGGTTTCTCGGCTTGCAGTCGCCGGCCGCGCTGGCGCGTTCGCGCGAGCAGAACTGTCAGCAGCCGGTCGGCTCCGGGCCATTCAAGGTGGAGCGCTGGGACCGCCAGAACCAGCTGGTGCTGGTGCGCAATCCGGAGTATGCCTGGGCGCCGCCGACCGCCCGCCACAACGGCCCGGCCTATCTGGATCGGGTGGTGTGGAAATTCATCGCCGAACCGTCGGTACGCTTCGCCTCGTTGCAGGCTGGCGAGGTCGATGTCATCGACACCCTGCCGCCCGAAGCGCACGCGCCGGCGCGCATCAATCCCGAGCTCTCGCTATTAGTTGCCAATCGGCCCGGCAACCCCACCAACGGCACGCTCAACCTGACCCGCGCGCCGTTCGACGATATCCGCGTGCGTGAGGCCTTCCTGCGCTCGGCCGATGTCGAGGGCGCCCTGCAGAGCGTGTTCTTCGGCGAATTCGCGCGCGCCGGCGGCCCGCTCAGTGCCGGCACGCCGTTCTACAGCGCCGACTTCGAACACGCCGCCGACTACGACCCGGCACGCGCCAACCGCCTGCTCGATCAGGCCGGCTGGACCCGGCGCGATGGCGCCGGTTACCGCAGCAAGAACGGCCGCCGCCTGAGCGTGGATGTGCTGATGCGCAGCCAGACCTGGCCGGCCGAACAGACGCTGTGGGAGCAGGTGCAGGCGACCGCGCGCGGCACCGGTTTCGAGGTACGGCTGCACCTGCTCAGCGACGCGCTCTTGCAGCAGCGCCAGGCAGCCTGGGACTACGACGTGCGCGTGGGCTACTGGAACACCAATACCGCCGACGTGCTGCGGATCATCTTCGGCTCGCAATTCCTGGCCCCGGTCGGCGGCAAGGGCGGCTTCCACCAGAATGGCGCAGGCTTTGCCGATGCGCAGTTCGATGCGGTGGTGGCGCAGGCGCTGGCCACCCAGGACCCGCAGCAGCGCGCGCAGCTCTACCACCAGGCCCAGCGCATCGCCTCCGGCCAGTTCCTGCAACTCACCACCTATCCGCAGAGCACGCGGCTGGGTATCTACAAGACCGCGCACGGCGTGGCGCTGGAGCCAGCGCTGCAGGTCACCACGCTGTACGACGCCTGGGTGAGCAAATGAACGCGATCGCGAGCGGAAGATTCCGCCATGCCCCATGGCTGGGCCAGCTGCGCTCGCTGGCAATGCATCTGCTCGGTGCTGCGCTGGTGCTGTGGGCTGCGGCCACGTTGTTGTTCCTGGTGTTGCGGTTGATGCCGGGCGATCCGGCGCTGGCGATCCTGGGCGGTTCCAGCGCGAATCCAACCGCCGAGACGCTGGCCGCGGTACGCCGCGAGTATGGGCTCGACCAGCCATTGCTCCGGCAGTACATGGCGCACCTGGGCCGGCTGGTGCACGGCGACCTGGGCACTTCCTATTCCCAGCACCTGCCGGTGGTGCAGGTGCTGCGCGAGCAGGCCGGGGCGACCCTGCAGCTGACTGGCGCAGCCTTGCTGCTGGCCTGGCTGCTGGCGTTGGCGTCGGTGCTGCCGAGCGTGCGCCGCGGCTGGCGCGACCGGCTGTTTTCCACGCTCGAAACGGTGGCCGCCGCACTGCCGCAGTTCTGGCTCGGACTGGTGTTGCTGGCCGTGTTCGCGTTCGGCCTGCGGGTGCTGCCGCCGGCCGGCAGCGATGGTCTGCGCAGCCTGATCCTGCCGGCACTGACGCTGGCGTTGCCGCTGGCCGGCTTCCTGGCGCAGGTCACCCGCGAGTCGATGGCGCTGGCGCTGGAACAGCCGTTCGTGTTGTCGGCGCGCACCCGCGGCCTGGGCGAGGGGGCCGTTCGCCTGCGTCACGCCCTGCGGCATGCCTTGCTGCCGGGGCTGAGTCTGTCCGGCTGGGCAATCGGCGCCACCATCAGCGGTGCGGTGGTCACCGAGGTGATCTTCTCGCGCAAAGGCGTTGGCCGGCAGCTGTTCTACGCGGTGCAGGCGCAGGATCTGCCGCTGGCGATGGGCATCGTGCTGTTCATCGCGGCGGTCTATGTGATCGCCAACCTGTCGATCGACGCCCTGCAGCGACTGGTCGACCCGCGTCTGTCCGGAGAGTCCCGATGAATACCGCAACGCTGTCTCGTGCGCTCCCTCCCTGCGCGCTGTGCGCACGTGTCCGTGGCGCATTGCGCTGGCTGATCGCGCTGCCTCCCGGGCCCGCGTTGGCGGCTGCCTTTCTCAGCTTGCTGCTCGCGCTGGTGCTGGCGCCAGCGCTGTTCGCCGGCGCCGACCCGCTGGCGGTGGCGCCGCGGCAGGCGTTCCAGGCGCCGAGCTGGGCGCACTGGTTCGGCACCGATGCCTCCGGCCGCGATCTGTGGGCACGCGTGGTCTACGGCACGCGCGAATCGCTGGCGATCGGGGTGGCCGCCACCGCCCTGGCGATGAGCGTGGCCATCGCCCTGGGGCTGGCCGCCGGGCTCGGCGGGCGGTTGCTCGATCGCTGCATCGGCGCCACCTTGAACGTGCTGTTCGCGTTCCCGTCGCTGGTGCTGGCCTTGCTGCTGGTGGCGGTGTTCGGCGCCGGGCTGGGCCCGGTGATCGTGGCGACCGGCCTGGGCTGCGCGCCGGGCTATGCGCGCATGGTGCGTGGGCAGGTGCTCGCGGTGCGCGGTTCCGGCTACGTGGAAGCGGCGCGCGTGCTTGGCCATCGGCCGTGGCGGATCGTGCTGCAGCACATCCTGCCCAATGCGATGCGGCCGCTGCTGGTCACGGTGACCCTGGGCGTGGGCCAGATCATCGTGTGGGCGTCGGCACTGAGTTTTCTCGGGCTGGGCAAGCCGCCACCGGCGCCGGAGTGGGGCACCCTGCTGTCGGTGGGGCGCGACTTCGTCGCCCTGGCCTGGTGGATGAGCTTCTTCCCGGGCGTGTTCATCGTGCTCACCACGCTGTCCACCAGCGTGCTCGGACGCTGGTTGCAGCGGCGTCTGGAAGGACGCAACCCATGAGCACGCCGCTGCTGCGCGTGGATGGCCTCACCGTCATGTTCGCCCGCCCCGGCCAGCCTGCGCTCACGGTGGTGCGCGAGCTGTCCTTCAGCCTGGCGCCGGGGCGTGCGGTGGCACTGGTCGGCGAATCCGGCTCGGGCAAGAGCGTCAGTGCGCGCAGCCTGGTCGGCCTGGCCGGTGCGCACGCGCAGGTCAGCGCGCGCGTGCTGGCGCATGCCGGCCGCGATCTGCGCGGTTACAGCGAGCGGCAATGGCAGGGGTTACGCGGGAAGGACATCGGCTTCGTCCTGCAAGACGCGCTGGTATCGCTGGACCCGCTGCGCCCGGTCGGCCGCGAGATCGAGGAAGCATTGGCCGCACACGGCTGGGGCGATCGCGCACGCCGTCGCGATCGGGTGCTGGAGCTGCTGCAACAAGCCGGTGTGCCGGAACCGGCGCTGCGCGCGCGGCAACGCCCGGACCAGCTTTCCGGCGGATTGCGCCAACGCGCGTTGATCGCCTCGGCGCTGGCCAACGCACCCGGCATTCTGATCGCCGACGAGCCGACCACCGCACTGGACGCCACCGTGCAGGTGCAGGTGCTGGCGGCCTTGCAGGCGATCAAGCGACGCGGTGGCGCGTTGCTGGTCATCAGCCATGATCTGGCCTTGGTCGCGCAACTGGCCGACGAGGTGGTGGTGCTGCGCCACGGTGAGGTGGTCGAGCAGGGACCGATTGCGCAGGTGCTGCAGCGGCCGGCACATGCCTACACGCGTGCGCTGCTCGCGGCGATTCCCGGCGGCCGCGGGCCGCGCGTTGCGACTGCCCTGGCCGGCGCAGAGCCCGCCAACGCACCGGCACCGCCGTTGCTGGAGGTGCGCGGCCTGCGCAAGGCCTATCGCGGTCCGGATGGCGAGGCACGTCTGGCCGTCGATGGGGTCGACCTGGTGTTGCAGGCCGGGCGCACGCTGGGGGTGGTCGGCGAATCCGGTTCCGGCAAAAGCAGCCTGGCACGGCTGGTCCTGGGCCTGACCGAGGCGGATGCAGGCGAGGTGCGGCTGAACGGCCGGCCCTGGATCGGCAGCGTTGCCGCACGCGTGTCCGAAGCGCAACGTCGGCCGTGGCGGCGTGCGATCAGTGCGGTCTACCAGGATCCGCTGAGTTCGTTCGACCCCCGCTGGACGGTGGCCCGCATTCTCGGCGACGCGCTGGATGCGGTGGGCCTGCCGCGTGCTGCACAGCGCGCCCGGATCGCCGAGCTGCTCGAACAGGTACGGCTCGGTACCGCGCTGGCCGGCCGCTTCCCGCTGCAGCTCTCCGGTGGCCAGCGCCAGCGCGTGGCGATCGCGCGCGCCATCGCCACCGAGCCGCGTCTGATCGTGCTGGATGAAGCGGTGTCGGCACTCGACGTATCGGTCCAGGCGCAGGTGCTCGACCTGCTGGCGGACCTGCAGGCACACCTGGGGCTGGCCTACCTCTTCATCTCGCACGACCTCGGTGTGATCCGTCAGGTCAGTCACGACATCCTGGTGATGCGGCACGGACAGGTCCAGGAGGCGGGACCGGCCGAGCAGGTGTTCGCACAGCCGCGTTCGGCCTACACGCGTGCGTTGCTGGCGGCGATGCCGCGTCTGCCAGCGCCAGTCGACGCATTGCGGCAGGCCTGACACGCGGCCGGCATTGCTTCCGGAGCGGCCCGGGCGGCCGGGGCCGTTGCAACGTGCGACGCACAGCGCGGCAACTGCGGCCGCACCCGGCCGATAGGCGGTATCGCTTGCAAGCCGTCCAGCACTCCCGTGCCGGGAAGGCGGCGCGACGGCGTAGCGCTGGGCGCGCTGGCGCCAGGGCGCCGGATCAGCCGCCGGCTGGACCGGTCGATGCCGGTGTCGGAGCGGGCCCGGTCTGCGCTTGGTCGCCACCACGGTGCCGCTGCCGGCGACGCGGTTGCCGCGGGCGCTGCGCGGTTTTCGGCGGATGCGTGATCGGATTTCCCGGCACCTGCACCACCCGTAGTTCGTCGGTATCCAGCTGCAACGCGGTCAGCTTGCCGCCCCAGACCGCACCGGTATCGATCGCATGGACGCCCTGGGTGATGGTCAGGCCCAGCGCGGACCAATGCCCGCAGACGATCTTCAGGTCGCGCTCGACCCGTCCCGGCACTTCGAACCATGGATACAGGCCCTGCGCCTGCGTGCCCGGCGTGCCCTTGTCGTCGGTGGCAATGCGCCCACGCGGAGTGCAATAGCGCATGCGGGTGAACAGATTGATGATGGCGCGGCTGCGGTCATAGCCGCTCAGGCCCGGCGACCAGCCCGGCTGGTCGCCGTACATATTGCGCAGCAGCTTGCGATAGCCGCCGCCCTGCAGTTGCTGCTCGACCTCGCGTGCATGCTTTTCGGCCATCTGCGTGGTCCACTTCGGCGCCAGCCCGGCGTGGATCATCATCCAGCCCAGTTCGCGGTCCACGTGCGCCAGCTTCTGCATGCGTAGCCAGTCCAGCAGCGCATCGCGATCTTCTGCCATCACGATGCGCAGCAGGTCCGGGTTGACCTTGCGCTGCTCTTCTTCCGAGCGCGCGCCGATCGCCAGCAGCGACAGGTCGTGATTGCCCAGCACCACCACACTATGTGCGCGCAACGCATGCACCAGGCGCAGCGTTTCCAGCGATTGCCCGCCGCGGTTCACCAGATCGCCGCAGAACCACAGCGTGTCCTGGGCGGGGTCGAAATTGATCTTCTCCAGCAATCGCTGGGTGATGTCGTAGCACCCTTGCAGGTCGCCGATGGCCCAGACACTCATTGCGCGCGCTCCCTCACTCCAGCATCCATCAGTGCAGCGTCCTGGGTACGCTCAGCACGAAGGCGGCGATCGGGGCGATAAATTCGGTGCCATCGTCGGCCACCATGTCGTAGTGGCCTTGCATCTGTCCCTGCTCGGTCTCCAGCAGTACGCCAGAGGTGTAATGGAACGCTTCGCCCGGGCGCAGCCACGGCTGTTCGCCGACCACCCCTTCACCATCCACCTGCTCGGTGCGTCCGTTGCCATCGGTGATCTGCCAATGGCGCGCGATCAGGCGCGCAGGCACTGCGCCCGCATTCTGGATGCGTATGCTGTAGGCAAAGGCATAGCGGCCTTCGTCCGGAGTGGATTGATGGGCGAGGAAGCGGGGCGATACCTCGACCTCGACCCGGTAGCGCGGATCATCTTGCATGGTGAAAGTCTAAATAAAACGGTGTGGGAACGGCGCTCAAGCCAGCTCGACATTGGCCAGCCGGATGAAATCGGCGACCTCGAGTTGTTCGGCGCGTGCGTCCGGGCGCACCTGCGCAGCGTCGAAGTGGGCTGGTTCGCAAATGGCGGACAAGGCATTGCGCAGGGTCTTGCGGCGCTGCCCGAACCCGGCGCGCACCACATCGGCGAAGCGGCGGCGGTCGTTGATCAGTACCGTGGCCGGATCGCGCGGCACCAGCCGCACCACTGCCGAGTCCACCTTCGGCGGCGGCCGGAAGGCGCCCGGCGGCACCACGAACAGCGCAGTCACCTCGCAATACGCCTGCAGCATCACGCTGAGCCGTCCGTACACCTTGCTGCCGGGGCCGGCGGCCATGCGGTCGACCACTTCCTTTTGCAGCATGAAGTGCATGTCGGCCACGGCAGCGGCATGGTCCAGCGCATAGAACAGGATCGGCGAGGAAATGTTGTAGGGCAGGTTGCCGACCAGGCGGATCGGCGTGCCATCGGCCAGTGCAGTGAAATCCACGCTGAGCACATCGCGGTGGATGATGCGCAATGCGCCGATCGGCGCCGCGGCCTCGGTCAACGGCGCGATCAGGTCGCGATCGAATTCGATGACGGTCAGCGCGCCATGCTTGCGCAGCAACGGAAAGGTGATGGCACCCTGGCCTGGGCCGATCTCGACCAGATGCTGGCCGGCGCGCGGGTCTACCGCCTGCACGATGCGGTCGATGTAATACCGGTCGGCAAGAAAGTGCTGGCCAAGCGACTTCTTGGCCGGTGCGCTGAAAGAAGAATTCATCTGCGCAGTTTAACGGAGGCCGCGCCTGCACGCGGTGTCGTTTGCGCGCGCACCGCGCTTGGCGGATAGGCGGCGTGCACCATGCGGCATGCCCGCAGCGAGTAGGCACGCGTGGGTTTAGCGGCGCGCCGCCAATCGCGCACACAACGCAGTGGCCGCCATCAGGCTGGAGGGGTCCGCGATTCCGCGGCCGGCCAGTTCCAGCGCAGTCCCGTGATCCACCGCCACGCGCGGGTAGGGCAGGCCCAGGGTGATATTCACCGCCTGCTCGAAGCCGCTGTACTTGAGCACCGGCAGGCCCTGATCGTGATACATCGCCACCACCGCGTCGAAACCACGCAGTTTCTGCGGCAAGAAGGCGGTGTCCGCCGGCAGCGGGCCGATCAGCTGCATGCCCTGCCCGCGCAGTTGCTCCAGCGCCGGAATGACGATATCCAGTTCCTCGCGGCCCAGGTGACCGTCTTCGCCGGCATGCGGGTTGAGGCCGAGCACGGCGATGCGCGGGTGCTCCAGGCCGAAGTCGCGCTGCATCGCTGCATGGGTGATGCGCAGACACTGCCGCAGGGCATCGGCGGTGATCGCATCGGCCACCGCACGCAGCGGCAGATGGGTTGTCACCAGCGCGACGCGCACGATGCTGTTGGCCAGCATCATCACCACCGGGCAACCGGCTTGTTCGGCCAGCAGTTCGGTGGTGCCGGTGTAGGCAATCCCGCCGGCGTTGATCACTGCCTTGTGCACCGGGCCAGTGACGATTCCCTGCAGGCGGCCGGCGAGGCAGTCGGCCGCGGCGCTGCGCAGGCCGGCGATCACCGCTGCGGCATTGGCTGGGTCAGGTACGCCGAAACGCGTGGCCACGGCTTGGCGAATGGGATGCAGCGGCAGGTCGCCGGGCGCGCGTGCGGGCTGGTCGGGCTCGAGCAGCCGCACAGGCAACGACAGCGCCGTTGCGGCGCTGTGCAAAGTATCTGGGTCGGCGTAGGCAATCAGATGCGCGTCCGAGCGCGGCTGCTGCGCAAGCCGGACGCATAGCTCCGGCCCGATTCCGGCCGGCTCGCCTGGCACCAGCGCGAGCGACGGGACCATCATGCGATCCGGATGCCCGGCCTCAGCGCGTCGGCTTTGCCGGCGGCGGCGAGGGCGCTGCAGGGTCTGCCGATTTGGCTGGAGCGGCAGTGGCGTTGTCATCGGCGCGGTCGCCGGTGCGGTAGCTCACATACGCTTCGCCACGCAGTTCCTGCAGATAGCGGTTGTATTCTTCTTCCAGCTTGCGGCGACCGATGGTTTCGCGCACCTGCGCGCGCTGATTCTCGGCGCTGACGTCGGTCTGGCGGCTGCCGACGCGCTGCACGATATGCCAGCCCGCCTGGGTACGGAACGGCTCGGAGACCGCGCCGTCGGTCAAGCTTTCGACCTGCTTGCCGAAGTCCGGGCCGAACGCATCGGCTGGGAACCAGCCCAGATCGCCACTCTGGCCGCGGCTGTTGGTGTCTTCTGAGGACTCCTTGGCCGTCGCCTGGAAATCGGCGCCACCGACGATGCGTGCGCGAATCGTATCGATCTTGGCCTTGGCCTGCGCCTCGGTCTGGTTATCGCCGATCCGCACCAGGATGTGGCGTGCGTGGTACTCGGTGACCATCTTCTTTTCGCCGCCGGCATTGGCGTCGCGCATTTCCACCAGCTTGAGCAGCTGGAAGCCGCTCGGGCCGCGCAGCGGTCCGGCCACCTGACCGGGCTGCATGTCGCGGATCAGCTGCGCGAATGCGTTGGGAATCTCATCCAGGCTGCGCCAGCCCAGATCGCCACCTTCCAGCGCATTGGGGCTATCGGAATAACGCACCGCAGCGGCCGAAAAATCCAGCTCGCCCTTGTCGATCAAGGCTTTGACGCCATCGACCTTTTTCTGGCCGGTGGCGATCTGTTCGGCATTTGCGCCTTCCGGCAAGCCGATCAGGATATGCGCCAGGTGGTACTGGCTGCCGGTGGCGGCCTGTTGGGCCAGCGCGGTATCCACCTCGCCTTCGCTCACGCTGATGCGGCTCTGCGCGAAGCTCTGGCGCAGGCGCTGCACGATGATCTCGTCGCGCACCGATGCGCGGAAGTCGGCGTAGCCCATGCCGTCGGCTGCCAGCTTCTGGCGCAAGCCGTCCACGGTCGTGCCGTTCTGCTGGGCGATGCTGGCGATGGCGCGGTTGAGCTCCTCGTCGCTGACGCGGATACCGTTGCCATCGGCGCGGCTGACCTGCAACTTGACCAGTACCAAGCGCTCAAGGACCTGGCGCTGCAGCACATCGTCTGGCGGCAGCTGGTTTTCGCGACCGGCGTACTGCGACTTGACGTTGCGGACGGCACGATCGAGCTCGCTCTGCAGCACCACGTCTTCGTCGACGATGGCAGCGATGCGATCCAGCGGCTGGGATTGCTGTGCCGAGGCCAACGGCGAAACCGTGCTGGTAATGGCCAGCAGCGAGGCAAGAACAACAGAGAAAGGCTTGGTCATGGAATCAGGTTCGGATCGTAATCGTCCGGATTGGTCGTGGTGTTGCTGGGCGGGACCAGGTAGAGGTCGTCGCGGTAATAGCCGAGAATAGCACGGCGCAAAGTGCGATCCGTGTTCTGCCCGAACGAGCTCAAGCCCTTCAGCACGAACTCGATCTGGATCGAGTTGTCCATCTCCCCATCGCGGTTACGCACGAACCGGCGCACCAGTCCGCGTACCGCCAGGCAGCAGCTGTCCCATTGCACGCCACCGATGATTTCCAGCGGCTTGCGGTCCAGCAGAGAGTAGTAATACCGACCGACCGCGCTCCAGCTGGGGTTGATCGGGTACAGGAAGGAGAAATCGGCCTGCTTGAGCTGGTCGCTGTTGTCGGTGAGGTTGCGACGGTAGCGATACGCCAGGTTGATGATGCCGTCGTTGTTGAGCAGATAGCGCGTGCGCAGGCTGGCCAGATCTTCCTTGCGCGAGTTCGGGTTCCACTGGTAGGTGGCGCCCATCGACCAGCGGTCGTTGATCATGTAGTTGGCGTCGGCCACCCAGGCCGACTTGCCCTGTTCGACGGTCTGCTCGCTACCGGCGGCCGAATTGTTGCTGTTGTTGATGGTCACCAGCGAGTCGCTGAAGTACAAGATTTGGCCCGCACTCAGCGAGAGCTTTTCGCGGCCATCGTCCTGGCGCAGCCAGCGCGAGGTCACCGCCAGGGTCAGCTGGTTGGCATCGTTCTGGCGGTCGGCGCCGGTGTAGCGGGTGTCGCGGAACAACTGACCGTAGCTGAAGGTGAACGGACGAGTGTCGAACACCGGCAGATCGTCCTGGTCGCGGTATGGCACGTACAGGTAGTACATGCGCGGCTCCAACGTATTGAGATAGTTGGTGCCGAACAGCGAGGTTTCGCGATCGAAATACAGGCCGGCGTCCAGCGAGGCGATCGGCAGGCTGCGCGACGGGGTGCGGTTGCCGGTCAGCGGTGCGGTGTTGGCCAGCGTGGAATCCAGCTGGTACGCGGTGTAGCGCCATGCCACGGTGGGCGTCAGGAACCACGCTGCGCCCGACAGTGGCATCGAGATATACGGTTTGACGTCCAGGCGCGCGCCGCTGCCATATTCCTTGTTGCGGATATTGGTGCGGACGTACTCGTCGCCATTGTTGTTGTTGGCGTTCGGGATGTAATTGACCTGGTACGAATCGTCGTGGGTGAAGCGCACCGCCTCGGCATAGACGCCCGCCTCGAAAATGCCCAGCGGCTTTTCCCAGGTGAAATACGCGCGCGGCTGCCGGTTATAGGGCAGGGCCTGCTCGTCCAGCGTGTAGTCGGTGAGCTGCCAACGGTCGGCCATCAGGCCTGCGGTCCAGGTTTCCCCGGTGCCGTAGATGCCCACGGTGCTCTGCAGACTGGACGCCGAGCCCATGCCGTTCAGACGGCTGGTGAAGTCCTCGACATAGCGTGTGTCGCTGACCCAGGAGATGCTGCTGCGCGCCTGCCAGTGGGTGTTGACGTTGTGGTAGCCGCTGTAGAACACGCTGCCGCGGTCCTTGTCGCGCAACTTGTCGTTGGGCAGGTAATTGCCGGTGACTTCGCCGCGACCGCCTTCGTACAGGTAACGGAATTCGGTGCCGAACATGAAACCGCGCTTGCTCATGTAGCGCGGCAACAACGTGGCGTCGTAGTTCGGTGCCAGATTCAGATAGATCGGCTGCAGATAATCGAAGCCGTTACGGCCGGACAAACCGAATTGCGGAAACAGCAGGCCGGTCTGGCGGCGGTCGTCGATCGGGAACTTGAACCATGGGAAGTACAGCACCGGCACCTTGCCGATCTGCAGCACCGCGTTACGCGCGGTACCGAAACCTTCCTCGTTGTCGACGTCGATCTCGGGCGCGCGAACGCGCCAGATCGGCTGCGAGGGGTCGCAGGTGGTGTACGTGGATCGATGCATCTGCCCGACCTGGCCCTGCAGGTCCACCGATTCGGCGTCGCCATTGCCGCGGCGCTCCACCAACTGGTACTGGATGTTGGTGACCTTGTGGGTGTCGGTATCCTGATTGCCTTCGGCGCGGTCGGCGACCATGCGGAAAGAGGTGTCCTGGTAGCGGACATTGCCTTCGGCGATGTAGTTACCGGTTTCGGTGTCCATGCGCAGGTTGTCGGCACCCAGGAACTGGTCGCCGCGCTTCAACGCAACATTGCCTTGGTATTGCGGGGTGGTGCTGGTGCCGGAAAGCTGGTCGCCTTCGATGTCGGTCGGCAGCTGCTGGCGCATTTCGGCCGCCTTGGGGTCGGCGGCAGGGGCGCCGTCGAAGCCGGGTAGCGGGTCTACGGCCGGGCACAGTCCCCAGTTCAACGGCTTGTCGGCAGCCATGGCCGGGAGGCAGATGGCGATGCTCAAAGGCAGGGGCAGCAGGCGGAGAGCTCGGCGCACGCGTGGGTTCAACCAAGAAAATGGCGACTAGCTTGCCGCATACCCCGCATAGGGGCAATGAAGAGCGCCGGCGCCGGGTGGGCGAGGTTCATCGCCACCGGTGGCGCGACCGGCGCCCCGGCCGGGGTTCAGCGCAGCGCTGCCACGTGCGCCACGCTGCTTTCGCGCAGCGCCTGCAGGTCGTAGCCGCCTTCCAGGATCGAGACCACGCGGCCGCGTGCATGGCGGTCGGCCAGGGTGCGCAGCGCGCCGGTGAGCCAGGCGAAATCGTTGTCGTCCAGCATCAGGTCGGCCAGCGGGTCGCGCAGATGCGCATCGAAGCCGGCGGAGATCAGGATCAACTGCGGACGGAAGGCATCGACGAGCGGCAGCATCTCGTCTTCCCAGACATTGCGGAAGCGCAGTCCATCACTGCCTGGTGGCAGCAGCAGGTTGTGGATATTGCCGACGCCGCGCTCGTAGACGCTGCCCGAATGCGGATACAGCCCGGACTGGTGGGTGCTCAGGTACTGCACGGCGGGGTCGCGCTCGAAGATCGCCTGGGTGCCGTTACCGTGATGGACGTCGAAATCCACGATGGTGATGCGCTCCAGCCCATGCCGGTCGCGCGCATGGGCGGCGGCCACAGCGATGTTGTTGAACAGGCAAAAGCCCATCGACACCTGTGCGGTGGCGTGGTGGCCCGGCGGCCTGACCGCGCAGAAAGCAGTGCGGGTCTGGTCCTGCATCACCGCATCCACGGCCGCGATGCCGGCGCCTGCAGCGCGCAGCGCGGCCGCGCGCGAGGCGGGCACCATGCGCGTGTCCACGTCCAGCTGGCGATAGCCGTCGAAGGCGGTTTCCAGCACCGCATCCACCTGCTCGCGCTCGTGCACCCGGCACAGATCGCCCAGCTTGGCCAACGGCGCTTCGCGCCAGTCCAGATCCGGGAATGCGGCGCGCAGCGCCTCGACCACCGCTTCCAGGCGGGCGGGACTTTCGGGGTGCTCAGGGCCGGCGTCGTGACCGAGGCAGGCGGGATGGGTAAAGACCAACATGGGGCAACTTTAGCCTCTGCGCCGACCCGGGCGCATGCTCAACCGCGCCGGCGGTCGTGCCGCCACAGGACTTCCTGCCGACCATCGGCACGCGCCAGCACGCGCGCCAGCACGAACAGCAGGTCGGACAAGCGGTTGAGGTAGCCGATCGCCTCGCTGCGCACCGCTTCCTGGCGCGACAGCGCAACGGTCTCGCGCTCGGCCCGGCGCACGATGGTGCGGGCCAGATGGCAGCGCGCGGCGGCCTCGCCACCGGCCGGCAGGATGAATTCCTGCAGTGCGGGCAGCGTCTGGTTGAAGGCGTCCAGCTGCGTCTCCAGCGCCTGGATGTCGGTCGCGTCGATGGCCGCGTGGCCGGGGATGCAGAGCTCGCCGCCCAAGTCGAACAACTGATGCTGCACGGTAGTCAGCAGTGCGGCGATCGGCTCCGGCACGCCGGGTGCGGCCAGCAGCACGCCGATCGCCGAATTGGCTTCGTCCACGGTGCCGTAGGCATTGACGCGCAACGCATCCTTGCCGGTCCGGCTGCCGTCGCCCAGGCCGGTGCTGCCGTCGTCGCCGGTCCGGGTATAGATGCGGGAGAGCCGGTTGCCCATGGCTTAGCCGGCGTAGGGCTGGCGACGCGGTGCGGACAGACGCTCGGCAGCCACCTGGATCACCGCGGCGGCGGCCACGTACAGCGCGGCACTGCGCAGATATGGCCCCAGCCAGTCGGTGTAATTCTTGGACCAGCCGGCCACGGTCGGGTCGGCCACGCTGGCGCTGATCCAGTAGAAGCTGCCCTGGGCGATCAGCTGGCACAGCGCCACGGCGATCAGCAGGGCCGGCACCAGCCGCGCTAGCGCGCTCCACTGTGCGCCATGGTAGTGCCGGCGCAGCCATACGCCGCCGGCCCACAGCGCGAAGTACGCCGGGATCAGGCACCAGTACGCCGGCGACACGCAGTAGTGCTGCCAGAAGCTCAGCCCCTGGCCGGTGATCACCAGCCAGTCCACCGCCACGGCCAGCAGCATCAGCAGCGGAAATGCCAGCTTGGTGCGCGCAGCCAGATGAAATCCGCCGATGAAGAACACCGCCCAGGACGCATCCGGAACCGGCGCGAAGTGATTGATCCGCGTAGCCGCCATCAACACGGCGAGCAGACTCAGAATCAGGGTGTCGTGCGAACGAGAAGTCATGCGCGAAGCGGGCCGGATCACGGGCCCTGGAGTGTAGCGTGGAAGTGGTGCTGCCCGCGGCTTGGGTCACGGCAGCTGCAGAACGACTGCGCAGTGCCAAGCCGGCGTGGCCGGCGCCCGGAATCGGCCTGCGCCACGCCTACACCGCCGTTTCTGGGTGCGCCATCCACGCCCGCCTGGCGACTGCTCGCCACGCTTTTCCAGCCGCTGCATGTGTTTGGGGAGCGCGTGAAGCGCTGCGCTGCGCGTCAACCATGCACGGCGCAGGTGGCAGCGGGCGCGGCAAGATGTCCCGCCCTGCGTCGGCAACGCGCAGGGGGCGAAGGCTTATCATGTGGGGATGACACATCCCCATGACGTTCTGATCGTTGGCGGCGGCCTGGTCGGCTCCAGCCTTGCGATTGCGCTGGACCGCCTCGGCCTGGATGTCGGGCTGGTGGAGGCCACCCCGGCCGGCACGCCGCCGGCAGTGTTTGATCAACGCAACCTCAGTTTCGCCGCGGCCACCGTGAACGCGCTCGGTGCGCTCGGAGTGATGGCCAAGCTGCGCAGTCCGCCCGGGCCGATCCGGCGCATCCATGTCAGCCGCGCCGGGGACTTCGGCCGCGTGCAACTGGACGCGGCCGATTATGGCCGCGACGCCTTCGGCCAGGTGGTGGTGGCACGCGACTTCGGCGATGCCTTGCAAACGCGCCTGGACGAACTGACCCATCTGCGCCGTTACCGGCCCGCACGGTGCATCGGCATAGAACCGGTGCAGGACGACCTGCGCGCGGTGCGCCTGGCTACCGATGCGGGCGAGCAACGGGTGCAGGCCAACCTGGTGGTCGGCGCCGACGGCAGCCATAGCGCGGTGCGCGAGCTGCTGCATATCGGTACCGATGCCCACGATTTCCTGCAGACCCTGTTCGTGGCGCGCGTGCGTGCCTCACGACCGCCCGATGGCACGGCCTGGGAGCGTTTTGGCGAACATGGGCCAACGGCGCTGTTGCCACGCGGCGACCGTCATTACGGTGCGATCCATTGCGTGGCGCGCGCCGAGGCCGAAGCCGTGGCTGCGCTCGATGACACCGGCTGGCTGGCGCGCCTGCAGCGTGCAGCCGGCTGGCGTGCCGGGCGCATGGTCGTCACCGGCGAACGCAGTGCCTATCCACTGGTGCAGGTGCTGGCCGACAGCCTCATCGCCGAGCGCGTGGTGCTGCTGGGCAATGCCGCGCAGACGCTGCATCCGATCGGCGCGCAGGGCTTCAACCTGGGGTTGCGCGATGCGCTGACGCTGGCCGAATTGATCGAGCACGATCGCAGCGATGCCGGTGCCGGTGCGTTGCTGGCCGAGTATCTGGCGCGGCGGCGGGTGGACCGCGAGCACACCATCGGGTTTTCCAGCGGTCTGGCGCGGCTCACCGGCAACCCGGCACCGTTGCTGCGGCCGTTGCGTAGCCTGGGCTTGTTTGCGACCTCGCAGGCGGCCCCGCTGCAATCGATGCTGGTGGGCGGTGCCATGGGCTTCCGTGGCGATGTGCCGCAACTGTGCCGGAGCAGCGCATGAGCCGGCGCAGCACGCGCGAGGCCGTGATCGTCGGCGGTGGCGTTGTCGGCGCGGCCTGCGCGCTGGCGTTGAACGATGCCGGCCTGCGCGTTGCCCTGGTCGAAGGGCGCGAGCCAGCGCGCTGGCGCGCCGATCAACCCGATCTGCGTGTCTATGCCTTCGCCGCCGACAACGCCGCATTGCTCGACAGCCTGGGCGTGTGGAATGCGGTGCGTGCCGCGCGCGTGCAACCTTACCGGCGCATGCGGGTCTGGGATGCTGGCGGAGGTGGCGAGCTGGGCTTCGACGCCGACACGCTGGGACGCGAGCAACTGGGCTGGATCATCGAAAACGACGTGCTGGTGGACCGCTTGTGGGCCGCCGTGCATGCGGCCGGCATCGAAGTGCGTTGTCCGGCACGCGTGGTCGAGCTGGAGCAGGACGCCGCCAGCGTGCGCCTGCGCCTGGACGATGGCAGCCGGCTGGAAGCCGCAATGGCCATTGCCGCCGATGGTGCAGCATCCACCCTACGTGAACTCGCCGGGCTGCCGGTTTCCCGGCATGCCTACGCACAGCGCGGCGTGGTTGCCTTCGTGGAAACCGAACACCCGCATCAGGCCACCGCCTGGCAGCGCTTCCTGACGACCGGGCCGCTGGCCTTCCTGCCGTTCGCCGATGGCCGCAGTTCGATTGTGTGGACCTTGCCGGATGCCGACGCCGAGCGCGTGCTGGCGCTGGACGATGCCGATTTCTCGCGGGAGTTGACCCAGGCCTTCGCGGCGCGCCTGGGCGAGGTACGCGTGGTGTCGGCACGCACCGCCTTCCCGCTGCAACGGCAGTTGGTGCAGCAGTACGTCAGCGGCCGCGTGCTGACCCTGGGCGATGCCGCGCATGTGGTGCATCCGCTGGCCGGGCAGGGCGTCAACCTGGGCCTGCGCGATGTGGCGGCGTTGCGGCAGAGCGTGCGCGAGGCGATGGCCAAACGTGCCGATTGGGCCGCGCCGCATCGCCTGCAACGCTGGGCACGTACCCGGCGCAGCGAGAACACCGTTGCCGCCTACGGCTTTGATGCGATCAACACGGTGTTTTCCAACGACGACATGCACCTGACGTTGTTGCGCGGATCGGTATTGGGCCTGGCCGGCAAGTTGCCGCCGTTGGTCGATGTGCTGTGGAAGCGCGCCTCCGGCGGCGCGTGAGCCCATCGCGCCAGCCGCCGCAATCGGCGTCGGCGGCTGTCTGTCATGCCTTGATATGCCTTTGATGCTATAGCGAAGGCAGCAGGTTCCATACGACGTGCGTGGCTGCCGTGGCTACAGTCGCGCCATGACTTCGTCTGCGCCTCCTTCCTCCAAGCCGGCAGTGCTGCTGTTGTGCGGCCTGCTGTGCGACGCCGCCATCTGGCAACCGCAGCGCGTCGCGCTGCGCGATCTGGCCGATGTGCAGGTGATGGATTTCGCCGGCTTCGACAGCATCACGCAGATGGCCACGCATGTATTGGCCGTCGCGCCGCCGCACTTTGCGCTGGCGGGACATTCGATGGGCGGACGGGTCGCGCTGGACATCATGCGCCAGGCGCCCGCGCGCGTGCTGCGGCTGGCCCTGCTGGATACAGGCATCGCGCCGCGCCGCGCCGGCGAACGCGAAGAACGACTTGCGTTGGTGCGACTGGCGCACGCCCAGGGGATGCAGGCGCTGGCGCAGCGCTGGCTGCCGCCGATGCTGCACCCCGATCACAGCGCCGACAGCGAGTTGATGGATGACTTGATGGCCATGGTGCAGCGGCACAGTGCGCAGAGCTTTGCTGGGCAGACCCACGCCTTGCTGGAACGCCCCGATGCGGGGCCGGTGCTCGCGCACATCACGTGTCCTACGTTGTTGGGAGTCGGGCGACAAGACGCGTGGAGCCCGTTGGCGCGGCATCAGGACATGGCACGACACATTCCGCAGGCGCGGCTGGCGATCTTCGAGCACTGCGGGCACATGGCGCCGGTCGAAGCACCTTCCGCCGTCAGCGACGCGCTGCGCGACTGGTTGCAGGCCGCGTGATGGCGCGTAGGCCGAACGGATGGCGCTACGTGGCGACTATCGCCGAAACACGCAGTCGGCCGGGTATCGAGATTGCGTTGGTCACGTCTTGAGGAGCGCTGCATGCACGAAGACGCCTCGATCATCATCGCCTGCGAGCAAGCGATCCGCCGGTTCGCGCTGTACAACGATCGCCATGATCATGCCGGCCTCGCCGCGTTGTTCACCGACGACGGTGTGTTCGCGCGCCCCAGTGCACCGGATGCGCCCGTGCGTGGGCGCGAGGCCATCTTGCAGTCGTTTCGCGAGCGTGCGCCGCGCACCACGTGCCACCTGATGCTCAATACCTTGGTCAGCGTCCAATCGCACACGCTGGCGCACGCGCACAGCCACGTACTGCTTTACACCGCTGGTGATACCGCCGCAGCGCCGCCGTGGACGGCGCAATCGCCCGCATTGCTGGGCAGCTTCGAGGATGTGCTGGTGCTTGAGCAGGGGCGCTGGTTGTTCCAGCAACGGCTCGGGTCGCTGCTGCTGCGGGTCGGCACTGGCTGAGTCAGCGCATCCGGGCTGCAGACAACACCTTTACTCATCGCTGTCCTGATGGCGCATGCCGCATGCCGCCGTCTTCCGGTCCCGTTTTCTCCTCCCTCCATGTCGCGTCGCATCGCAGTCATCCATTCCCTTTGCATCGGAGATTCGCCTAGTGGAACGCGTCCGTTCGTCTGCTCGTTGTGGTTCGGTGTTGCCGCGTGGGCTGTCGCCTCGTCAACCTGCATTGATCATCGCTGCCTTGCTGGCCGCAGCGTCGCCAGCAGCATGGGCGCAGGCTGTGCCGGAAACCGCGGCGCCACCCCAAGGCGTCAATTTGGGGGGCACCAGCTTCTTAGATGGCTTCGGCTCCATGAAGCCTGGATGGACGGCCATCGAGTATCTGCGGTACTACGATTTCGATGCGATCAAAAATGCCAGCGGCGACAATTCGCCGGCGTTCCGCGACCCCAAGGTTGGCGTCAGCGTCGCGTTGACTCAGCTCATCTATGTCACGCCATACACCTGGAAAGGCGGTTCGTTGAGCTTCAATGCGATCGTGCCGCTGGTCAATTACGATACCTCCGTCGCTGCCGATAGCCCGGTGCGCTTGAGCAGCAATGGCTTGGGTATGGGCGATATCTCGTTCGGGCCGGCGCTGCAGATGCCGCCGGTGATGCGCGAGGGGCGGGTATTCTTCTTCCAGCGATTCGCCATCGACGCCTTCGCGCCCGTGGGCAAGTTCGATCGCGATATCGCCATCAACCAGAGCACCGGTTTCTGGTCGGTCGCACCGCACTGGGCCTTCACCGTGCAACCCAGCGACAGTTGGGAAATCAGCGGGCGGCTGAATTATCTCTACAACTTCCGCACCAGCCGCGCCGGTGGCGTGCCGCCGATTCCCGGGTTCCGTTTTCGCAATGGCCAGGCCGGCGATGTGCTCTGGGCAAACTTCGCCAGCTCGTTCAAGGTCACCGAACAATTGCGTCTGGGCATCAATGGATATTACCTGCAGCAGTTGAAGAACAACCGCACCAACGACCAGAGCATCCCCGACAGCAAGCGCAGGCAGTTCTATGTCGGCCCTGGGTTGTCCTGGCGGTTCGACGAAAAGAACCTTCTCAACTTCAATGTTTACCTCCCTCTCGAGGTCGAGAACTCGGTGGCAGGCAATAGCTATAACCTGATGATCGTGCACTCGCTGTAACGCGCGCCGGTCCTGCGTCCCACATTGCCGGCGCAGGGAGGCCGGCGTGTGGGATGGAGGTGGTGCGATGCCGAGTGGATCGGCTTGCGCTGTTTGCGCCGTGTACTCCACGTCATCCATCAATATGCGGCACAGCGCGTGCAGTGGGTCCAACCGCCGCAACACGTGCGTTTCAGATTCCCATGCTGTGCCGTTGCGTGTTGGCGTGTTCGCGAAACAGTAATTCCGCGCGTGCGCCATCGCGTTGCTCGATGGCCGACACGATCGCGCCGTGTTGCCTGTGTCCGTAAAACAGATCGTCGTAGGCAAGCGCGGCAGTGCGTTGGCCGAACACGACGTTGACCGGGCTGACGAACGGCACCAATGTGCAGCGTTCCACGGTTTCGGTCAGGATCGGCTTGTTGGCCGCCTCCACGATGGCGCGGTGGAAACGGGCGTTCATTGCGCCATACGCCTGCTCATCGTCGGCGCAGAGGGTGCGGCTGGCCAGGATGCGGTCGCCTTCGCCCAGGCAGGCATACAACGTGGCGAGCAGCTCGGCGGGGGCGCCCCGTTCGGCGACGGTGCGTGCGGCCATGCCTTCCATCACTGCGCGCACTGCCAGTGCATCCAGGCTTTCCTGCTGGCTGAAGCGCCGCACGGCGTAACCACGGCTGCCCGCCTGCACCAGCAGCCCTTCCTGGCATAACGCCGGCAGGGCCTGACGGATCGGCGTGCGCGAAATCGCCAGGCGCTCGGCCAGTGCCGCCTCGGTGACGCGCTCGCCGGGCGCGAAGGTGCCGCACAGGATCAATTCGCGTAGCTGCTGAATCGCTTGCAATCGGTGGTTGTTCGCCATTGGCTCCATTCTCTCGCGCCATACCGCAGCGCACGTTCCTTCGACAGGGAAAACTCGCACTTACGTGTATAAAAACCTTGCGGATGAGATCGCTTGATGGCAATTTGGATCCCAAGGATACCGTTTTGGCGATCCGGAGTCGTTGGTCGCCCTCTTTTGGGATCCATTGCGTTGCAGATCCCGAATCACCCACTGATGCGCGCCTGCCCTGATCAGGGCCCGGCCCGCGTCGCAGGAGCGCAACATGGCAAGCATCATCGGCGGTATCGGGACCTCGCACGTTCCCACCACCGGGGTGGCCTACGACAAGGGCAAGCAGCAGGACCCGGTGTGGAAGCCGTTGTTCGACGGCTACACGCCAGTGGCTGCGTGGCTGGCCGAGCAACGAGCCGACGTGCTGGTGTTCTTCTACAACGACCACTGCACGACGTTCTTCTTCGATCTGTATCCCACCTTCGCGCTGGGCGTGGGCGAGCGCTTTCCGGTTGCCGACGAGGGCGCGGGCCTGCGCAACCTGCCGCCAATCCGCGGCGACGTGCAGTTGCAGGCGCATATCGCCGAATGCCTGGTCAATGACGAATTCGACCTGACCGTGTTCCAGGACAAGCCGATCGACCATGGCTGCGCGGCGCCACTGCCGCTGCTATGGCCGCATGTGCCGGACTGGCCGGGCACGGTGGTGCCGATCGCCATCAACGTGCTGCAGTATCCGCTGCCGACCGCGCGGCGCTGCTATCGCCTGGGCCAGGCGGTGCGCCGCGCGATCGAATCGTATCCGGAAGATCTTCGGGTGGTGGTGGTGGGCACCGGTGGGCTATCGCACCAGATCCATGGCGAACGCACCGGGTTCAACGACACCGAATGGGACATGGAATTTCTGGACCGGTTCCAGCATGCGCCCGAGACCCTCACGCATCTCACCCACACCGATTACGTGCGCCTGGGCGGTGCGGAGAGCGTGGAGCAGATCATGTGGCTGGCGATGCGCGGCGCGCTGGATGGGCCGATCCGCAAGCTGCATCAGAACTACTACCTGATGACCACCACTGCGATGACCGTGGTGCTTTACGAGCCCGGCGAAGAAGCGGCCGGCGCGCCGCGTTCGGCCGAGCTGCTTGCGCGCACTGCCGCCGCGGCCTGAGGAGGTGCTGATGAATCCGCAAACCCATGGCATGGAGCAGATCGGCGGCACGTACCTGTTCGATCTGCGTACCAGCAATCGCGCGCTGCGCCTCAACCGCTTTTTCTGGCACATGATCCGCGCCCCGTGGCGCGATCGGTTCTTGCAGGATGCAGAAGTATTGATGCAGGAAGCCGAACTCACCGAGCAGGAGAAGGCGCTGATCCGTGCGCGCGACTGGCTTGGCCTGGTGCAGTACGGCGCCAACTTCTTCGTCATCGAAAAATTCGCCCGTGTGGTGCGCATGACCAATCTGCAGGTCTACGCAATCATGCGCGGCGAATCGTTCGAAGACTTCATGCAGACGCGGCGTGTGCCCCATGCGCGCTGAGCGGTGCGTATTGGCCGTGCGCTGCATCGCCGCATTACCCGACTTCCCAACGTAAGGCCCACCCCCATGACAATGTCTTCCGTGTTCTTTGAACATCGCATCAAGGTGCGGCACCTGCGTGTTATCGAAGCGCTGGACCGACAGAAAAGCCTGTTGCGCGCCTCACGCGTCCTGAATGTCACCCAGCCCGCGCTCACGCGCGCCTTGCAGGAGATCGAAGAGATCGTCGGTGCGCCGCTGTTCGAGCGGCATTCGCGCGGCGTGCGCCCCAACGCGATGGGCGAGGTGCTGGTGCAGACTGCGCATGTGGTGCTGGGTCAGCTACGACGTGCGCAGGACACCTTCGAAGGGCTGCTGCAGGACGATGCGCTCACGATCACTGTGGGCGCCTTGCCGGTGGCGGCTAGCGGTTTGCTGCCGGCGGTGCTGGCCGCGCTGTATCGCACCGAACCGACGCTACGGGTGCGCCTGCTGCACGGCCGCACCGATGAGCTGTTGCCCAAGCTGGCCGGTAACGAGATCGATCTGGTGGTCGGGCGGTTGTATCCGCTGGCCCGCTACGACGCATTGATTCGCAAGGTGTTGTACCAGGACCCGATTGCGCTGGTGGCGCGCAGCGACCACCCGCTGTTCGCGAATGGGCCGGTGCGCATTGCCGAGGCGGTGGCCTACCGGCAGGTGCTGCCGACCCTGAGCCAGCATGTCGAACGCGACGTGGCGCAGGTCATGCGCGAGCACGGACTTGCAACGCGCGACCAGTTGCGTTCCAGCTCGGCCAGCTTCACGCGCGAAATCCTGCTCGGTACCGACAGCATTGCGGTGATGCCGAGCATGATGGTGGCCGGCGACATCGCACGCGGCGAGTTGCGTGCCTTCCAGTTGCAGCAACCCTCGCAGGCGCGCGCAGGCGGGGTGATCTATCGCGATGGCAGCGCAATCCACAAGCCGGGCGTGCGCTTGCTGATGCGCGAGCTGGAGCACCAGCTGGCCCTCATGGCCGAGCAGGGCGCGGTGTGGGTGGACGACCGCGTTGGCGAAGACGATGTATTGCTGGATGCGTCTGCGTGAGCGCATAAGGCTGGCGCAACGCGCAACGCTTGGCGATGCATGCTGGATTGCATCGACGCCCAGGGGCCATTGAGCGTGGCTGCATACATCGGAACGTGCGCCGCGCCACAGCAACGGGCAGCCCAGGCTGCCCGTCGTGCCGTTGGCGGTGCGCATTCGCGCCCATGCGACGGCACCTCAGGTGTCACTGGCCAAGGTGTCCTTCAAGCGCGCTTTTTGTAATTTGCCGGTTGCCGTGCGCGGCAAGGCGTCCACCACGCGCAGATGCTTGGGCACCTTGTACTTGGCCAGGCGTGCGGCCAGATAGTTGCGGATCTCCTCCAGGTCCGGTGCCGCAGCGGCCGGCACGATCGCCAGGTAACCCACCTCGCCCCATTGCGGGTCGGCCAGGCCGACCACCGCGCACTCGCGGATGTCCGGATGGTCTGCGAGCAATGCTTCGATCTCTGCCGGATACACGTTCTCGCCGCCGGAAATGAACATGTCCTTCTTGCGGTCGACGACCCAGAAGAAGCCGTCGGCGTCGCGCTGCACGATATCGCCGGTGCGGAACCAGCCCTGCCCATCAAGCACCTCGGCGCTTGCCTGCGGGTCGCGCCAGTAACCGGGGCTGAGGTTGGGGCCGCGCAAGAGCAGTTCCCCGGGAACGCCCGCTGGGCAGTCGTTGCCCTTGTCATCGACCACGCGCGTCTGCACCGAGGGCGTTGCGATGCCGGCCGCGCCCAGCTTGTTGCGGATCACATCGCAGTTCACCGACATGCCGAACACCGTGCCCGCTTCGCTCATGCCGAAGCCGCAGACCATCGGGATGCCATCGTCCAGCCAGCCAAGCAGATCGTCGCTGGCGTGCGGCGCACCGCCGCTGACCAATGCGGTGAGATGGCGCAGCGCTGCCGCATCGAAGCCGGGCTGATTGCGAAATGCCTGCATCATCTGCGGCACGCCGACGTAGTGTGTGATTCCCAGCGATGGATCGGCAAGCCAGCCCAACGAGCGTTGGGGCTCGAAGCCATTGGAAACCTGGATCGAGCCGCCCACCGCCAGCGCCGAGCGCACATTGGTGACCAGGCCGATGATGTGAAACATCGGCGCTTCGCACAGAAAGCTGCTGCGTGCGTCCACGCGCGTGGTGACGCCGAAGTTATGCGCGGCGTGCTGCAGATTTTGCTCGCTGAGCATCACGCCCTTGGGCTGACCTGAGGTGCCAGAGGTAAACAGGATCAGGCTCACACGATCCGGTGGAATCGATGGCGTGTCGGCAGGCTCCAGTGCATCGGCACTGGCGATAAAGTCCGCCAGGGCGTCCATGTCCGTGCGAGCGGCCGCGACATCGTCGCCCAGCAACACGCGCGGCGCTGCGCGTTGCAGCAGCGCATCGAGCTCGCTGGCGCTCAAGCGCCAGTTGAGCGGGACATAGATTGCGCCGACCCGCCCGCAGGCAAAGTGCAGGGCCACCTGCCACACCGAATTGCGCGCCAGCACCGCGAGCCGCTCTCCATCGACGCAGCCGCGCCGGCGCAACAAGGCCGCCAGACGGCCCACCAAGGCGTCCAGTTCGGCGTAGGTCCATTCGAGGCCCAGCACTAGGTCGCGTGCGGCAAACTGTTGCGGCGAGAGACGGGCGTGGAAGGCGATCGAGTCGGTCGGCATGGCCATGGCGCGGTCTTCTGGAAGAGTGGGAGGTGACTGGGTGTGGGTGCGGGTGCTGTGTGCGAAAGGTTGAGACGTCGCGCAAAAACGTGGTGCGCGAACGGCCGGTGCCGCCACACGCATGCCGGCGCACGGCAGGCAAGCAGTGTGCAATCGGTTGCTGGTGTGCATGCCAATACCCAGGCAGGCGCGCGTTGCTTGGGCTGTGCGCTAGCTCAGGTAGACGGTCTTGGTTTCGAGGAAGGCCTGCAGGCCTTCGATTCCGCCTTCGCGGCCGATGCCCGAGTGCTTGAAGCCACCGAATGGCATGCTGATATCGACCCACATGCCGTTGATTGCATGACTGCCGCTGCGCACGCGGCGCGCGATGCGATAGGCGCGTTCGGAGTCTTCGCTGTAGATGGTGCCGTGCAGGCCGTAGTCGCTGGCATTGGCCTTGGCGATGAGGTCGGCGTCGTCGTGGTAGTCGATGAAGCTCACCACTGGTCCGAAGATCTCCTCGCGCGCAATGGTCATGTCCGGCGTCACCTCGGCAAACACCGTCGGCTCGACGAAGAAGCCGCGCGACAGGTGCGCCGGGCGGCCTCCACCCATGACCAGGCCTGCGCCCTCGGCCTTGCCCTTGGCGATGTAGGACTGCACACGTTCGAGCTGGCGGCCAAGGGCCAACGGGCCCATGCCGGTGTCTGCCGCAAACGGGTCGCCCAGTTTCACGGCGCTCAATGCCGCGCAATACGCCTGCAGGATTTCTTCGCGGCGCTGCGCCGGCACCAGGACGCGGGTCAACGAGAAACACACCTGTCCGGCGAGCGGCATGGAGTAGGGCACCAGGCTGGGCAGCACCTTGGCGAGGTCGGCATCTTCAAGCACGATCGCTGCCGATTTGCTGCCCAGCTCCAGGCCAACCCGTGCCAGACGCTCGGCGCAGGCAATGCCGATCGAGCGGCCGGCCTGGGTAGAGCCGGTGAAGCTGACCTTGTCCACGTGCGGGTGGCGGATCAATTGCTCGCCCACCTCGCAGCCGGCGGGGAGCAGGTTGAACACGCCATCGGGCACGCCGGCGGCGCTGATGCACTCGGCCAGGATATAGGCATCGATCGAGGTTTCCGGCGAGGGTTTGGCCACCACCGTGCAGCCGGCAGCCAGCGCGGCGGCGACCTTGTAGCACAGCAATACCAGCGGCGCGTTCCAGGGCGTGATTGCGGCGACCACGCCAACCGGCTCCTGCACCACATGCACGCGGCCACCATTGGGGCGCACGCGCGGTTCGACGAATGCGTGGGTGGCAATCAGATCGGCGTAGTAGTCGAATAAATCCGGCGCCTGCTGCGACGCGCGCCTGCTGAAGCCGATGGTGGCGCCCACCTGGCCGGTCCATGCTTCGGCCAGCTCCGGCATGCGTGCACGCAAGTGATCGGCCACCCGCTTGAGCACCACGCTGCGCTCTTGCGCGGAAAGCTGCGGCCAGGGGCCATGGTCGAACGCGCTGCGTGCAGCAGCGATGGCCGCTTCGGTATCTGCGTGCGAGGGCTCGGTGTAGCACAGCAGCGGTTGTTCGGTGTGCGGCGCGATCACATCGACAGTGCGATCGCCGGTGCTTGCGCGCCATTGCCCATCGATGAACAGGCCCAGGGGACTGCGCGCGGCGATCCCGCGCAGCGTTTCGGACAAGGCTTCCATACTCCCTCCTCGGTGCAGAAAACCACTGGCAGCGCCAGCGATGCACGCAACGCGCACCGCTTCGGACGCCGTAGGACGCGCTTACGCGCTGTGTTTGCTGAGGTCGTACTCGCCCAGGCCGGGCTTGTAGCTCTTCTCGTCGATGAACTGACGGATGCCTTCCTTGCGGGCGTTGTTGTCGAACGAGTTGGCCGCTTCCTGCATGCGTACCAGGTAATCTTCGGCTTCGTCGTAGGTCATGGTGCCGACGCGGCGCACCGCATCCTTGGCGTACTTGAGCGCGACCGGGTTCTTGCGCAGCAGCAGTTCGGCCACCTCGCGGGTGCGGGCTTCCAGGCGTTCCAGCGGCACGCTTTCGTTGATCAGGCGCCATTCGGCCGCTTTCTTGCCATCCACCATTTCGCCGGTCAGCGTCATCCACATCGCATCGCGCATCGACAGCAGTTCCACCGCGACCTTGGTGACGCCACCACCGGGCAGGATGCCCCAGTTGATTTCCGACAGGCCAAACTGCGCCTCATCGGCGGCAATCGCCAGGTCGCAGGCGAACAGCGGGCCGAAGCCGCCGCCGAAGCACCACCCGTTGACCATGGCAATGGTCGGCTTCTGATACCAGCGCAGGCGACGGAACCAGCCATACGATTCACGCTGCGAGCGCCGCACGCCGCGCAGGCCCTGCGCTTCGGTTTCGCGGAAATATTCCTTCAGGTCCATGCCCGCCGACCAGGCGGTGCCTTCGCCGCCGAGCACCAGCACGCCGACGTTGTCGTCGAACTCCAGCTCGTCCAGCACGTCCATCATGCGGCGGTTGAGCGCCGGGCTCATCGCGTTGCGCTTGTCGGGGCGAGCGAACTTCACCCAGGCGATCCGGTTTTCGATGCGAACCGATACCACGTCATGCTCGTTCAAGCGGCGTCTCCTTCGAGTCGTGAGAGTGCTGATGTGTCGATGGGCTCAGAAAGCTTCGGCCAGCGCGCTATCTGGCGCGGCGGCGCGCTCCAGTGCAGCGCTGGCGTTCAACTTGCAGAGCAGGCGCAGCAGCGTCTGTTGTTCGCTGGCCTGCAGGCCGGTGCAGGTGCGTTCGCCTGCGCGCGCCAGGCAGCCCTGTGCAACCCGCAGCGTGCGTTCGCCCGAGTCGGTCAGGTACAGGCCCTTGCTGCGACGGTCGCGGCCGGCGAGGCGTTCGATCAGGCCTTGCTCGGCCAGCGCATTGGCGATCTTCATGCCGGCGGCGCGGTTGACCAGCAAACGGTTGCCCAGCTCGGTCTGGTCGCAGCCGGGTTGGTCGCGGATGTGGATCAACGCGGTCACGCGCGCCGGGGTGAGCTGTAGCTCGGCCAATTCCTGGCGCGCGGCGTGGCTGGAGGCCAGGGCGGCCAGTTGCAGCTGGTAGCCAAGGTCGGCGGCAAGTGAAAGGCGAGCAGTCATCGATCCGTCCAGATTGTATCCGTCAAATACAATCTGGCCGACCGAAGCGGGCGCTGCAAGAGGGGGCGAAAGCATGATGCGAAGCACAGTGCGCGGCTGCGTAGTAGCGCCGCGCCTGCCGTTACGACGATCAGCGAATCAGCCAGCCGGCGAGCTGTTCGCGGGTCAGGTACCCGCTGTGACGGGTGTCGAGCGCGTCGAATTCATCGGCCAGGGCAGGGTTGGCCTGCGCCTCCGCACGGCTGATGCGGCCATCGCCATCGGTATCCATGGCTTCGAAATCGATGCGATAGCTGCCGACCACGCTGCTGGGCTGGATCGAACGCACGATCACGCTGGATTCCCCGCGCGGGCGTTCCAGTTCGGTTTGATGGGTGACCTCGCCACTGGACAGCGGCTGGGTGCGGATGGCACTGGGCACGTCGATCAGCGGCATGCTGCTGGCCGGCGTCGTGGGCGCCTGTTGCGCCTGTGCGGCAGTGCAGAGCAAGAGCGACAGCGTGGAAACGAGTGTGGCAAGACTGCGGGTAGTCATCAGATCCCCCTGATGCGGAACAGCCCACAATCATAGGGCCTGGCGGCCTGTTGCGCTGGGCGTGACGGCGGCGCTGCGCTTGGCGGCCGGGATACGTTGCTGGAGTGTCACAAGCGGCGAACATGCCTTGTCGCGCTGCTGCGCAGTCAGCGTGAGGCGAGCACTGCGCATCGCATCGCGCAGTGCTCTGGTGAGCGCCACTCAGCCGGGGATGAAGGGGAACACGATCTTCAGCAACCCCTTCAGGCCGCCCTCCGCCGTGCTCGTCACCGCCTTGGCACCCAGGCTGTTGAGTGCCCGGCGCACGTCGTCCCAGCGCACCTGCGCGATGTCCTTCTTGAGCAGGTCCGACACCTCTTCTGCGGTGGGTGTGAGTTTCTGCAAAGCGCGCACGGTGGCTTGCGGATCCGGTTGCAGGTAGCCCCAGCGCTCGGCGATTTTCAGCAGCGTGTCGAAACGCACCGCGACCACTTCGCGGTTGCGTTCGTACACCGGCAGTGCACCGACATCCAAAATGGCTTGTTCGAACTGTTGCGCGTCGTCGGGGTGTTCGATGCGCACCGCCAAAAAGCCTTCCTTGCGGCTGCGTTCGCTGACATGTTTTGCGCCGGAGCGCAGATTGTCTTCGGTGAGCACGTTGGCGACGATCCGCTGCATCGCCGCGTCGCCCTCTTCGGGCACCAGCGAGCGCCAACGCGCATAGCCATCGCGCCGCAGCGCCTTGACCTTGGCCGAGGTTACCCGCAACTGCAATGCGACCGCCGCGTTGGAGCTGTTGCGCGAGATGGCGCCATCGCGTTCGAGCAGCACGAAGATCAACAATTCCAGGTCACGCTTGGTCAGCGACTGAAACCCCTGCAACAGGGTCAGGCGCAGAAATTGGCTGCCGAAGGCGGCCGCGTCCTTCAATTCGATCGGTTGCATGGGGAGTCCTCCACAGGTGACCTGCAGCATGCCAGGACGCTGTTGCGCGGCCTGAGAACCAATGCGACGCACACGCCAGTTTCAGTGTCCGGTTTCGCGCCCGCGACGATCGGACCTGAACGTTTCAACTGCGCCACGATCCTGCAAGGTGACGAACACCTGCTTGCCATCGGCACCGCCGAAGGCCACGTTGCTGGCCTTGCGTCCCTTCAATGCAACCGTGCGCAGCAGCTTGCCCTGCGGCGACACCACTGCAATCTGCCCGGCATCGTAGCGGGCGATGTACAGATTGCCGTCGGCATCGCAGCGCATGCCGTCCATGCCGAAATCGGCAAAGCTGATCAGCAGCCGTTTGTTGCGCAGGCTGCCGTCGCTGCCACGGTCGTAGACCCACACCTTGCGCGACATGCTTTCGTTGACATACAGGTGCTTGCCGTCGGGGCTGACATCCAGGCCGTTTGGCGTGGTCATCCCTGCTTCCAGCAAGCGCACCGCGCCGTCGCGGCCGATGTGCCACAAGCGCCCGCCATTGTCCTTCCAGTTCGGATCGCTGGCGTAGAAGCTGCCATCGGGCGCCAGCGCCAGATCGTTGGGGCCGTCTGCTTCGGGCAACGCCGCAAAGGTACTCACCGCGCGCGTTTGCATGTTCACCTGCAGGATCTTGTGGCCGGTGTAATCGGCGACATACATGGTGCCGTCGCGAAAGCGGATGCCATTGCCGGTGCTTGCCTCGGGCAAGGTAACGAACACTTCGGCACGTGCGTTGCCGTCCGCCTGCAGCGCAATGCGCGCGATGGTGCCGTCCTTGCCCAGGTTCACCGCATACAGCGCGCCATCCGGACCGGTCGCCGGGCCTTCGGCATTGTGTGTGAATGCGCCATCGCCGATCAGATCGCGCGCAACGAAGGGTGTGTCTGCAGCGATGGCGAGCGAACTGGACAACAGCAGTGCCAGCGGCAAACAGCGAAGATGGGCAGCGAGGGTCATGCGCAATGCTCCGGATGTGATCGCCAGCAGTGTGCCAGAACGTGCAGCGCGACCATGGGGGTGATCACACCCGATCAAGTAAGGTGCGCGAGCAGTACGCCCACACCCGCGAAGGAGGTTTGCATGTCCGTGGAATCGATCACACGTCGCCGCTTGCTTGCCGCCTTTGGCGGTGCAGGCATCCTGCTCGCTGCACCGACGTGGGCAGTGCCGAAGAAAAAGCCCGGAAAACCGCTCAATGTCGCGTTGGTCGGGTTGGGAAGTTATGCCAGCGAACAGCTCGCGCCCGGCCTGGCACTGACCAAGCATTGCAAGCTCGCCGGGATCGTCACCGGTACGCCGTCGAAGATTCCGCAGTGGCAATCCAAGTACGGCATCGCCGACCGCAATGTCTACAACTACGAGAACTTCGATCGTATTGCCGACAACGACGACATCGATGTGGTGTACATCGTCACGCCCACGCATCTGCATGCACCACTGACCCTGCGTGCGGCTGCCGCAGGCAAGCATGTATGGTGCGAAAAGCCGATGGCGATGCATGCCGGTGAATGCGAGGCCATGATCGCTGCCTGCAAACGCAACAAGGTGGCGCTGACGATCGGCTACCGCATGCAGCATGAACCCAATACGCGGCGCGTGATTGCGATGGCCAGCGAGAAACCGTTCGGCGCGATGCAGCGCGTGCGTGCCGAGGCCGGGTACAACGGCTACCAAGGCACCGCCAAGGCCGATCGCCCGTGGCGGTTGCGCTCGCAGTTCGGTGGTGGCGCGATGTACGACATGGGCGTGTATCCGCTCAATGCCGCCCGCTATACAACCGGCGCCGAGCCGCTGGCAGTGACGGCCAAGCGCTGGACCGACCGACCCGATCTGTTCGATGAAGTCGACGAGCACATGGACTTCACCCTGGAGTTTCCCAATGCGGTGCGCGCCGAGTGCAAGACCAGCTTCGGCAAGAACATGAATGTGTTGCGCGCCGAATGCGAGCGTGGCTGGTACGAGTTGTCGCCCTTCCAGAGCTACCAGGGCGTGACCGGCAGGGCCAGCGATGGCCGCGTGTTCGACGCCAAGGTGCCGCATCAGCAAGCGCTGCAGATGGACGAAGACGCGCTGGCGATTATGAACGGCACACCATTACGTGCACCGGGCGAAGAAGGTCTGCGCGACATCCGCATCGTCGATGCGATCTATCGCTCGGCGCGCGAGGGCAGCAAGCGCATCGTGCGGTAAGGGTGGCCGGCTCCGTCGATCGGCGGAGTGCGGGCACTGCATGCGCTGACCGGTGGGCTGGCTCAGCGTAGGCTGCACGATGCAGTGCGGGCGCGTTGTAGTGCTTGGTGAGCGCTGCTGCGCGCCCGTGGCTGACCACGAGCGCCGGCTACGCGGGTGAAATGCCACAGTCAGGCGTCTTAGGGAGCATGTGCCAACGCACGGCGGACTGCATCGCCTATCGATCGCATGATCGAAGCACTCTTGATGACTCTCCGCCCCAGCCCCACGCTTTTACGATTCCCGATTCCCGATTCCCGATTCCCGATTCCCGATTCCGCTCAATCCCGCATCGCCAGCACCGTGATCTCCTCTCGATCGTGATAGAGCTGCTTGGCGCGCACGCTCAATGATTTTTCTGCCTGTTGCTCGAACAGGTCCAGGCACAGACGGGTCTCGTCCCAGCGCTTTTTCATCGGTAGCTTGAGGTTGAAGATGGTGTTGCGGCACCAACCTTCGCGCACCCAGGTCGCCATGCGTTCGGCCACACGGCGCGGTTGCTCGACCATGTCGCAGACCATCCAGTCCAGCGGTTGCGCGGGCTTCCAGTGAAAGCCGTCGGCACGCAGGTGTTCCACCAGCCCGGTCTCCAGCACATGCTCGCGCAGCGGGCCGTTGTCCACGCTGGTGACGTGCACGTGCTGCCGCGTCAGTACCCAGGTCCAGCCGCCGGGCGCAGCGCCCAGATCGGCCGCACGCATGCCCGGCTTGACCAGTGCATCGCGTTCTTCGGGCGTGAGCAGCGTCAGCAAGGCTTCGTCGAGCTTGAGGGCAGAGCGCGAGGGCGCTTCCGGCAGCAATTTCAGCCGTGGAATGCCCAATGGCCACGGCGCGCTGTCGGCGCTGTCGGCCACCGCAAGCAGGGCGTGGTCGCCGTCGAGAAAACAGACGTGCAACCGCGGCAGGCGCGACTGCGGCTTGTCGGTGAGCAGGCCGGCCTTGCGCAGAGCCGGGCGCAGCGCATTGCCGAAGCTGCGCGCCAGGCCCGCCAGCGGCTTGCCCGCGTCCGAATCCGGGTGTTCTACCCACAGATCGCCGAAGCGCTGCTGCCCGTCCAACGCGGCCAGGATCGGCGTGATGCGGTCCTTGGGGTCGATGCCTTTCAGCTCGGCAATCACCACCAGCTTTTGCCGGGCGAAGATCAGCTCGCGCCACTGCAGTTTTGCTGCAAGTTGCGCGGCTTCGTCGCAGACGAACAGCACATAGCCGTCGTTGCGTTGGGTGCGCGCATAACCGGCAATGCCGACGAATGCGGCGCGCGCGCTCAGTTCTGCGGCCAGCTCTGGTTCGAAACCCTGCCGGCAGTAACACAGCAGGCCGCTCATCGCTGCACCTGCAGGGCGCCCGCTGCGCCCGCGACATCAATAATGGTCACCGCCGCCCTCGCCGTAGTTGCGCAGCACTGCACACGCCTGGTCGCGCAGTACGTCGCGTACCACCTCGATGCCGCGGCGGCTCAGTTCACCGACCCAGTCGGCCGGCAATGGGCCTTCGTCGAATTGCGTCAGCGCCATCACATCGTCGGCGCGCGCGCCGATCAGCAGGCGGTCGATGCCGGCCCACACGGTGGCGCCGTAGCACTGGCAGCACGGCTGCGCCGAGGTGGCCAGCGTCACCGGCGACAGCACATCGTTCAAACGCGGTGTCTGCAGGCGCTGTTGCGCGAGCATGTAAGCCATGTTTTCGGCATGCGCCAGCGAGGTGGTCTGCGGCACCACACGGTTCACTGCGGCGGCGATGATGCGGTGGTCCGGGCCGAACACCACCGCGCCGAACGGGCCGCCGCTGCGTTCGCGCACATTCATCCGTGACAGCTCGATCGCCAGGGCCACCTTTTCCTCATCGCCGGGATAGGCGCGGCTGTCGTCGACATGCGCGTGGATCCAGTCGGGCAGGGTGAGGTGGACGTGCGCGTAAAGCATCAGTGGACCGTTTCTGTAGGGGGAGTGGCGGGGCGCAGTGTATCGGCCTGCGCGTCCTTTGCGGCACATTGACCGGCGACGCACTGGCAGGCGCTGATCTCGCGGAAGCCGCACACGCTCATCATGCCGCCAGCCTGGCACTGCGCCAGTACGCCTCTGGGGTCGGTGGCGCTGTTGACGTTGACGCAGGCTGGAAACGCACCGCAACAGTTGCCGACGTTCTTCACCGTGCAATCGGCATCGGTGCGGCAGGTGGTGGTGACGATGACCGCTTTGCCGGCTGCCGGGCCGCTTGTCGAGCCGGTTGCCGGAGGCGGCGCGGCGGTATCGGTCGGTGGTGCGGCCACGCAGCCAGTCGACCCAAGGCAGGCCAGCAGCAATAGCATGCTCAGACACCGGGACAAAAGACGGGACATGCGGCCGCTCCGATCAGGATAGGTGAGCGGCCATGGTAAGCCCCGGATGCGCGGATGTGGCGCGCGCTGGATCAGCTACGACCATCACGCGATCCAGGTCTTGCGCGCGTTGCGGCTGATGATGCCAACGACGGCCTGGCGTGTGACCGAAACACGCCCGCAGCCTTGGAGCAGCTAACAAGACTGCTGTGCAGCCGCCAGGCGGGCGCTGCCGCTGCTCGGAATCGGCATGTACCACGCGGACCCTCCGGTTGCTCCGCGCGTCCGCACCCAGCTGATGACTGCTCGCGACGTTTCGTTAGCCGCTCTTGGTGCAGTCAACGCCGTCTGCGCAGTGCCCTGTGGCAGCGCGTGGCAAGGTCCAGTTGCTGCATGCTTTCGTCGCGGCGATCGCTGGGCAGATCGTCATCTGGCCGACCCGGCAGAAGCGTGCAGAACACCTCGGCCGGGGTCGCCGCGTTCGAGACGGGCGGCTGCGGCGAGCAGGCCGTCAGGCCGATCGACAGCGAAAACACCGCGCTGCGCAATGTGTTTGCAGGTGGGCGTAAGCATGGTGATGGCAGGCACATGGCGGCATCGCTGGCTGACACAGCCTGCAATCTAGGCCGATGCGTGCATCAGGTGCCGAGGTCATTTCGCTTCCGCATGCAGTGCTGCGCACCACAGCACGCCGACCAGCAGGCAGGCGATGGCGGCCAGCTCCAGTGGCGTAGGCAGGCGCATTTCCCAGGCGAAGCCGTACAGCAGCGCAAACACCGTCTCGAACACGATCATCTGCCCGACCAGGGTCAGCGGCAGCAAGCGGCTGGCACGATTCCACAGCGCGTTGCCGATGATCGAGGCCAGGATGCCCAGCAACAGCGACACGCCCCAGAAACTGGCCCACTCGAGCGGTGCATGCGCTGCACTGCCGATGAGGGCCGCCGGCGCCAGCAACAATGCCAGTGCGCCGGTGACCACGCCGGTGAGCAGCGACCAGTCGCCGCCGGACAGATCCGGGCGCCGTCGCAACCAGCGTGCGTTGGCGATCGAATAGGCCGACCACGACACCAGCGCACCGGCCGCGCACAGCAGGCCGGCGATCCGCGTCAGGCGATCGTTCACCTGTTGGCCGGAGTCGTCCTGCACGGTGTCCAGTGCCACCAATGTCACGCCGATCACGCACAGCACGCAGGGCGCGGCCAGACGTCGCAATTGCACCGCACCGGCGGCACGCGTCCCGATCACGGTGACCACCACCGGCAACAGCCCGATGATCAATGCCGTTGCCGCGCTGCCCGCCCACTGCACGGCGCTGCCAAGCAGCACGTAATAAACCAGATTCCCCATCAGGCTCAAACGCACCAATGCCCACCATTCGGCAGCGCCCAGCCGGGCAGCGGTCTGCCGCGCGCGTGGCGCCAGCAACAAGGCCGCGACCGTGCCATACGAGAGATACCGCGCCACCGCCAATTGCAGCGGCGTAAAAGCGCCCAGCAATTGCGGTGCCAGAAACACCAGCCCCCACAGCGCACCCGCACCGATTCCGCAGGCGACACCCACCATCAAGCGTTCACGCATCGTGCTGTTCCTCAGGGCGCGCATTGCAGCGTGCCGTGCGGCAGGGAGTTGATCAAGCCGAGCGCTGCAGCCGGAGGCAACACCGCCACGCCGCAACGGTGCGCTGTTCTAGCCGCTGTGATGTCCTCGGCCACACGCACAGCGCCGCGTGGGAACGATGGCACGGTGCAATCAGTGGGATGTCTTCGCAGTGCGTGCGCGACCGCCAAAACCGTGATGGTCTGGAGCGATCCACGGCGTGGCTGGCAGTGTGCGACGCATCGGCGCTGCGGCAGGAAGGGTGCGTGATGACGCAGATGCCGCCTCTGCAGCCGTGCACCCGCCGCCCGGTCCTCGGTAGCAGCGACGCCCGCCTTGCAAGGGCGCCGCTGTCCTGCGCGGTTACTTGGCCCAGGTGTCGCGCAAGGTCACGCTGCGATTGAAGACCGGCGTGGCTGCGCTATGGTCTCGACGGTCGGCAACGAAGTAACCGGTGCGTTCGAACTGGAACGCCTGCTCGGGCGCTGCCATCGCAGCGCTCGGCTCTACGTAGCCGCGCACGTTGCGCTTGGACTCGGGGTTCAGGTAATCGCGGTAGGTCTTGCCCTCCGACTCGTCGTCAGGCTTCTCCACCGAGAACAGGCGGTCGTACAGGCGGATTTCCGCTTCCACCGCGTGTGCCGCGCTCACCCAGTGGATGGTGCCCTTGACCTTGCGGTTGGCACCTTCCATGCCCGGTCGCGATTCCGGATCCAGCCAGCCGCGCAGTTCGACGATCTCGCCGTCAGCGTTCTTGATCACCTCGTCCACGCGCGCAATGCCTGCACCGCGCAAGCGGATTTCGCCGCCCGGCACCAGGCGCTTCCAGCCCTTGGGCGGAACCTCGGCGAAATCCTCGCGCTCGATCCACAGCTCGCGCGCAAACGGCACCTCGCGTGTGCCGAAGCTGTCGTCCTTGGGGTGGTTGGAAAACTGCAGCGTTTCGGTGTGGCCTTCCGGCAGGTTGGTCAGCACCAGCTTGAGCGGGTCGATCACGGCCATACGGCGCGGCGCCGCTGCGTCCAGATCCTCGCGCAGGCAACCTTCCAGCACCGAGAAATCGATCAGCGAGTTCTGCTTGCTGATGCCCACGCGGTCCACGAACAGGCGCATCGCCGCCGGCGTATAGCCACGCCGGCGCAGGCCCTGCAGGGTGTACATGCGCGGGTCGTCCCAACCGTCCACCAGCTGCTCTTCCACCAGCGCGGTGAGCTTGCGCTTGCTCATCACCGTGTAGTTGATGTTGAGGCGCGAAAACTCGATCTGACGCGGCTTGGCCGCTTCGCGCGGCAGGCCCTTGTCCAGCAGCGGCTGCAGCAGTTCCGGGTGACCGGCCAGGTCCACCTTGTCCACGCACCAGTCGTACAGCGGGCGGTGGTCTTCAAATTCCAGCGTGCACAGCGAGTGGGTGATGCCTTCCACCGCATCGCCGAGCGAATGCGCGAAGTCGTACATGGGGTAGATCGGCCACGCGTTGCCGGTGTTCTGATGCTCCACATGCTTGATGCGGTACAGCGCCGGGTCGCGCAGGTTGATATTGCCGCTGGCCATGTCGATCTTGGCGCGCAGCGTACGCGCGCCGTCGGGGAATTCGCCGGCACGCATGCGCGCGAACAGGTCCAGGTTTTCTTCGACACTGCGTTCGCGGAACGGCGAATTGCGGCCGGGCTCGGTCAGCGTGCCACGGTATTGGCGCACCTGTTCTGCGGACAGGTCGCACACGAAGGCATGGCCATCGCGGATCAGCTTCTGCGCGGCCAGGTAATACACCTCAAAATAATCCGAGGCGTGGCGCAGCTGCGCCCAGTCATAGCCCAGCCAGCGCACGTCGTCCTGGATGGCGACCACGAACTCGGGGTCTTCCTTGGCCGGGTTGGTATCGTCCAGGCGCAGGTTGCACAGCCCGCCGAACTCGGCGGCCAGCCCGAAATCCAGGCAGATCGCCTTGGCATGGCCGATGTGCAGGTAGCCGTTGGGCTCGGGCGGGAAGCGGGTGCGGATGACCGTGTGCTTGCCGCTGGCCAGATCCTCGCGGACGATCTGGCGGATGAAGTCTTTCTTCTCCGCCGGGGCGGTGGCGTCGGTGGCTAGGGTCTCGGACATGCGCGCATCAGCAATAGGTAAACCGCAAGTTTAGGCGGTGGCACCGGTTAGGGGTAGGCGCGGGGCTGCGGGCCGGCGTTTGGCAGCGTCTTGAGCGGGTGCAGCGGGCTGGAGCGCCCGCGGCGCCGGTGGGCGCTGCCGGTGCCGCTGGTGGCCACACTGCGGTTGGCCGGCGCGGTCACCTTGACGGACCCCCACGGCTGGCAATGCTCTGCGCGGTTGTGGCGCGCTGCTGCTTGAGTGCCGCGACCGCTGATCAGGAGCGATACGCGCGCGTAGCCAGCCGTTTGCGTGGCTGCAGACTGCGCAGTTCCCGCAATGCGTTGCCCTGACCATGCCGCAAGGGCACCGTCTGCACCGGCCCGACGCTACGCGCAGCCCTCTCGATGGCGGTTCCTGGGCAAGGCATGCCGCGCGCGGCCGGGCATGGCTGGCGGGCATCGGCCGCGACGCGTACGCTGCGCCGACCCCGTTGGAGCGCTCCTGCGATGCCACTGCCCCGCCTGGTGATCGGCGACAAGACCCTGTCTTCCTGGTCGTTGCGGCCGTGGCTGCTGTTGCGACACTTCCAGGTACCGTTCGAGGAAGTCGCGCTGCCGCTCAACACGCCCGTATTCCAGGCGCGCATTGCCGGGTATTCGCCAACCCGCCAGGTGCCGGTGCTGTGGGACGACGCCTTGCATGTATGGGATTCGCTGGCGATCTGCGAGTACATCAACGAGCGTTGGCTGGCCGGCCGCGGCTGGCCGGCCGACCTGGCCGTACGCGCGCAGGCACGCGCCGCCGCGGCGGAAATGCATTCCGGTTTTGCAGCCCTGCGCAGCCAGCTGCCGATGAATCTGGCCCGCACGCCAGGCCCGGCGCAATGGGATGCGGCCGCCGAGCGCGACATCGCCCGTGTCCAGGCGCTGTGGGCCAGCCTGCGCGCCGAACACGGTCACGCCGGGCAATTCCTGTGTGGCGACTTCGGCATCGTCGATGCGATGTTCGCGCCGGTGGCGCTGCGCTTTTCCAGCTACGGTGTGCCGCTGTTCGAAGCGGCCGGCGATTATCTGGCGGCACTGGATGCATTGCCGGCGCTGCGCGACTGGCGCAACGGCGCGCAGCGCGAATGCGCAGCGCGCGACTGAGATGCAGATCGCCTACCGCGCCAGTCACCTCATCGATGCGCATCTGGCCAAGCACGCGCTGGAAGATGCCGGCATCACCGCGTTCGTCTTCGGTGAATCGCTGCTGGGCGGTGCCGGCGAGCTGCCCGCCTTCGGCATGCTGCAGGTCTGCGTGGCCGACATGCATCTCAGCCAGGCCCAGGCGGTGCTGGCGGACATCGGACTGTGCGGGCAGGTCACGCGGGCGCTGTAGCGCAGCGCCAGTCGTAGGAGCGCACCAGGGCGCGACGAGGCTCTGCCGATAAACGCCACGTCGCGCCCTGGTGCGCTCCTACGATGTATGCCCATCAACTCTGCTGACGCCACCCCGGCGGCGCTGCATCCGGCGCGGCCAGTGCGCGCAGGCGCTTGAACAACACCGTGGTTTCGGCCACGTTCCAGACCCGCAGTGCGACTTCGAAAGTATCCAGCGGCTTGGTCAAAAAGTCCTTGGCGCCCAGGCCCAGGGCGCGGTGGCGCGCGCTGCGGCTGGGGTCGGCGGTGAGCACGATCACGGGCAGGAACTGGCCCGGGTCTGACAGCCGCGCCAGCTGTTCCAGCAGCGCGTAGCCGTCCAACTCGGGCATCTTCAGATCCAGCAGGATCAGGTCCGGCGCAAATGCCGAGACCAGGCCCATGACCCGCAACGGATCAGTGGTGGCGATCACTTGCTGGAAGCCTTCGCGTTGCAGCAGGTCTTCGAGCAACCGCACGTTGGCCGGCTCGTCGTCGACGATGAGGATGCGGGAACCGAGGATTTCTTCGCGTGTCATGCCAGCAACCCCTCGATCACGGTGAAGAATTCCGCCACATCGAGCGGCTTGGTCAGATAGGCGCGCACGCCTTGATTACCCACGCGCGCCAGTGTGGCGGTGGTGGCATCGGCACTGATCACCACCACCGGGATGGCCGCCAGCGCCGGCTGCGCCTGCAATTCGCGCAACAGCTCTTCGCCGTTGCCATCGCTCAGATGCAGGTCCAGCAGAATCAGGTCCGGCGCGCCGTGCTGCAATAGCGCACGCGCCTGCGCCAGGCTGGCCGCTTCGAGCAGTTGCCATTGCGGGCGACGTTCGGTGAGCGTGCGGATCAACGCCTGATTGGATGGATTGTCTTCGATACTCAACAGCCGGCACACGCCGCTTCCGGCACTGCTCGGCGGCACCAGCGGCCGCGCCGGTTCGCTGTGCTGATGCTCGCCCTGCGGCAGCGAAATCCAGAACCGCGCGCCGTTGCTGCTGCTGTCCACGCCAATCTGCCCACCCATCGCCTCGATCAAGCGCTTGCTCAGCGCCAACCCAAGCCCGGTGCCCTCCACCGCAGAGCGCTCGGCGCCCAACCGCTCGAACGGGGTGAACAGGCGTTCGATCTGGGCCGGGGTCAGCCCCGCGCCCTGGTCGGCGACCGTGATACGTACCTGCTCGCCATCGGCCTGCGCGCTTACCTGTACCTGCCCGCCAGTACGATTGAACTTGACCGCGTTCGACAGCAGATTGAGCAGCACCTGGCGCAGCCGCTGCGCATCGGCGCGCACCGTCCACGGTCCGTCGATGGAGGTCGGCTGCAGCGCAATGCCATGCTTGTCGGCATCCGGTGCGATCAGCCCCAAGGCTTCGTGCACGGCCGCGCGTACCGAGATCGGCTCCGGGCTCAGATCAAGTTGATCGGCTTCGATACGCGCGATGTCCAGCAGCTCGGTGATCAACCCGAGCAAGTGCCTGCCGGCACCCAGAATGTGCTGCAGATGCCGCCGATGATCCGGCTCGGGCAGATCCATTTCCAGCACCTGCGCATAGCCCAGGATCGCATTGAGCGGCGTCCGCAGTTCATGGCTGCTGCGCGAGAGAAATTCGGTTTTTGCGCGGTTGGCGGTTTCGGCCTCGCGCCGCGCCAGTTGCGCTTCGGCTGCGCGTGCGGCCAACAGTTCGCTGGCTTGCGCCAGACGCTGCCCGACCTGGCCCAGCTCGTCGCCGGCACGCGGTTGCGGTGCCAGCGGCAGGCCTTCGCCCAGCCGGTCGGCGTTGGCGGCCAGGGTGCGCAGGCGCCCGGACAATGCCGAGGCGAACCATGCCACCGCAAATACCGCGCCCAGCCCGCCCAGCATCGCCGCGCTCAAGGTGATGATGAGGTTGCGCTGGCGCAGCCCCTGCGCCTTGGCGGTACGCACCTGCAACTGCGCGGTTTCGTAATTGCGCAACTCGCGCAGCTCCGCGCGCAGGATGTCGAGTTTGTACTTGCCATCCCACAGTTGCCGAATCTCTTCTTCGCGGCTCAGATCCGGTGCCAGCAATCGGCGCCAACCCTGCATTTTTTCCGCAAAAAGTGGCTTGATGCGCGCAAAGCGCTGCGCTTGGCTGGGGTCGGTGATGCGTTGCGAAAGACGGTCGGCCACGCGCTGCAACCGCGGCTCGGCATCGCGATACGGGGTCAGAAATTCATCGCGCCGCACCAACCGATAGCCGCGCACGCCGGCCGCGGTTTCGGCTAACAGTGCGTGCGCTTCGTACAGATCGCTGAGCACTTCCAGGGTCTGCCGCACGTCGTTTTCGGCGGCGATGTTCTGCCGTTCCACGCTGTAGATCGCCATCAATGCAACGGCCAGCAACAGCAGTGGCAGGGTGACGACCGCCAGGCTTTTGCGGGTAATCGGCCAATCGTTCCAACGCACCGCCAATGCATTCATAGCGCAAGTCCGGATTGGACCGCGTACACCGCGGCCTGGGTGCGATCTTTTACCTCAAGTTTCTGCAGGATTCGCTCCACGTGCACTTTGACCGTGCCGGGAGAAATCCCCAGTTCAGCTGCGAGGGTCGCGTTAGTGAGTCCGCGCGGGAGCAACGACAACACCTGTTTTTCGCGCTTGCTCAGCGCGCCCAGACGGTCGTCCTGCAGCGGTTTGCGCCGCCGTGTGGCAACCGGTTTGGCAGGTTCCGCCACCATCGCCGGCAGCAGCAGCGCGAACGCCTGCAGCGCCTGCACGTCGTCATTGCCGGGGGCCGGGCGGCCTTCGCTCCAGGCCACGCACAGCATGCCGTGCGTGGTGCCCAGCGCGTGGATCGGCACCCTGGCTTCGCGGAGATCGGACGGGCGCGGTGGCATCAACCAGGCCGCCTCATGGCCGTCGCCGGCGGCGCTGGCCCCGGGCGGCAATGCACGGCCGCGGCTGGCCAACACTTGCGCGCGCGGGCCGCGCTGCGCCAGCACTGCGCCGTGTTCCAGGCCCAGTAACAGCAGCACCCGCCCGAGGACCGCATCGCAGGCCTGCTCGGGGCTCTGCACCTGGCGCAGCGCAACGGCAGCTTCCCAAAGCGCCTGCCAACGCGCGCTATCGGAGGCCTCGCGGCGCAAGGTCAGGCGCCAATCGCCAGCATTGGTGGGCGTCTCCATGGTTTCGCTCTAGGCCGATCAGCATATTTGAGTATATGCCACTCGGCAGCATTGTTGGGGCTGCTTGATTTCGATACTGAGCCTGCCCGATGAGGCACCCCATCAATCACACGGAGATTCCCCATGCGTCGCACACTCTTCTCTCTGGTTCTGGCTCTGGCTGCCACCCCGGCGCTGGCTGGCGGCGTGATGCATTACACCGACAAGGCCAAGCTGCCGGCCGGCGGCGAAGAGCGCGAAGTCGCTGCGCTGTTCGACACCTGGAACGCGGCGCTGGCCACCGGCAACCCGCACAAGGTGGCCGATCTGTACGCACCGGACGGCGTGTTGCTGCCGACGGTCTCCAATGAAGTGCGCGCCTCGCGCGAACAGATCGAAAACTACTTCGAGATGTTCCTGACCAAGAAGCCGCAGGGCGTGGTCAATTACCGCACCGTGCGCGTGCTCGATGACGACAGCGCCGTGGATGCCGGCGTGTATACCTTCACGCTGACCGACAAGGCCGGCAACAAGAGCAGCGTGCAGGCCCGCTACACCTTCGTGTACGAAAAGCGCGACGGCAAGTGGCTGATCATCAACCACCACAGCTCGGCGATGCCGGAAGTGGATACGCGCGCGGCGGTTGCCAAGGCCAAGTAATGCGGCTCGGGCGACAGGCGCTGGCCGGGCAGGCTTGAAAGTGGCTCTGGCCGGCGCCATCCAGCAGGCAATCCTGACGATTGCGGAGCTGCACCATGCTGGGAATCGGCGCCTTCAAACAACGTATGCCACGCCCGGGCGAAGCACTACCCGGGCGCGAGCAAGCGCTGCCGCTGCATAACACGCACCTGGTCAACGGCCATCCGTTGCGCGGGGAATTCACTGGTCTGGCCCAGGTGCAATTCGGGCTCGGCTGTTTCTGGGGCGCGGAACGCAAGTTCTGGAACGTGCCAGGGGTCTACACCACAGCAGTGGGTTACGCCGGCGGACAGACGCCGAACGCGACCTATTCGGAAGTGTGTTCCGGGCAGACCGGCCACACCGAAGCGGTGCTGGTGGTGTTCGACGAACATGCGGTGTCGTTCGCACAATTGCTGCGCACGTTCTGGGAAAGCCACGACCCCACCCAGGGCATGCAGCAAGGTAACGATGTGGGGACGCAATACCGTTCGGCGATTTACTGCACCACGCAGGCGCAGTACGACGCCGCGCTTGCCAGCCGCGATGCGTATCAGCAACAACTGACCGCAGCCGGTTATGGCGAAATCACCACGGAGATTCGTTTCCCGGCGCCCACGTTCTACTACGCCGAAGACGATCACCAGCAATATCTCGCCAAACACCCCAACGGTTATTGCGGGCTTGGCGGCACGGGAGTGAGCTGCCCGATCGGGCTGGATGCCTGACGGAAAGGCGGGCCGGATTGAAACGCTGTCATCCACAAGATCGTGGCAGCGTGCCGATGGCCGACAGTGACCGGCAGCGTTATCACGATCAGGCACCGCATGGGAGTGCGTGCTAGGCAACTTGAATGGCTGCGTCGGAGACGGCGCGGCCATCTTTTTTGCGGAGGTCGCAACACACGCGGGTGAGGGGGCGATACGTCTGTCAGGTGAATCGGCTCGGCGACGCCGTACAGCGAACCAGTGGTGTGAGTTGTTGCAGCGAGCGCCGCAGAAGACCGGGGCAGCAACTCATCGGAGGCTGCTCAGCGCGGGCAATTACTCCTCGTGATTCGCCGCGAACGGTATGGAGACTCGATACAAGCAATCAACACGGCGAGCCAGGACAGCGCATCCGCCGTACCGGCTTGAATCGGTTGGATTAAACGAATTCTCCGGCAAACATGCCGCGCAACTGAGCAAGCATGTCGGTGCGCTCTGGATGCAATTGCCGCATGCACGCCAATGCGAAACCCACCGGGCTGGTGCCGGGTGCGGTGATGACGCCGTCAGCGCTGACGACCTTTTCGTGGCGATAGTGCGCAGCGCCTGCGTACGGCACGACGTGCTCCTGCAAAAATGCCAGCGCGTTGCTGGTGTGCGCGCGCTCATCGAGCAGGCCGGCATAGACGAAGGCGAGGGTGGCGCCGCAAATCGCCGCGACCGGGCGCTGCTGCTGCACGCGCTCGACCAGCAAACCGCTCAGCCCTGGAATTTCGCCGGCCTGCCAGCGTTCGCTGCCGGGCAGGATCCACAGGTCGGCCTGCAGTGGCGCCAGATCGGAAAGGGCAAATACCGGCGTGATGCGCAGGCCACCGATGGACTGCAGCGGTTGCCCGTCGATACTGGCAATGGCGACCTGGTCGCCGAACCATTCGCGTGCTGCCGGCAGCACCACGCCGATTTCCCAATCGGCCACGCCGTCGACCATCACCACTGCAATGTTTGCCATTGTCCGTTACGCCAGTTGAGGGAATCCGGATTCTAGGCAGTGCGCGCGCCGCGGGTGTAAGCGATATGTGGAGAGCAGGGCGTTTGGTCCAAGCGGCACACGGCGCAGGTGTGGCTTTGCTGGGCCGCGGTCTTCTGTCTGTCGTACAGACGCGCTGATATGCGGCCGCCGTTGATCCCCGGCAAAGCCGGCTGCGGAAGCGAAAATTCCCACATTCACGAGCTGCCCGCATCCGTACCCGTTATCGCGACGTAGACCCGCTTGGCCGCACATCCCCATCTAAACCAAGCTCCAAAAACAACACCGCCCGCAGCCGAGCAGCTGCAGGCGGTGCGTGCAGAACAGGCTCGCTGCGTGATCAGCCAGTGAGTTTGTCGGCAATGGTCTTGCGCAGGGCCTGCAAGTCCTTGGCGAACGTGTCGATGCCGCCGGCCAGCTTCTCGGTGGCCATCGGGTCGGCGGCCAGGCCCGAAGCGAAGCTGTCGCTGTCGATCGGGGTGAACTGGGCATTGTCGGCCTGGGCGGGCGAGAGCTTGCGCGGCAACTCGCCGTCCTCGGCGTCGAGCTTTTCCAGCAGGTCCGGCGAAATGGTCAGGCGGTCGCAACCGGCCAGCGCTTCGATCTGGGCGGTGGAGCGGAACGAGGCGCCCATGACCACCGTGGACGAGCCGCGCTGCTTGAACTCGTTGTAGACGGTGCGCACGAACACCACGCCCGGGTCTTCGTCGATGCTGGCCGGGGTCTGCCCCTGCGCCACGTAGTAGTCCAGGATCCGGCCCACGAACGGCGAAATCAGGAACACGCCGGCTTCGGCACAGGCCAGCGCCTGCGAGCGGTTGAAGATCAGCGTCAGGTTGCAGTCGATGCCTTCTTTCTGCAGCTGACGGGCGGCTTCGATGCCTTCCCAGGTCGCGGCGATCTTGATCAGGATCTTGTCCTTGGACACGCCGCGCTCGGCGTACATCGCAATGAACTTGCGCGCCTTGGCGATGGTGGCCTGGGTGTCGTGCGCCAGATCGGCGTCGACTTCGGTGGATACGCGCCCCGGCACCAGTTCGGCCAGCTTGACGCCCACGCCGATGGTCAGGCGATCGGCGACTTCGTTGACGGTGGCGGTTCGATCGTCGCCGCCGTGCTCGCGGCCCCAGGCCAGCTCGCGTTCGATCAGGTCGGCATAGACCGGCAGGTCCAGCGCCTTCTTGACCAGGGTGGGGTTGGTGGTGCAATCGACCGGCTTCAGGCGCTTGATGGCGTCGTAATCGCCGGTGTCGGCGACAACGACGGACAGCTCACGCAGTTGGGCAAGCTTTGAGGGGGATGCAGTCATGCAGGTTCTCTCGAATCGTGGAACGGGTCGGGGATAGGACGCAGCGCGCTACGTTAGCGCGCTGCGCGCCGGAAGTCGCCCGCCGCTGCGGGTTGGTCGTGCACGGCAGTCACGCGCAGGCGCAGGTCGCGTCCGTCCGGCGTGCGCCAATCGATGCTCTGGCCAATCGATAGGCCGAGCAGCGCGCTGCCGACCGGCGCAAGCACCGAGATGCGGCCGTGCTGCACATCGGCTTCATGCGGATACACGAGGGTGAGCGTGTGCCGTTCGCCATGCAACTGGTCTTCGCATTCGATGCGTGAGTGCATGGTGACGACATCGCCGGGAATCTGGTCGGGCTGCAGCACACGGGCGCGGCCCAGTTCGTCGCTCAGCGCAGCGGCAGCGGGATGCTTGTTGAAGGTTGGCGAATCGAGCAATGCCTCAAGCCGGGCAAGGTCGTGGCTGGATACCAGAATGGATGGCGGCAAGCCGCTGTGGTGTTGCGAAGTCATGGCAGTCTCCTGACGAGTACGGCTTGCCGACATGGCAAGCGTGGTTGACAAGATGAGGGCGCCGGCGGCTGATCGCAATGCATGGACGTTGCGGACACAAGGCACCGGCAAGGGCCGCCACGCAGGTGCTGCAGGTCTGGTGCAGCGAGCAGGCGCTGCAGTTGAGACAATCGGAAGGGGAGGGCATAACCGCCGCTGCGAACGAGCCTGCTCACACCGCATGCCGCAAACACCGCACGATCAGTCTCAAGCGAGCGAACCAAGACACTGCTCGCAAATCGCATGGTCGCGTGGGCAGCGTGCTGCCGCCAGCCGCGTCCGGCAGACAGCGGCGGATTGATGCGCAGCCAACCTTCGGGCAAGACTGCTGCGCACAAACAAACAAAAAGCGACGCTCGCGCGCCGCCCAACTCCAAGCCTCCAACCGGCAGTCAAAGCGACCGCAACCGCAATACGCTTTTACGATTCCCGATTCCCGATTCCCGATTCCCGATTCCCGATTCCCTAAGCCGCCACCGCCTTCGGTCCTGTCGCAGGCTGATCCAGCGTGAACAGGCTCTCTGGCAATTCCTTGAACAGCTGCGACAGCTGCTCCAAAAACGTGGTCATTGCCGAACTGCGCCGCCACGCCATCGCAATGCGGCGGCTAGGCTGCTTGTCTTCACGGAAGCGGATCAGGCGGATGTTTTCCGAGCGCGCGACAGGAGGCTTGACCGCCAGCAGCGGCAGCAAGGTCACCCCGACATTGGCCGCGACCATCTGGCGCAGGGTTTCCAGACTGGTGGCCTGAAATTCGGATTTTTCCAGCGCGCCGGCCAGGTGGCAGACATCCAGTGCCTGGTCGCGCAAACAGTGGCCATCTTCCAGCAGCAACAGGCGCTGCTCGGACAAATCGTCCAGGGTCATGCTGTCGTGGCGCGACAGCAGGTGGCCTTCCGGCACTGCCAGCACGAAGGGCTCCTCGAACAGGAATTCGGCATGCAGCTGGTCATCCTGCAATGGCAATGCAAGCAAGGCGGCATCCAGGCGACCTTCGCGCAGCTGGTGCATCAGCTGATCGCTCTTTTCTTCGATCAGCAGCAGTTCCAGACGCGGAAAGCGCTGGCGGATGCGCGGTACCACATGCGGCAACAAGTACGGGGCCAGGGTGGGGAAGATGCCCAGACGCACCGTGCCCGCTTCCGGGTCCTGGCTGCGGCGTGCGGCTTCCTTCATCTGTTCCACCTCGGCCACGATGCTGCGTGCACGCACGGCGGCTTCGCGGCCGGCCGGGGTCAGCATGACCTTGCGCGGTGCACGTTCCACCAGCGACACGCCGAGCTCGTCTTCGAGTTTCTTGATCTGGGTGGACAGCGTTGGCTGGCTGACAAAGCAGGCGGACGCCGCGCGGCCGAAATGCTTGTGGTCGGCCAGGGCTACCAGATATTTCAGGTCACGCAGATTCATATACAGCAGCCTTCATTGCGGTGACGGGGAACGACTGGCGCGTGTTGCAAGCTTAGCGCCCGGGTTGGCCGGGCGCTAAGCGGGCGCTCGCTTATGCGGCCTGGGCCACACTGTCGGCAGTGGCCGGTGCGCTGGTGCGGATCAGATGGTCGAATGCACTCAGCGCCGCCTTGGAACCTTCGCCCATTGCGATCACGATCTGCTTGTACGGCACCGTGGTGGCGTCGCCAGCGGCGAACACGCCGGGTACATCGGTCTGGCCACGGTCGTCGACGATGATTTCGCCGCGCGGCGACAGCGCCACCGTGCCGCGCAGGAACTCGGTGTTGGGGAGCAGGCCGATCTGCACGAACACGCCTTCCAGCTCGATGTGCTGGATATCGCCGCCGGTGCGGTCCTTGTAGACCAGACCGGTGACCTTCTGCCCGTCGCCGAGTACTTCAGTGGTCTGCGCGCTGGTGATGATGCGTACGTTGTGCAGGCTGCGCAGCTTGCGTTGCAGCACTTCGTCGGCGCGCAGCTTGTCGTCGAATTCCACCAGCGTGACATGCGCCACGATGCCGGCCAGATCGATCGCCGCTTCCACGCCCGAGTTGCCGCCGCCGATCACCGCCACGCGCTTGCCCTTGAACAGCGGGCCGTCGCAGTGCGGGCAATACGCCACACCCTTGTTCTTGTACTGGTCTTCGCCAGGCACGTTCATCTGCCTCCAGCGCGCACCGGTGGACAGGATCACGGTCTTGCTCTTGAGCGAGGCGCCATTGGCCAGCCTGATTTCGATCAGGCCATCGGCACCGGCCGGGATCAGCTGCTCGGCACGCTGCAGATTCATGATGTCCACGTCGTACTGGCGCACATGCTGCTCCAGTGCGGCGGCCATCTTCGGGCCTTCGGTTTCCGGCACGGAAATGAAGTTCTCGATGGACATGGTGTCCAGCACCTGGCCGCCGAATCGTTCGGCCGCCACACCGGTGCGGATGCCCTTGCGTGCGGCATAGACCGCCGCCGCCGAGCCAGCCGGGCCACCGCCCACCACCAGCACGTCGAACGCTTCCTTTGCAGCGATTTTCGCAGCGTCGCGCTTGGCGGCATTGGTATCGAGCTTGGCGACGATCTGCTCCAGCGTCATGCGGCCCTGGTCGAACAGCTCACCGTTCAAGTACACGGTGGGCACCGACATGATCTGGCGGGTTTCCACTTCGTCCTGGAACCAGGCGCCATCGATGGCCACGTGCTTGATGCGCGGATTGAGCACGGCCGCCAGGTTCAGCGCCTGCACCACGTCCGGGCAGTTCTGGCACGACAGCGAGAAATAGGTTTCGAACCGGTAGTCGCCTTCCAGGTGCTGCACCTGCTCGATCAGTTCGGCAGCGGCCTTGGACGGATGGCCGCCCACCTGCAGCAGCGCCAGCACCAGCGAGGTGAACTCATGGCCCATCGGCAGCCCGGCAAAGCGCAGCGAGATGTCCTGGCCCGGCGTGGTCAACGCAAACGAGGGCTTGCGCTGGTTGTCGTCGCGGTGGATGTCCAGGCTGATCTTGTCCGACAGCAGGACCAACTCTTCCAGCAGGTCGAGCATTTCGCGCGAGCCGGCACTGTCGTCGATCGAGGCGTTGATTTGAATCGGCCGCGTCACCCGTTCCAGGTAGGCGGTCAGCTGGGTCTTGAGATTGGCATCCAACATGGAGAACTCCTGGGAATGGGCAAGGGGAGGGCATGGCGTCGCTGCGCTGAGGCAGGTCGCCGGGGAGGAAGGGAGTGAACCGCAGCCGGCGCGAGGTCGGGGTGCGTGCTGGCGGCGGCTGACGGGCAGCCCGGCACCGGCTCCGGTTCACCCCCGGCCCGAGTGGGCCGGAGATGACAGCCGGCTTAGATCTTGCCGACCAGGTCCAGCGACGGAGCCAGGGTCTTGGCGCCTTCCTTCCACTTGGCCGGGCAGACCTGGCCAGGATTGTTGGCCACGAACTGTGCAGCGGTCAGCTTGCGCAGCGTCTCGGTGACGTCGCGGGCGATGGAGTTGTCGTGGATTTCCAGGGTCTTGATCACGCCTTCCGGATTGATGATGAAGGTGCCACGCAGCGCCAGGCCTTCTTCTTCAATATGCACGCCGAACGCGCGGGTCAGCTTGTGGGTCGGGTCGCCGATCAACGGGAACTGCGCCTTGCCCACGGCCGGCGAGGTTTCGTGCCACACCTTGTGCGAGAAATGCGTGTCGGTGGTGACGATGTAGACCTCGGCGCCAGCCTTCTGGAAGGCGGCATAGTTGTCGGCGGCGTCTTCCACTTCGGTCGGGCAGTTGAAGGTGAATGCGGCCGGCATGAAGATCAGCACCGACCACTTGCCCTTCAGGCTGGCTTCGGTGACTTCGATGAAATTGCCGTTGTGGTACGCATTGGCCTTGAACGGCTGGACCTGGGTGTTGATGAGAGACATTGAGTTTCCTCGTGCGATGAAAGGGGGCGGGGGATGGAACAGGCGCCATGGTAGGCAGGATCGATAGATTCCTCAAATCGATTAATGGAATTACATAGATAGTCTTTGGCTATCGACTCGTCAGATGGCATCTGGCGCAATCGCGGTGCACGCCATCGTCGATAATGGTCAGCCGATGTTGCGTGTAGGTGAATAGCCCGTATGTCCGACGATCTCGCTGCCATTCCCGCCGATCAGCTGCTTCGCCGCGCCGGCGGGCGGATCGAGCGCTGCGATGCCGAGGCACTGCTGCTGCACGCGCTGGGTCGCGATCGCGCCTGGTTGTTCATGCACGGGCGCGATGCGGTGCCTCTATCGGTCGCGCAGGCCTTCGATGCCTTGGTGCGGCGCCGTGAGGCCGGCGAGCCGGTGGCCTATCTGACCGGGGCACGCGGATTCTGGACGCTGGAGCTGGCGGTCTCGCCGGCCACGCTGATCCCGCGCGCCGATACCGAAACGCTGGTCGAGCTTGCGCTGGAGCGCCTGGACACCCTGCCAGGCCGGCGTGTCGCCGATCTGGGGACCGGCAGTGGCGCGATCGCGCTGGCCATTGCCAGCGAACGTCCGCAGGCGCAGGTGATCGCCACCGATGCCAGCGCGGCGGCGCTGGCGATGGCCCGGCGCAATGCAGACAGCCATGGCCTGCACAATGTCGAGTGCCGCCTGGGCAGCTGGTTCGCGCCCTTGGCTGGCGAGACCTTCGACCTGATCGCCAGTAACCCGCCGTATATCGCCGCGCACGACCCGCACCTGCAGCAGGGCGATCTGCGCTACGAACCGGCCAGTGCGCTGGCCTCCGGCAGCGACGGGCTGGACGATATCCGCCTGATCGTGGCCGATGCGCCTACGCATCTGCGGCCGGGCGGCTGGTTGCTGCTCGAACATGGCTGGGACCAGGGGGCGGCGGTGGCCGAACTGCTGGTTGTGCGCGGTTTCGCTGCGGTGGCCACGCATCAGGATCTGGAGCAGCGCGATCGGGTGAGCTTGGGGCGCTGGTTGCCAGCTGCGGCCCAGGGCGGCTGAGCAACTGCCGGCGGGCTAGTGTCGGCAGACGCGGGGCCGCGCGTTCCGAAGCGGAGTACGCGCCTTCGATAGAGCGGTTGCGCGTATCGAGTGCGCGCTCGCCCGCCGGTCAGCGCAGAAGGTTGGGTGCGCTCTTCCGGGCTTGGCCCATCACGGCGAACCCTTCTCTTCGAATCGCATGGCGCTGCCCGTGTGCGTGCGCAGCTGCCGATACACTAGCGGTTTCCCGCAGGACCGACGCATGCGCACGCTCTATCCCGAGATCACGCCCTACCAGCAGGGCAGCCTGAAGGTCGACGAACGCCACACGCTGTACTTCGAGCAGTGCGGCAATCCGCAGGGCAAGCCGGTGGTGATGTTGCATGGCGGCCCCGGCGGCGGATGCAACGACAAGATGCGGCGCTTCCACGACCCGGCCAAGTACCGCATCGTGTTGTTCGATCAGCGCGGTTCCGGCCGCTCTACGCCGCATGCCGATCTGGTGGACAACACCACCTGGGATCTGGTGGCCGATATCGAACGGCTGCGCACGCATCTGGGGATCGATCGCTGGCAGGTCTTCGGTGGCAGCTGGGGCTCCACCCTGGCGCTGGCCTACGCGCAGACCCACCCGCAGCAGGTCACCGAACTGGTGCTGCGCGGCATTTTCCTACTGCGTCGCTTCGAACTCGAATGGTTCTACCAGGAAGGTGCCAGCCGCCTGTTCCCGGATGCGTGGGAGCATTACCTCAACGCGATTCCGCCGGTGGAGCGCGCCGACTTGATGTCTGCATTCCATCGCCGTCTCACCAGCGATGACCAAGCCACGCGCCTGGCTGCGGCCAAAGCCTGGAGCGTGTGGGAAGGCGCTACCAGCTTCCTGCATGTCGACGAGGATTTCGTCACCGGGCATGAAGACGCGCGCTTTGCCCTGGCGTTCGCACGCATTGAAAACCATTACTTCGTCAACGGCGGTTTCTTCGAGGTCGAAGACCAGTTGCTGCGCGACGCGCATCGCATTGCCGACATTCCCGGCGTGATCGTCCATGGCCGCTACGATGTGGTCTGCCCGCTGCAAAGCGCCTGGGACCTGCACAAGGCGTGGCCGAAGGCGCAGTTGCAGATCAGCCCGGCATCGGGGCACTCAGCGTTCGAACCGGAAAACGTCGATGCATTGGTACGTGCCACCGACGGGTTTGCGTAAGCGCGTGCATGCACATTGATCAGAGTTCGCTTTGGTCGATGTGCATGATCATTCTGCGGGACGCGCTGAGGTGCGATGACATACGCATGACGTGTAGGAGCGCGCTTGCGCGCGACGCGGCGTTACCGGCAACGCTCCATCGCGCGCAAGCGCGCTCCTACAGATTGCAGATGTTCAGCGCGGCTGCGATGCAGCCGCCAAACGCTGTTGCTCAACGCAGCAGCAAGGCATGCGCCAGCGGCGGCAGAATGCGCGCCAGGCGCGCTGCCCAGGCCTGTTGCCCGGCCGCGTCGGCAATCAGGTCCTGGCGGATTTCCAGTTCCACATGCAGCAGGCCGCGGCCTTCGCCATATACCGGAATGGCGTAATCGGTGGCGTCGCTGACCGCATACGGCTGGTTGTCGCCCACCACCAGATCGGGTTCTTCACGCAGCGCCTGCAGCAGGCGATGCGCCAGCCGCGTATCGCGGTGGTAGAGCACGCCGGCATGCCAGGGCCGCGCGTTGCCGGCCATGACGGGGGTGAAGCTGTGCATCGACACCAATACTGTCGGCTGATTGCGCTGTGCACGCGCCTCCAGTTCGGCCGCGATACGTGCGTGATACGGCGCGAAGATCGCATCGATGCGCTGCTGCCGGTCGCTGTCGGTCAGGTGCTGGTTGCCCGGAACCAACGTGCCGTCGCTGACCACAGGCATCAGGCTGGGTGCATCGTGCGGGCGGTTGCAATCGATCACAAGGCGCGAATAGGTCTGTGCGATGGCGAACGCATCCAGCGCCTCGGCCAGCAGGCGGGTGACCTGCGCAATGCCGATATCCCAGCCGATATGACGGTCCAGTTCGTATTGCGGCAGGCCCAGGTCGGCCAGCCGGGCCGGCACGCGCTGGCCGGCGTGGTCGGCGATCAACAGCCACGGCGATGCGGCCTGCGCGTTGTGCACGGTGAACGGCGCCGGGTCGTCGGTACCGAGCAAGGGTTCCATGGCTGCGTCAGCCACGCGGGGTGCCGTCCAATGCATGATCGACCAGATACAGGCCGGCCCACAGCTTGGGGTCCATCTGGTAGCCCTCGGCCATCTTCTGTACCAGCCAGGCGCCGACCTGCGCGCGCGGGATTGCGTGCACGGTGATGTCTTCGCTGGCATCGCCGCCACCGTCGCCGACCTTGCGCAGACCGGTGGCGCGCACGAACGCGATCCTCTCGCTGCTGGCACCGGCCGAGGTGGGGCCGATCATCAGCACTTCGGCGTGTTCGGCGGTCCAGCCGGTTTCTTCTTCCAGTTCGCGAATGGCCGACAGTTCAATCGACTCGTCGGCATGCACATCGCCCACCAGCCCGGCCGGCATTTCGATGGTGCGCGCCTGCAGCGGCACGCGGAACTGTTCGACGAACAACATCGCATCATCCGGCGTTACCGCCACGATGATCGCCGCCAGGCCGCCGGCATGCACACGTTCGGAATACTCCCAGGTGCCACGCACGACCATGCGCTGGTACTTGCCTTCGTAGACCACGGTGGGCGGGGTGTCGGGTCGGTTCATGGGCGGGGACCTTGTGCCAGGGAGACGGGAGGAAACGGTGCGGGGGCGCCGGTGCTGGCGGCCAACAGGCGGCGCCGGGTGAGCGGGCCGAAGCGCAGGCTTTCGCACAACCCGGCGAGCATGTCCGCATCGGCGTGGGCACGCGTGAAGCCGGCCTCGGTGAGCGCCAGCGGCGCGTCGAGCGCGATGGTGGTGAGCTGACGCCACAGCAATGCGTGTTCGCGCTGTTCGCGCAGCCGCACCGCCATTTGCGCCGCGCCGCGCAGGCGCAGGAAGGGAATTTCGTCGATGCGCTCCAGCAGCGCATCCAGGCTGCCGAAGTGCGCCAGCAGCACGGCCGCCGATTTGGCGCCGATGCCGGTCACGCCGGGAATGTTGTCGATGGCATCGCCGCATAACGCCAGGTAGTCGGCGATCTGGTGCGCATGTACGCCGTGGCGCGCCTTGACCCCATCCATGCCCCAGCGCTGGTTGCGCGCGTAGTCCCACTGCTCGTCATGCTCGAGCAATAACTGCGACAAGTCCTTGTCGGCCGACACGATCACCCCGCGCAAGCCGTGCGCCCGCACGCTGTGCAGCGCGCTGCCGATCAGGTCGTCGGCCTCGTAATCGCGGTGGGCCAGCACGCTCAGCCCGAGTGCTGCGCACAGCGCCTTGCAATGCGCGAACTGGCGTCGCAACGCATCCGGCGCGGGCGTGCGGTTGCCTTTGTAGGCCGGGTAGATCGCATGCCGGAAGCAGCTGTCCAGGGCTTCGTCAAAGGCGATGGTGATGTGCTGCGGATCTTCGCGTTCGAGCAGGTCCAGCAGAAACCGCGCAAAGCCGTGCACCGCATTGGTGGGCCACCCCTGCGCATCCTGGAATTCGTCCGGGATGGAGTGCCAGGCACGGAACACGTACAGGCTGGCATCCACCAGATACAGCGGGGACGGGCGCTGGATGGCCAGCGGCGCAGCGTCGAGCGGGTTGGTCGGTGTGGTCACGGCGTCCAGTCGCGCAGCAACGCACGCGGGTCCGGGCGCTCGCGTTCGGGCACCTGCATGCGCGGCGTGCCGATATGGATGAAGCCGGCGATGCGTTCGTTGTCTTGCAGGCCCAGGTAGCCCGTCACCGCCGGGTCGTAGGCCATCCACGCGCTCAACCACTGCGCGCCGAAGCCGTGCGCCTGGGCAGCCTGTAGCAACGCGAAACAGACGCAGCCGGCGGTGAGCAGTTGCTCCTGCACGGGTACCTTGTGCTCCGGGCGCAGCGAGGCGATCACCACGATCACCACCGGTGCGTCGCTGAAGCGTCCACGTTCCTTGGCAAGGGTGGCCGGCGATGCCAGCGGGTCGGCGGCCAGGGTGCGCTCGGCGAGGAACTCACCCAGCGCAGCGCGCGCGGCACCGCTGATGCGCAGAAAGCGGAACGGCACCAGTTTGCCGTGGTCGGGCACGCGCACCGCCGAGGTAAGCATGCGCAGCAAGGTGTCTTCATCCGGCCCGGGCGCGCCGAGTTGTTTGGAGGGAACCGAACGGCGCGCGTCCAGCGCCTGGAGCGAATACGGTGCGTGCATAAATCCGGGTCGGGGCAACGAAGCGTCCAATTATAGACGTGCCCTTCCCAACGCCCGCCGCATTATGGCCGGCCGGGGCCAGCGGCCCCTCTGCGATTCAACCTCCCGTGCCCGTCCAGTGCGTTGTCCAATGACCCAGTTTGTTGCTACCGAACCGCTGCCCAGCCGCAATCCGGACCTGCTCGATCAGGTCCGCGAGGTGGTGCTGGTGCCGTTGGCCGACGCGTTTATGGATGTGCAGGACGCGCTGGCCGAGGCGTTGTTCCGGCTGGCGGCCGACGCGGGCGCGGCGCAGAACGATTTCATGGAAGCGATCCAGGCCCTGCGCCAGCAGCGCGAACCGATCACCGCACGCTTTCGCGGCCATCTGGCCAAGGCGTGGCAGGGGTTGGAATCCGGACGTCCGCTGTCGGCCGAGCGCACCCTGGCACGCGGCGCCACCGGCCTGACCCTGCTGCCGGAGCAGGACCTGGACGTGCGCCTGGCGGTACGCAACCTGGCCGGCGCGCTGCAGCACCAGTGGCGGCCGGAGCTGATGCGGCTCAATCGGTATCTGGGTTTCATCGCCGGTGGGCTGCGCATCGATGGCGACAGCAATCCGTTTGGGCCGGAGCATCTGGGCGTGGCGCTGTACGAGGCGTTCCAGGGCGTGACCCTGGCCCCCAAGGTGCATCTGGCGGTGATCAAGGTCTGCGAGCAGCAGCTGATGGCGCGGGTCGGCCAGCGCTACGACGAGCTGGAACAGGCGCTGGCCCAGGTCGCGCGGCTGCGCGAGCTGCCGCAGGCACGCCAGCGTCAACGCGGTATTCCGCGCCAGGACGCCGCCGCCAGCGACGAGAGCGCCGATGCGCCGGACTGGATCGCACGCTTCTTTGCAGACTGGTCGGGCGGGCAGGGCGCACTGGTCGGCGCACAGGTGATCGATGTGCATCTGCGCAGCGACCGCTAGGTGCTGCCGGCGGGCCTGCACCAGCTGCTGCAGCACGCACGCCGCCAGCGCGAGCCGGATGCCGCCACGTCGGCATCGGGGCAGCAGCGGCTGCTGTCGCCGCGCGAGGTGATGTCGGCGCTGTCACTGCTGCAGACCATGCCCGGCGCCGGTTTCGAGGTCATCGACGGCACCCATCTGGGCCTGGCGCGCGGTTTGCGCCAGCAGTTGATGCGCGCTGCCGCCTCGCTCGGCGTAGACCCGGCCACCACCCGGCTCAACCCCAGTGACGAAGATGCACTGGATCTGATTGCGCTGCTGTTCGAGGCCATCCTGCTGCAGAGCCATCTGTCGCGGCAGCAACGCGACATGCTCGGCCAGTTGCTGGTGCCGGTGGCCAAGATGGCGATGCTCGACGGCCACCTGTTCGTGCGCGATGGCCATCCGGCCCGGCGCCTGCTCAACCTGCTGGTGGATGCCTGCGACGGCAATGGCGGCGAAACCGCTGCCGAACAGGCCCTGCTCGCCCAGGTTGCGGCAGCGGTGGACACCGTGGTGCGCGACTTCGACGAGCATCCATCGGTGTTCCTGGCGCTGGAAGCCGAATTCGGTGCGCAGTACGAGCAGTACCGGCGCCGGGTCGAAATCGCCGAGCGGCGCGCCAACGAATTGCAGCGTGCCGAAGAACGCCGCGAGCGTGCGCGCAGCATCGCCGCGCAGGCGCTGGCCGAGCGCCTGGCGCGCGGGCCGTTGCCGCCGGTGGTGGAACACTTTTTGAGCCGTGTGTGGCATCCGTGCGTGCAACAGGCCGCGTTGCGCGCCGACGGCGCCGGCCCGGCCCTGGACGCCGCGCTGGCGCTCGGCGACGCGGTGCTGCTGCAACTTGGCCGCGTGCACGGCGATGCCGCACTGGAAGCGCATCGTCCCCAGCTGCTACAGGCCTTCACCCTGGCCGGACTGGGGCAGCGCGAGGCCGAACAGGCCCTGCAGGAACTGCAGCGCGCGCTGCTGCCGACCCAACCTGCGCCCGCTCCGGAAGCACTCGCGCCGACCCTGACCGCGCTGACGCTCGCGCCCAGCCCAGCCGACCCGGTGGCAGAGCCGCTGACGCCGATGCTGGATGCCAACGCACAGGTGGAATTCGACCGTATCACTGCAGATTTCTTCCGCGTCATGGCAATCGGCACCAGCCTGGACTTCATCGACCGCGAGGGCCGCGTGCAGCCTGGCAAACTATCGTGGATCAGTCCGATTTCCGGGCGCCTGATGTTCGTCAACCGGCGTGGTGGGCGGCTGTGCGTTTCATCGCCGGAAGAACTCGCGATGATGGTGTGGCTGGACCGCCTGCGCCTGCACCGCGACGACGACGCCTTCTATAGCGCGATGCAGGACGTGGTGGACGGGCTGGATGCGCCCGCGAAGCTGAAGGCTTAACACCCGCGGGCGCAGAATGATGGCCGGCAAGCTCCACCGCGATGTTGCGAGCTAGGATGGCCGCTTGACACGCAAACCCTGGGCGGTCACGAGTAAAGTGAGTAAAATGTCACACTTAACGGATGCGCGAACCGCCTACCATGCACAGGCGGAATTTGGGGCCGCGTCTGTTTTTTCTCGTTCGAAAATTTTCACGCCTGCAGAGGCGGGGAGCCTTTGCGCATGACTTTTCAGCCCAGTCCGTCGGGACACCCGGGCCGTGACCAACGCTTGCTCGAGCAGGCGCACGACGTGTTCGTGCCGGCGCTCGCGCAGGTCTTTGCTGCAGCGGTCGCGCATTTCGACGATGTGCTGTTCGACCGTGCCGAATCCGCTGGCGCGTCGCAGTTGCTGTTTCTCGATGGCATGCGCGAATTGCGTCGCAAGCGCGAAGAGGTCGCCCGCCAGTTCCGCCAACAGCTGGAAGACGGCTGGCAGGCGTTGGTGCTCGGCACGCCGTTGTCGGCCGAAGTGGTGCTGGCCGGCGACATGGGCACCGGCCCGCTGAGTCTGGTGCCCGAGCACGTGCTCGAATCGCGGCTGGCAGTGCGCAATCTGGCCACGGTGCTGTTGCGCGATTTCAAACAGGTGCTGGCACGGGTGGACCGCCGCCTGGGCTGGATCGCCGGCGGGCTGGAGCTGATGGCCGACACCAACCCGATTGGCCCCGAACATCTGGGCGTGGCGATCCACGAAGCCTTCGCCACCTGCGACCTGGCGCCGGAAGTGCGGCTGGTGCTGATCAAGCTGTGCGAGCGCGATCTGGCCGAGCCGATCGGCAAGTTGTACGCACGCCTGGACGAAACCCTGGCCAAGGCCGGGGTGATGCCGGAAATTTCGCAGGCCAAGCGCGCCCCGCCGCGCATGCAGTCGCGTGGCGAGATGCCGGAAGAGCGCGCCCAGGCCGAGGCGCAGGGCGCTCACGCCGAGAGGGGCGGCGACGACCAGGGTGATCAGTACGCACCGGCCTGGGCCAACCGTTTTCTTGACCGCTGGGCACATAGCCGCGGCCGCATGCAGGCCGCAACGCAACGCGGCCATGCCGATGGCGGCGGGGATGGCGGCATGGACGGCGAGGCCGACCATCCCGGCGGCAGCCAGGGCATGTTGCTTGAGGCACTGCACGAATTGCTGCAACAGACCCGCAGCGTGCGCGACACCGCCGCGTCTGCCGCCACCGTCGCGGTAGGGCAGCAACGCCCGTTGAGCCAACGCGAAATGATGTCGGTGCTGTCGCTGCTGCAGGCCACGCCCAGCGCGACGCTGCAGGCGGCCATCGGCGACGACACCGAATCGCTTGCGCAGCGGTTGAAGAACGAGGTGCTTTCCAGCGCCACGCGACTGGGCGTGGACCCGGCCACCGCAAAACTCGACCCGATGGACGAAGATGCCATCGACCTGGTCGGCATGCTGTTCGATGTAATGCTGGACGAGCGCGATCTGGAAAATCGTTCGCGCGAAATGATCGGCCGCCTGGTGGTGCCGTTCGTCAAGGTCGCACTGCTGGACCGCAAGATGTTCGTGCAGAAGACCCATCCCGCGCGGCGCCTGCTCAACTCGCTGGCCGAGGCCTGCGAAGGCAACAACGGCGACAGCGCTGCCGAGCGCGTGCTGATGGGCAAGGTCGAAGAAATCGTCGACCGCCTGGTGGCCGAATTCAACGAAAATCTGGCGATCTTCCTCACCCTGGAAGAAGAATTCCGCGACTTCCTGTCGCAGCACCGGCGCCGGGTGGAAATTGCCGAGCGTCGCGCCACCGAAACCCAGCGCGGGCAGGAAAAGCTCGAACTGGCGCGCAGCCGCGCCCTGTTGGAACTGGAGCAGCGTGCGCCCGAAGGCGCGGGCCTGCCCAAGGCGGTGGATGACTTTTTGCGCCAGCCGTGGCTGCATCACCTGACCATGGCGATCCTGCGCGACGGCGAGGAAGGTCCCGGCACCATCGAGGCCCTGGCGGTGGCCGACGGCGTACTGGAAGAACTGGCCGAAGCGCGCCGCCATATCGTCGGCAAGCCATGGCTGCAGGTCTGGCAGCCGGCGTTGCACCGCGTGTTCGCAAGCGTAGGCCTGCACGGGGATGCGGTGGTGGTGGCGATCACCGCCTTGCACGACACCTTGCAGGCGATCGCCGAAGCACGCCCGGAACTGGAAAAAGCCCTGCCGGAACTGCCGCAGGTCAATCTGCCCCCACCGGCTGCCGAAAGCGTCAGCGTGGTGCTGGGTGCCGAAGCGGTCGCGCAGAGCATCGACAGTGCCGATGCCGAACGTTTCCGCGCGATGGATATCGGCACGTGGCTGGATTTTGTCGACAAGGACGGCAAGGTGCAGGCCGGCAAGCTGTCGTGGGTGAGCCCGATTTCGCAGCGTCTGCTATTCGTCAATCGACGCGGCGTGCGTTTCTGCGTCGCCTCGCCAGAAGAACTGGCGGTGATGGTGCGCCTGGGCCGCCTGCGCGAGCACATCAACGACGGCGCTTTCGACAGCGCGATGCAGGGTGTGATCGATCGTCTGGATCCGTTGCAGAACAACAGCACGGTGCACTGAGCTGTTCCACGCGCGTATGCGGTTAACGGCCGTGCGCCTTCGACGCTGCGGGGTGCAGGGCGCGAGTGCTGGACCCATTGCCGCATAACCGCGGCGCGGTGTGTTGAGCGATTCAAAGCGCGTGTGCGGCCGCCAGGCCGCTCGCTTCCCACAGCGCGATGCAGGCTGTGACCGACCTGCAGGCCCGATTACTTGGCGATGCAGTGCACTGGGCGATCCGGCGTGTGTGCATTTGCCGAGCGGCGCGATGGAACAGGGAAAGCACGTTCTGCGGTGCGAGGCCTTGCCACCGAGTCCATGCTGCTGAGGTGCTGCGCTCGGAGGCGGCTCGCTCGCAGGACAGACACAGCAATGACATAAACGCGCTGCGTCGCTTGTTTGCCCAAGACCTCATCGATGCGCGCTGCGATGACTGCTGCCTCGGGCTGCGGCCACAATCGCAGAGTTTCTCGTATGTTTCTTCAGATCATGCCGGCCCGATGAACTGCATCGCCCGCTCGATCACCGAGGTGTGATCGACCATGCGGTTATGGCCTAGCCCTTCGGTGGTGAACAGTTGCGCGCCCGGCCACAGGCTGGCGAAACGCGCGCCTTCGTCCCACGGCGTTTCGCGGTCGCGACGGTCGTGGATGATCAGCGCCGGGCGATCGAACTGCGGCAAGCGCGGCGTCGCATCGAAATCGGAAAAGCGCTTGCCCGTGAGGTCTGCCAGCCAGTTTTCGAACGGTGCGAACGCGGCAGGCGCAATGCCGAATGCGCGAAACTGGCGCTGCGCACTGGCGGCCGGCGCCAGCAACGGTGCGATCAGCACATAGCGCGCGGGGCGCCAGACCGGGTCGTCGGCAAATACCACCGAGGCCGCGCCGAGCGAGTGGCCGATAAATGCGGCCGGGCGGCCGAAGCGGCTGCCGATGACACGCAACATTTTCACGAAATGCGGCATATAGCTGATTCGTCCGCCGCTCAAGCCGTGCGCTGCCTGGTCGAACGCCACGACCGCATAGCCGAGTGCGCGCAACTGCGGCACCCAGGCCGCAAAGCGCAGCGCATAACTGGCCCAGCCATGCGACAGCAGCACATACGGCTGCTGCGCCGGATCGCCCCACTGATACATGGCGATGTCGATGTCATCGATCCGCAGCGTGTGACGCTGCATGTCGGTCAATGTGGCCGCGATCGTGGCCGCCTGCCGGCGCCCAAGCGCTGCCGGGGAGACGAAGCGACGTGCCAGATAGCGGCCGGTGGGTCCAGGAGCCAACCGACTGGCGCCGGCCAGGGAGCTGCGTAACAGGCGCGTGCGCAGCGTGGCGATGGATGAGCTCAAGAGGCATGTCCTGCGAAGAGAAGCGGTATCTAGTCGATGACAAGATGTGCCATCAGTCTGGTGCGCATATCTTGTCAACGTCAAGATGGTTTGATCCACTGCTGTTGCCATACTCGAAGCTGCCCATGCCGACCTCGTCCACCACCGCTGCCTACCACCACGGCGATCTGCCGGCCGCGCTGCGGCGGGCGGGCTGGGACTTGCTGGGCGAGTCCGGTTTGCGCGGGCTCACCTTACGTGCCTGCGCGCGCCGCGCCGGTGTGTCGCACGCCGCCCCCGCGCACCACTTCGGCTCGCTGGATGGGCTTTTGGCGGACGTGGCGGCTGACGGTTACGAGCGCATGCTCGCGCGCATCCTCGCCACGCAGCGTGAGGTGGACGACCCGTTGATGGGCTGCGGGCTGGGCTATATCCGGTTTGCGCTGGAGTTTCCGCAGCATTTCCGGCTGATGTTGGGCCTGGATGTGCGTGCATTGCGCTGGCCACGCTTGACCGAAGCCAGCGCTGCGGCGATGGCGTGCCTGCGCGAGACGGTGCGTGCGCAATGGATTGCCCGGCACGCTACCGACCCGGGTGCCGCGTTGCTCGAGCAGCGCACCGTGCTTGCTTGGAGCGCCGTACATGGTTACGCCTCTCTTGCCATCGACGGGAAGCATGAGGCGTTGCTGGGCGTTGCCCCCGAGCTGGTGTTTGCGCCGCTGCTGAAAGGGTTGTTTGAGCCCTAGTGCGCCCTCTTCGACGTTTCGGAGCATCGACGGTCATGCCGGGACTGCATGCGCTAGGAAAATGGCTGGGAGCGCGATGAGGCATGCGTTCAACGTCGGCATTGCCTGCACCTGCACAGCCGCACGGGTCTGGAATGCGATCTGACGCCGGCATGACGTGTTTTGAAGCGGAATACGCATTCGATGCGGAATACGTGCCGGTTGCGGTCTTGTATGCGGCAGCCGGCCGCCGTTTCCCAGCGAGCGGCTGCGGCCGCGCGGCCGTTGATTTGCAGGGCAGGGCGATTACGCGTGCGTGTTGACGCCGGAATCAGCGCCGTGCCGCAGGCAACATCCATGATCTGCGTATCGTCCCGTTGGTGTGTCGCGCAGTGCAGCTGCTGCGCCGTCTTCCAGAACGATTCTGCGAGTTGCCTCGGGTAACTCCTCGAAACTCGTCATCCAGCTCACGGGTGCCACCAAGCCAAATGCGCGCTGGACCGATGCGTCAGCGGCAGCTCACCCTCAGCCACTGACGCTCTCGCCGAGAGAATGCTCCAAGCTTCGCCACCTGCGCGCGCACCGCGCTCTGCTAGCATCGCCGCGACTGGGCGCAAGACCGGAGCAACGCATGGCTATGCAGGTGCTGGTGCTGAAAGAACGGGCCGCCGGCGAACGCCGTGTGGCCGCGACGCCGGAAACGGTCAAGAAACTGGTCGCGCTCGGTGCCGGCGTGTGGATCGAACCGGGGGCCGGCCAGGCCAGCAGCATGGACGATGATGCGTATCTGCAGGCCGGTGCGCAGCCTGCCGGCGCCGACGCCGTGGCGCAGGCCGAGATGGTGCTGTGCGTGCAGGCGCCTTCTACCGACACGTTGCTTCGGTGCCAGCCGCACGCGGTGGTGATCGGCATGCTGGCGCCGGATGCAGACCCTGCGCGTGCCCAGGCGTTTGCCGCGCGGCAATTGATTGCGTTTCCACTGGAGCGCCTGCCGCGCACCACGCGCGCGCAATCGATGGATGTGTTGAGCTCGCAGGCCGGCATGGCGGGCTACAAGGCAGTGCTGATTGCCGCGCAGCTGGCGCCGCGCTTTTTTCCGATGCTGACCACCGCGGCCGGCACCATGCGCCCGTGCAAGGTGTTGGTGATCGGCGCGGGCGTGGCCGGCCTGCAGGCGATCGCCACTGCCAAGCGGCTGGGCGCGCAGGTGGAAGGCTTCGATGTGCGGCCGGAAACGCGTGAGCAGATCGCCTCGCTGGGTGTGCGATTTGTGGACCTGGGCGTGAGCGCTGCCGGCGAAGGCGGCTACGCGCGCCAGCTCAGCGACGACGAACGCGCCGAACAGCAGCGCCGTCTGGCCAAACACCTCACCGGTGTGGATGTGGTGGTGTGCACTGCTGCGGTTCCGGGCCGGCCGGCACCGAAGATCGTGACCACCGGGATGGCACGCGGCATGCGCGCCGGCAGCGTGATCGTGGACCTGGCGGCGGAAACCGGCGGCAATTGCGCGGCCACCCGCCCGGGGGAGACCTATGACCTCGACGGCGTGGTCATCGCTGGCCCGCTCAATCTGGCCAGCCAGGGCGCAGTGCATGCCAGCGAGATGTTCGCGCGCAACGTGTACGCCTTCGCCGCCTTGTTGATCAAGGACGGTGCGTTGACGCTCGACTGGGACGATGAGTTGCTGGCGAAGACGCGGTGGTCGGCGCCGGTCGCAACCACCGCCTAGGCGTCGCAGAAAGTTCGGTGCGCGCAATCCAACAAGGACAGCGCGCTAGCGTATCGCAAGCCGTCGTCAATCCGGCGCTGGCGACCGATGCGCCAGGCAGGTTGAGGCGTGGCGCGGTCAGTGATTTCGTCGTTGTCACTGCAACCAACGACGTAGCGAAGCCATCGATGCAACACGGGTGTTGGCGCGCGAGTCGGTTGCTGCGACATGTTGCAGCTGCGTGCGCTACCAAACTTACGCCACCTCGCGCGCGGGTACGCGGGGTGCGCAGTCTGCGCGTCGCTGCAGTGGGTAGCCTTCGCGTGCTGCAAGATGCCAGGCGCGACGGCTGATCAATGTCCATCGCCCATCGCAACCATGCGCGGCGCTTGAACAGGCGCCATCATCCGCCGGGCAATTTCTGGGAAACGTCAGTCCTCGACCGGCGGATGCTCGCGTAACCAAGCGCTGCGTTCGGCCGGGCTCATCTTCTGCCAGCGTTGCTGCAGTTCGTTGCGCTGTTGCGGGTTGAGCGTGCGCATGCGGTCGAACAAGGCCTTGGCCTCGCGGCGTTGCTCCGGACTCATGTTGCGGAAGCGGTCCATGCCGGCTTTAGCCTGCTTGCGCTGCTCGGGCGTCATGTCCAGCCAGCGGCGGGCGTGCCGGTACATCCTGGGGCGTTCTTCGGGCACGTCGTCCCAGCGCTCGCGCAGCGCATCGATCATGACCTGGCGTTGCTGCTTGGTCAGTTGGTCCCACTCGGGCATGGGCGTCTCGTCACGGGGCCCCTGGCCGCGTGGGCCAGGCGCGTCCATGGGCGGACCCGGTGGAGGAGGTCCGGGCGGGCCGTCCTGAGCCAGCGTGGAGGCGCATGGCCCGGCGCTCAGCAACAGGGTCAACAGCAGGCGGGTGGTGTGGGTCATCGTGCTTATTCCATGGCCAGGGCGGTGTCGGAGCCGAGCCAGACATACAGGTCCGGGTTCTGGGCCAGCAGGTCGTCTGTCTCGGTGGTGGCGCTGGTGCTGGCAACCGGCGAGGTCGACGCGGCGCCAGATGAGACGCTTTGGCTGGGGTGCAGCTGCAGGCCGATGCCGATTGCCAGCAGGCCCGAGCACGCGGTGGCCAGCAACCAGTAGCCACGTCGGCTGCGCGTGGGTGCCGAGGCATGGCGGGCCTGGCGCAGGCGCGCCAGTGTCTGCGGCGGCAGGCTGGTCAGCGCGGTGGCATGCAGCTGGCGCAGCTGCGCATCCAGCCGGGCGGTGTCGTGGGAGCGGTTCACAGGAAATCCTCGAACTGTTTTTGCAACGCGTCGCGCGCGCGCGACAGGTGGGTTTTGACCGAGCCTTCGGAGCAGCCCATCGCCTTGGCAGTGGTGGCCACGTCCAGGTCTTCGAGCACGCGCAGGGTGAAGGCTTCGCGTTGGCGCGCCGGCAGTGTGCGCAATGCATCGACCAGCCGTTGGTAGGCCTGTTGATGCTGTTGTTCGTCGACCGGTCCGGTGCCGGGGTCGGCCCAGTCGATCGGGCCTTCGTCGTCGGCGCGCTCGGCCGGTGCCCAGAACTTCAGGCGAAAGCTGCGTCGCCGCTGCAGGTCGATGATGCGGCTGCGCAGGATGCTCCAGAACAGCGGCGTCCATTCCTCGGCTGGCCGTTCGCGATAGCCCAGCAGCTTCACCATGGCGTCCTGCACGGCGTCCAGCGCATCTTCGCGGTGCCGCAGGCCGGCCTCGGCAAAACGGAACGCACGCGGCCCGATGCCGGCCAGAAAGGCGTCCAACGACACCGGCGCGGTGGCGGCCGGTGCGGTAGCTTGCGGATCGAAAGGAGTTCCCACCAGCACAGCGTAGCTTCCGCGGAGACGATACGACGTCAACGGGCGAGCGCGGATTCGGTTGACAGGCGCCCGCACGGGCGTGGCGTGGGTATGATCGGCGGGCCGCACCGACCAGTGGAGCCAGAGACGATGAGCGACGGATTCGTAGCGCTGTACATCTTCATGCTGGCGGCCATCGCCGGCCACGTGATCATCTCGCGGGTGCCGGTGATCCTGCATACGCCGCTGATGTCCGGTTCCAACTTCATCCACGGCATCGTGCTGATCGGGGCGATGGTGGTGCTCGGGCATGCCGACACCACGTTGGAAAAAGCGCTGGGATTTGTCGCAGTGGCGTTAGGTGCGGGAAACGCGGCGGGGGGCTACGTGGTCACCGAGCGAATGCTGGAGATGTTCAAGTCCAGCAAGAAGCCGCCTGGCGGGGATAGGTCATGAACGTCTCCACTGCCGAGTTGCTGTCGTGGGTGGTCAAGTCCAGTTACCTGGTTGCAGCCACCTTGTTCCTGCGTGGTCTGCAGCGGATGGCGTCTCCATTGAGCGCGCGCAGCGGCATCCGTTGGGCCGGGCTGGGCATGTCGATTGCCACGGTGGCCACGTTTTTCCTGCCCGAGTTGCACAACGTGCCGTTGATCCTGGCGGCGTTGGCGATCGGCACCGGCGTGGCGTGGTGGTCGGCCAGGAAGGTCGCCATCACCGACATGCCGCAAATGGTGGCGCTGTACAACGGTATGGGCGGCGGCTCGGCGGCGGCGATCGGCGCGGTGGAACTGCTGCGGTTTTCGTTCTTCGCCAATCGCGACACGGCGCATTGGAGCGCCCAGGCGATTGCAGAGCTGGCGGCGCGGCAGCCGGACACCACCACGGTGCCGCTGGCGGTGATCGGCTCGGCGATCGGGGCGGTGGCGTTATCGGGGTCGATCATCGCGTGGGCCAAGCTCGATGGCCGGCTGGACCGGCGGGTAACCTTTCCGGGGCAGCAAGCCTTCAATCTGGTGGTCGCAGTGGCGGTGCTGGCCCTGGCCATCTGGGCGGCGAGCAGCCTGCAGCCGTTGGCGATCATCGCGTTCTTCGTGGTGGCGTTGGCCTTGGGCGTGCTGATGACGCTACCGATCGGCGGTGCCGACATGCCGGTGGTGATTTCGCTCTACAACGCGTTTACCGGGTTGGCGGTGGCGTTCGAGGGGTATGTCCTCGGCAACGAGGCACTGATCATCGCCGGCATGATGGTCGGCGCGGCCGGCATCCTGCTGACGCGGTTGATGGCCAAGGCGATGAATCGGCCGATCAGCGGGGTGCTGTTTTCCAACTTCGGCGGTGGCGCGCAGGTGCAGGAAATCAGCGGTGTGCAGAAGCCGATCGAGGCCGGCGATGTGGCGGCGATGATGGCCTTTGCCGAGCGGGTGGTGATCGTGCCCGGCTATGGCATGGCAGTGGCGCAGGCACAGCACAAGATCTGGGAGCTGGCGCAGCGCTTGATGGCGCGCGGTGTCAAGGTGAAGTTCGCGATCCATCCGGTCGCCGGGCGCATGCCGGGGCACATGAACGTGCTGTTGGCCGAGGCCGGTGTGCCCTACGATCTGATCGCCGACATGGACGACATCAATCCGGAATTCGCCAGCACCGATGTGTCGTTGGTGATCGGTGCCAACGACGTGGTCAATCCGGTCGCCAAAACCGATCCGGCCAGCCCGATCTACGGCATGCCGATCCTGGACGTGGTCAATTCCCGCAACACGGTGGTGATCAAGCGCGGCAAGGGAACCGGTTTTGCCGGCATCGAGAATGCGCTGTTCTACGCCGACAACACGCGCATGTTGTACGGCGATGGGGCAGAAGCCGCCGGTGCGCTGGTGAGTGAATTGAAAGCGCTGGATGGCGGCGGGCATTGAGTGTTGGTGTGTCGCCAGCCGCGCTCAAATGCTTAAGGCAACGCAGGGTCGGTCGTGTCCTGTCGCGTTACCGGGGGGCTTACACGCGCGGATCAAAGCCGGGTTAGTCGAAGGCGCGGCGCCCTCACCGCTTGCGGGACACGCCGTAAATCCGTCTCTGGAGGCTCGATGGCGGCACCCATGCCGCCATCGGTCCCGCAAGCGGCAAGGGCCCTGCTGCAAACGCGCAGCGCTTTCCCATGTATCTCTGAGAGCGATGGTGTTTGACGAGCCGCGGCGCACGAATCTGTGCAGCTGACGCATCAGCTGCAGCGACGTCCGACGTTGGCTACCGAAACAATCGCGCCTGACTCAACGCGCCGCCCACCAGGCCACGAGCAGTGCCGCGACGTAACACAGCAGGTCGAAGCCGTTGTTGGCCAGTTGCAGCAGCGTCCAGGCCAGGCCGGTGCCCATCTTCTGAGCCGAGGTCCACGGGTCCAGGCCCAGCGGTCCGCCCAGTTGGGCCGAGGCGATGCCCCAGTTGGCGCCAGCGATGATCAGCGCGGTCGCCACGACGGCAATGCCGATGCGTAACCGACCGGCGCGCAGGGTGCCCAGGCGCAGCATCCAGACGATCTCCAACGCCACGACCACAGCCATCCAGCCGGCCTGGTTGCCCAGGGCCAGGGCGATGAGCAGCCAGGCGATGAGGGCGGTGACGCATCCCAGCAGCAGGAGCGGGGGCCAGAGCCAGTGGGCAGTTCTGGCGGACGCGGTGGTGGGCGGCATTGGAGCTCCTGACAGTGCGCACATGATAGTGCGCGGGCCGGCCTTTGCGAGGGGCGGCACGCCACGGCAGTGCGGCCGATGGAATGCAGCGTCGTCCCCGGCTGGCACGGTGGCCGGCGGCGGTGGCGTCGTGGTCGGCTAGAATGGCCCACTTGCGCGCGACCTGCGCGGCCCCATATCCAGCCCATGTATTCCCGTAGCAGCGAACCCGTCCAGTTCGAACGCGATTGCGATGCCGTCATGGTGCCGCAGGGCGATTCGGTGACCCTGCCCGCAGGCAGTTACGGCTATATCACCCAGGCGCTGGGTGGCAGCTATACCGTCTTCGTCGAAGGCAACCTGTTCCGCATTGCCGGCAAGGATGGCGATGCGATCGGCAAGGAGCCGCCGCCGGGGCTGGAATTGCCCGCCAATGCCAGCGACGAAGAGGTGGAAGCGCTGGTGTGGCAGCAGTTGCGCACCTGTTTCGACCCGGAAATTCCGTTCAATATCGTCGACCTGGGTCTGGTCTACGAGGCGGTGGTCAGCCATCGCGAGGAAGACGATCAGCGCCGGGTCGACGTCAAGATGACGCTGACCGCGCCCGGTTGCGGCATGGGCGAAATCCTGGTCGACGATGTGCGCGGCAAGGTCGAAATGATCCCGACCATCGCCGAGGCCGACGTCGAGCTGGTGTTCGACCCGCCGTGGGGCCGGCATATGATGTCCGAAGCGGCCCGTCTCGAGACCGGCATGCTCTGACCGTCCCGCGCCATGTCCACGATGTGGCGCTGCGTCCTTTCGCCCGCCATACAGGAATCTCCCGGTGTCCGTGTCCTTCGCTTCCACCCGTTCTCCGTCGCCGCGCAGCGCCGACGAACTGTCCGTGATCCTGGCCGCACCCGGTTTCGGGTTGCATTTCACCGACCACATGGTCGCCATCTCCTGGAACAACGAGCAGGGCTGGCACGACGCGCAAGTGCGCGCCTACGGCCCGCTGCAACTGGATCCGGCAGCGTCGGTGCTGCATTACGGCCAGGAGATCTTCGAAGGCATCAAGGCCTACCGGCATGCCGACGGTTCGATCTGGACCTTCCGTCCGCAAGCCAACGGCGAGCGGCTGCAGCGGTCGGCGCGCCGTCTGGCGCTGCCGGAACTGCCGGTGGACCTGTTCGTCGAATCGCTGCGCCAGCTGGTTGCCGTGGATGGCGGCTGGGTGCCGTCGGCACCGGAAACCAGCCTGTATTTCCGCCCGTTCATGATCGCCGACGAGGCCTTCCTGGGCGTGCGCGCGGCGCACAAGGCCTCGTATTACGTGATCGCCAGCCCGGCTGGCCCGTATTTCGCCAAGGGCGTGGCGCCGGTGTCGATCTGGTTGTCCACCGAGTACGCACGTGCGGCCAAGGGCGGCACCGGTGCGGCCAAGTGCGGCGGCAATTACGCCGCGTCGCTGTTGCCACAGCAGAAGGCCTACGCCCAGGGCTGCTCGCAGGTGTTGTTCCTGGACCCGGTGGAAGGCAAGTACATCGAAGAACTCGGCGGCATGAACGTGTTCCTGGTCTACAAGGACGGCACGTTGGTGACCCCGGAACTTTCCGGCAGCATCCTGGAAGGCATCACCCGCGACAGCATTCTGCAACTGGCCCGCGACCGTGGCATGCAGGTGATCGAGCGCAAGGTCGCGATCGACGAATGGACGCAGGGCGTGGCCTCCGGCGAGATCACCGAGGTGTTCGCCTGCGGTACGGCGGCGGTGGTGACCCCGATCGGCGAGCTGAAGGGCGAGGGGTTCGCGGTGGGCGATCTGTCCGCACCAGCAGGCGAGGTGACCATGTCGCTGCGCCAGGAACTGACCGATATCCAGTACGGCCGCGTGCCGGACCGCCACGGTTGGTTGGTGCGTTTGTCGTAAGCGGACATACTTCGCCAAACAAGGGCCTCCGTGTGTCAGCACGGGGGCCTTTTTGTTTGCGCAACAGCAAAAAGAACGTTTTTCGACTGTAAACCAGTCGAATTCAGCATGAGTAAGATGTGATTTGCATCACGCAATTGCATTTTGATTTCGAAAATTACCAACTCCGTATTGTCCAGTCCGGTTTCTTTGAGATAGATTCGCTGAACGGATCGATAACAGGGGCGGTCCGGGGCACTGGGGAAGTCGCCATCGCGACGGTTTCGGAACTACCACTTCGGTGGTTCTCTTGACTGGAAGGGAATTCGATGTCTAACGCGTCGCTTCGTCCGCGCCACCGAGCGCTCGGCATCCTGGGTGCTTCGGCCCTTACCTCGCTGCTGCTGGCAACGCCGGCGTTTGCCGGTGATGTCTACCTGGGTGGCCTGGCCACCGCGCAGACCCACCAGAAGTTCATCGTGACCTACAAGGACGGCAGTAGCGCCCTGAGCAGCCCCAGTGTGTTGACGACCTCGTTGCGCACCGCTGCACGTGCGTTGCCGGCCAAGGCCGGCAAGTCGCTGGGCCTGAACAGCGTGCGTCGTCTGGCAGTGGGACCGGAGCTGGTTCAGGCCGACCGCGCGCTGGATCGCGCCGAAGCCGAAACCCTGATGCGCCAGCTGGCCGCCGACCCCAACGTGCAAAGCGTGGAAGTGGACCAGATGCTGTACCCCACGCTGACCCCCAACGACAGCCGCCTGTCCGAGCAGTGGGCCTTCGGCACCACCAACGCAGGGCTCAACATCCGCCCGGCCTGGGACAAGGCCACCGGTGCCAACGTCGTGGTTGCGGTGATCGACACCGGCATCGTCAGCCATCCCGACCTGGACGCCAACATCCTGCCCGGCTACGACTTCATCAGCGATGCCACCGCCGCGCGCGACGGCAATGGGCGCGACAACAATCCTGCCGACGAAGGCGACTGGAACTCGACCAGTGGATGCGCCACGTCCAATTCCAGCTGGCACGGGACCCATGTCGCCGGCACGGTGGCGGCGGTGACCAACAATACCACCGGCGTGGCCGGCACTGCGTTCAACGCCAAGGTGGTGCCGGTCCGCGTGCTGGGCCGGTGCGGTGGTTCGCTGTCGGACATTGCCGATGCCATCATTTGGGCCTCCGGCGGGACCGTGAGTGGTGTGCCGGCCAATCCCAACGCGGCCGAAGTCATCAACATGTCGCTGGGCGGAGGCGGCACCTGTTCGTCCACGATGCAGAGCGCGATCAACGGCGCAGTCTCGCGCGGTACCACGGTGGTGGTGGCGGCCGGCAACAGTGCCGCCAACGTGTCCGGTTCGTTGCCGGCCAACTGCGCCAATGTGATCGCAGTGGCGGCCACGACCTCGGCCGGTGCCAAGGCCAGCTATTCCAACTACGGCAGCGGGATCGACGTCTCCGCGCCAGGGTCGGGGATCCTGTCCACGCTCAACAGCGGTACCACCACGCCGGGCAACGCCAGCTACGCTTCCTACAACGGCACCTCGATGGCGGCGCCGCATGTGGCCGGCGTTGTTGCCCTGGTGCAGTCGGTTGCGCCCACCACGTTGACGCCTGCCGCAGTGGAAACACTGCTGAAGAACACCGCACGCGCCTTGCCGGGTGCCTGTTCGGGCGGTTGCGGTGCGGGCATCGTCGATGCCGATGCGGCAGTGACGGCGGCCATCGCCGGCAGCAGTGGCGGTGGCGGTGGCGGAACCGGCAACACCTTGACCAACGGCACGCCGGTGACCGGCCTCGGCGCGGCCACGGGCGCGGAGTTGAACTACACCATCACGGTGCCGGCCGGCAGCGGCACGCTGACGGTCACCACCAGCGGCGGCAGCGGCGATGCAGACCTGTACGTGCGGCCGGTAGCGCGCCGACCGACACCGTCTACGCCTGCCGCCCGTATCTCGATGGCAATGCCGAGACCTGCAACATCACCTCGCCGTCGGGAACCTATTACGTGCGGATCAAGGCTTACAGCACGTTCTCCGGCGTGACGCTGACCGCCAGCTACTAAACGCTGGATCGCTGCACGCGTTCCCTGGCATGACGCCAGGGGACGCTGCCTCCTTCGCTTCAACCCCATCTGCGATACCTCGCCCAGGTCTGCCGTTTCGGCAGGCGCAGGCGATGCGTTGCCGCTTGGCCGGAATGGACGCCGGTCAGTCGCTCCGACGGGTCTGGCGCCCGTGCAGTTTCCGGCCCCGAACCGCAGCCTGCGGCAACGGGCCGGCCCTCTCGCCGCAGCTGCGGCACCTCTCCAATAAGGAACGATCGATGTCCAATGTGTCGCAACGTCGTGCGCCCACGCGCGCGCTGGTAGTCCTGGGTGTTTCCGCGTTGACCTCGCTGCTGGCCGTGCCGGCATTCGCCGGTCAGGTCAATCTGTCCGGTTTGGATGCGCAGCCCACCCTGGACCGCTTCATCGTCAAATACAAAGACGGTTCCAGTGCCGCGGTCAGCCCCACCTCGATGCGCGCATCGCTCAATTCCGTTGCCGGTGCGATGCCGGCACGCGCCGGCCGTGCGCTGGGCCTGAACCACGTGCGCCGCACGGCGCTGGGTTCGGAAGTGCTCAAGACCGACCGTGGCCTGGACCGCGCGGACGCCGAAACGCTGATGCGCCGTATTGCTGCCGACCCCAGCGTGGACTACGTGGAAGTCGACCAGATCATGTACCCGGTACTGACCCCGAACGACACGCGCCTGTCCGAACAGTGGGGCTTCGGCACCTCTTCCTCCGGCATCAACGTGCGCCCGGCCTGGGACACCGCCACCGGCACCGGCGTGGTGGTGGCCGTGATCGACACCGGCATCACCAGCCATCCGGACCTCAACGCCAACGTGCTGCCGGGTTACGACTTCATCAGCGATGCCACGCGTGCACGCGACAACAACGGGCGTGACAGCAATCCGGCCGACCAGGGCGACTGGACCACGGCCAATCAGTGCTTCTCCGGTTCGTCGGCCGCCAATTCCAGCTGGCACGGCACCCACGTAGCCGGCACCATCGCGGCGGTCACCAACAACAGCACCGGCGTGGCCGGTACCGCATTCAACGCGCGCATCGTGCCGATCCGTGCGCTGGGCGCCTGCGGCGGCGCCACTTCCGATATCGTCGATGCGATCGTGTGGGCCTCGGGCGGCACCGTGTCCGGCGTGCCCGCCAATGCCAACCCGGCCGAAGTGATCAACATGTCGCTGGGCGGCAGCGGCAGCTGCTCGAGCAGTTATCAGAACGCCATCAACAGCGCGGTGTCGCGCGGCACCACCGTGGTGGTGGCGGCCGGCAACAGCAATGCCAACGTGGCCAACTTCACCCCGGCCAGCTGCGCCAACGTGATTTCTGTGGCATCGATCACCTCGGCCGGGGCGCGTTCGAGCTTCTCCAACTTCGGCACCGGCATCGACATCTCCGCGCCGGGTTCGGCGATCCTGTCGACCTTGAACAGCGGCACCACCACGCCGGGTTCGGCCAGCTACGCCAGCTACAACGGCACCTCGATGGCGGCCCCGCACGTGGCCGGCGTGGTGGCGCTGGTGCAGTCGGTCGCCAGCCGTCCGCTGACGCCCGCTGCGGTGGAAACGCTGCTGAAGAACACCGCACGTCCGTTGCCGGGCGCCTGCTCGGGCGGCTGCGGCGCGGGCATCGTCAACGCGGCCGGCGCAGTCAGCCAGACCCCGTAAACCTGCGCCGACGACCGCAATGCCGGCGCGCAGCCGGCATTGCGTCGGGCCTTTCCCGACACCCGTGTCGGTGGTTTGAAACCTGCACTGCCCCGCTCTACGCGGGGCAGTGTGCGTTCGGGCAGCGGCAACTGCCGCACCGCCAGCCAGGGCCGGGCAGCGATGGCTGAATGAAACGCCCGCCAGCACGGCATGGCCGCTTCAGCGCACCGGTGGCACGCCGATAGCCACCCCACGTGAGGCATGCAACATCTGCATGCACGCGCATCGGGCACGGCGCAGCGCACTGGCGTCAGCGCGTTGCCAACCGGGTTGCCAGATCCTTGGGGAGGGATGGAGTCATGCCGTATCACTCAATAGGCGCACTGCGCCGCGTTGCATTCGTCTGTGCGTTGTCATGCACGTTTCATGCCGCTGCTGGCGAGGTCAATCTGCAAGGATTGAATTCCAGCAATACCCATCAGCGCTTCATCGTCAGCTACAAGAACAGCGTCGGCAGCAGCCGGGCGACCGGGTTGTCTGCGCCATGGGGCGACATCGCGCGTGCCGTGCCGCAAGCGCGCGGGAAGGCGCTGGGCCTGTCGGCCATGCGCCGGCTCAGTGGCGGGCCGATGTTGCTGGTGGCAGACCGCAAGCTGGACCGCGTGGATTCGGAAAGCCTGATGCGGCGCCTTGCCGCCGACCCGGCGGTCAAACGCGTGGAAGTGGACATCCTGATGCGGCCATTGCTGGTTCCCAACGACCCGGGCGTGCCGCAGCAGTGGGCGATGGGCGCGACCGCCGCCAGCCTCAACATCCGTCCGGCCTGGGACCGTTCCACCGGCAAGGGCATCGTGGTGGCGGTGATCGACACCGGCATCACCAATCATCCGGACCTGGCAGCCAATGTGCTGCCCGGCTACGACTTCATCGTTGATCCGGCCACTGCGCGCGATGGCACTGCACGCGACGCAAACGCCGCCGACCAAGGCGACTGGGCCGCGGCCAACGAATGCGGGCCTGGAGCGTCGGCGTCCAATTCCAGTTGGCATGGCACGCACGTGGCCGGCATCGTGGCGGCGGTGGGCAACAACGCGATGGGCGTGGTCGGTACCGCGTTCAACGCCAAGATCCTGCCGTTGCGGGTGCTGGGCCGCTGCGGCGGCTACATGTCCGATATCGCCGATGCGATCGTGTGGGCGTCCGGCGGCAAGGTCAACGGCGTGCCGGCCAACCCGAATCCGGCCACGGTAATCAATCTGTCGTTGGGTGGCGCGGGCACCTGCTCGGCGACGTTGAACAATGCCATCACCGCAGCCGTCACGCGCGGCAGCGCGGTGGTCGTGGCCGCCGGCAACAGCAATATGGACGTCTCCACCAGCGTGCCGGCCAACTGCGCCAACGTGATCGCCGTGGCGGCCACCACCTCGGCCGGCGCCAAGGCCAGTTTTTCCAACTTCGGCAAGGGCGTGGATATCGCCGCGCCCGGGCAATCGATCGTGTCCACGCTCAATACCGGAACCACGGCACCGGGCAATGCGGCATATGCGGTGTATAGCGGCACCTCGATGGCGGCGCCGCACGTGGCTGGCGTGGTGGCGCTGATGCAGTCGGCGGCCCTGAATCCGCTGACGCCGGCAACAGTGAAAGCCCTGCTCAAGGCCAGCGCGCGACCCATGCCGGTGGTCTGCACGCAGGGGTGCGGGGCCGGGCTGGTGAATGCCGATGGCGCGGTGGCGGCGGTGATCGAGTCGACCACCTTGAGCAGGAATGTGGCACGCACCGGGCTGAGCGCAGCGCTTTCCGATTCGCTGTATTACCAGGTCAATGTGCCGGCCGGCACCCGTTCGCTCAAGGTCACGCTCGCCGGCGGCAGCGGCAACGCCGACCTGTCGGTACGGGCCGGAGCGTTACCGACCGACGCGGCGTACAGCTGCCGCAGCATGTTGCGGGGCAACGGCGACAGCTGCACGCTGGCCGCGCCGGCTGCGGGGGTCTATTACGTGCGCTTGAAGGCAACGCTGGGCTTTTCCGGAGTCAGCGTCACTGCGGCGTATTGAGTGGTTCCGGCACGGTGGTGCTGCCGTGCTGCCGTGCCCAGAGGCGCTGCTGCCTGCTCTAGGGAAGGTCTGAACAACGAGACCTGACAGGGCGGAAGGTGGCGTCGTTC
>NZ_JAGHWU010000004.1:25100-122469 GCF_017746145.1 Xanthomonas sp. D-99 | reverse complement strand
TTGATCAGACCTTCCCTAGCTGCGCCCACCCGACGACTGCTCGCTAAGTTTGTTTGCCGCTCCAAGAGCGCAGTGAGCGTGCTGCCCGCGCTCACTTGCGCGCGTACAACCCGAGGAACATCGCCACCGCCGATTCGGCCACCTGCGTCTGTTGCTGCGGCGACAGCGGCGGCTGGCCCAGGGTGATCTGCGGCCAGAACGCAAAGCCCTTCACCAGCGCCTGCAACTGCTGCGCGGCGAATTCCGGCTCCACGCCTGCCAGCCGGCCGTCGGCCAGTGCGGCACGCAGCCAGGTGGTGGTGCCCTCTTCCTTGCTGCCCAGCTGCGACAGCAACTCGCGCGCGCGCGCCGGCGAGTGGATGCCTTCGGCGATGGCCACGCGCGACAGATCGATGAACGCCGGGTCGTCCAACAGCCGCAGCTTCTGTTGCAGCAGGGCGATCAACTGCAGGTGCAGCGGTTGATCGGGCCGATACGCCAGATTGACCGCCTCGGCGCTGCGTTGCCACAGCCCGCGCAAAATCTCCCCGAACAAGGCGTCCTTGCTGGGGGAGTGGTTATAGACCGTGCGTTTGGAAACGCCGGCAGTGGCGGCTACACGGTCCATGCTGGTCGCTTCGAAGCCGTGCTGCCGGAACTCGGCAATGGCGGCCTCGACGATGGCGTTGCGTTTGCGATCGGTCAGGCGCTGGGGCTTGGCCGGAGGGGAGGATGCGGTCGACATCTGCCGATTTTACACCTGGCAGTTTACTTTCAAGAAAATAAAACTACACTGTGCAGTGTAATCTCGCCTGGCGCTGCTGTGATGCGCCGTTGTCATCCCGCCGCCGTTGGTGTGTAGGAAGCTGGCTGTACGTCCCGTCCATGCCGATCCTTACGCCAGGTGTACCGAGTGCTTGCTGCATCGCCGTTGCCTGATCGCTCGTACTTCTTCTGCTCTCCCACGTCTTGCTCGGACTTCCCATGGCTCCCCCACGTCTTTCCCCCTACGCCGATTCGCCACAGTTTCGCGCTGGCCGCTTCCGTAATGCGATGCCGTTGCCGACCACCGTCATGACCCTGCGCGAGCAGCTCGGCCTGATGTGGGCCATGGTGTTCGGCAAGCCCCGCACCACGGTGCCCGCCGCGCCCTTGCCGGTGCAGCCGCTGACACGCGCGCAACTGCTGGCCGCCCCGGATCGCAGCCTGTACCGGCTGGGTCATTCCACGCTGCTGATGAAGCTGGCGGGCGGGCTGTGGCTGACCGACCCGGCATTTTCCAAACGCGCCTCGCCGGTGCCGTTCGCCGGGCCCAAGCGCTTCCACGCCGCACCGATTGCGCTGGACGCGCTGCCGCCGCTGGCCGGGGTGATCCTGTCGCATGACCACTACGACCATCTCGACCGCGCCACCATCCGCGCGCTGGCCGACCGTGTCGGCGTGTTTGTCGCCCCGTTGGGCGTGGGCGACCTGCTGGTGCGCTGGGGCGTGGACCCGGCCAAGGTACGGCAGTTGGATTGGTGGGAGTCGATCAGCATCGCCGGCCTGCAGCTCACCGCCACCCCATCGCAACATTTTTCCGGCCGCGGGCTGTTCGACAACGGGCGCAGGCTGTGGTGTTCGTGGGTGATCCAGGCAGGCGACCTGCGCCTGTTCTTCAGCGGCGACGGCGGCTATGGCCCGCACTTCAAGACCATCGGCGAGCGGCTCGGGCCCTTCGATGTCGCATTGATCGAAAACGGCGCCTACGACCACATGTGGCCGCACGTGCACATGCAGCCGGAGCAGACCTTGCAGGCCTTCTTCGACATCGGCGGGCATACCTTGTTGCCTATCCACAACGGCACCTTCGACCTGGCCTTGCATGCTTGGTCCGAGCCGTTCGAGCGCATCGTCGCGTTGGCGGCGGCCGCAAACGTTCCGCTGGCCATCCCGCAGATGGGCGAACGGGTGAACGCGCACCGCCCGGACACCGATCAACGCTGGTGGCGCACGCTGCCCGACACTCTGGTACTTGCGTCATGAACGGCTGGACGCTAGCCGATCTGCCATCGCAGCGGGGACGAGTGGCCATCGTCACCGGCGCCAGTCCAGGCGGACTGGGGTACGAAACCGCGCTGGCCCTGGCCGGTGCCCATGTCGTGCTGACCGCACGCAACCCCGACAAGGGCGAAGCGGCACGCCGGGCGCTGCTTGCGCGCCATCCGGAGGCCGAGGTATGTGTGGAGGCGCTGGACCTGGCGCGTTTTGCGTCAGTTCGCGCATTTGCCAAGCGGCTGGCCACGCGCCATGCTGCGGTGGATCTGCTGATCAACAACGCCGGCGTGATGGCGCCCCCGCAACGGCAAACCACCGCCGACGGGATGGAGCTGCAACTGGGCAGCAACTACCTGGGACATTTTGCGCTGACCGCGCAGGTACTTCCTTTGCTGCGTGCTGCGTCGGCACCGCGTGTGGTCAACTTGTCGAGCCTGGCGCATCGCCAGGCGCGCATCGATTTCGACGATCTGCAGAGCGAACGCTCATACCGCCCGTGGAAAGCCTATGGGCAATCCAAGCTGGCAATGCTGATGTTCAGCCTGGAATTGCAGCGCCGCAGCAACACGCATGGCTGGGGCGTGCGTGCGATCGCCGCGCACCCGGGAATCGCACAGACCGCCTTGATCGCCAACGGGCCGGACGGCGCAGGCCGACGCAGCGCGAGCGGCGTGGCCACCGGGCTGTTCACCCGCTGCATCGGCCATTCGGCAAGCGCGGGCGCGCTACCGACGCTGTATGCGGCGACGTCTCCGCAGGCACAGGCCGGGGGCTATTACGGACCAAACGGCCTGTTCGAGCTGAAAGGCGATCCGGCGCCTGCCAAGATCGCCCACCAGGCGCATGACCAGCAGGTGGCGGCACGCTTGTGGGATACCGCGTGTGCGCTGACGGGCGTGGCGTCCTAATCGCGCCCTGATGACGCCAGCCACGCAGTGCGTAATCGTCTCTGCGCTGCGCTGAGCCAGTGAAGCCAGCACAGCGGCTGCACTTTCGGAGACGTTGCGATGGCGTCCTGACAGGGTGCCCTGCGCTGCATCCGGCATGCTCGCGAATGCGAGAAAGGTTGCCAGGTCCGCAAACGAAAACGGGATGGCCGATGGCCACCCCGTCTCGATCTGCATGCACGATACCCGTGCAGCATGTCGCCGCAGCGCGGCGCTTACTCGGTCAATCCACGGTTTTCCAGCAGCGCCTTGACGCTGGGGTCCTTGCCGCGGAAATCGCGATACAACGTGGCCAGATCGACAGTATTGCCGCGCGAGAGGATCTTGGCGCGGAAGGTATCGCCGTTCTTGCGGGTCAGGCCACCGTTGTCCTTGAACCATTCGAACGCATCGTCGTCGAGCACTTCCGACCAGAAGTACGCGTAGTACCCGGCCGAATAACCGCCGCCCCAGATGTGATCGAAATAACTGCTGCGGTAGCGCGGCGGCACTTCGGCCAGATCCACCTTGAAGCGCTTCAAGGCATCGGCTTCGAACTTGCTCACGTCCTGCAGCGGCGCATCGGCCGGCTGGGTATGCCAGGCCAGATCCAGCAGCGCTGCCGACAGGTATTCAGTGGTGGCGTAGCCGCTGTTGAAGGTCTTGGCCTTCTTGATCTTTTCCACCAGCTCGGCCGGCATCGCTGCGCCGGTCTGGTAGTGCTTGGCGTAGTTGGCGAAGACCTTCGGATCGGACGCCCAGTGCTCGTTGAACTGCGAGGGGAATTCCACGAAGTCGCGCGAAGTGCTGGTGCCGGCAATCGAGGGGTACTTCACCTTGGAGAACATGCCGTGCAGCGCATGGCCGAACTCATGGAACAAGGTGGTGACGTCGTCGAAGCTCAGCAACGCCGGCTGGCCGGCGGCCGGCTTGGTGAAGTTGCACACGTTGTAGACCACCGGCTTGGCGCCGGTCAGGCCGTCCTGCTCGACGAACACGTCCATCCACGCGCCACCGGACTTGCTGTCGCGCTTGAAGTAGTCGGTGTAGAACAGCGCCATCGAGGTGCCGTCGGCATCGAACACCTCGTACACCTTCATATCGGCGTGATAGGTCGGGATGTCGGTGCGCTGCTTGAACGTGATGCCGTATAGCTGCGTGGCGGCGTAGAACACGCCGTTCTGCAGCACGTTGTCCAGTTCGAAATACGGCTTGATCTGGGATTCGTCCAGGTCGTACTTGGCCTTGCGCACCTGCTCGGCGTAGACGTCCCAATCGGAGGCGGCGAGTTTGAAGCCGCCTTTCTGCGCGTCGATGACCTTCTGCATCTCGGCCGCTTCGCGGCGTGCCTTGGCAGTGGCAGCCGGCACGGTGTCGGTCAGCAGCTTGAGCGCGGCATCTGGCGTCTTGGCCATCTGGTCGCCCAGGCTGTAGGCGGCGTAGTTGTCGAAGCCGAGCAACTTGGCCTTTTGCGCGCGCAGCTGCGCCAGCCGCTGGATGGTCTGGCGGGTATCGTTGGCATCGCCCTTTTCCGCGCGCGTTTCAGAGGCCTTCAATACCTCGGCACGCAGCTCGCGATTTTTCAGCGACGCCAGCACCGGCTGCTGGGTGGTGTTCTGCAGGGTGAGCAGATACTTGCCATCGAGCTTGCGGGCCTTGGCGGCATCGGCCGCGGCGGCGATATCGCCTTCGCTCAGGCCATCGAGCTTGGCCTTGTCGTCCACCACCACCGCGCCGGCAGCCGAGGCGGCGACCAGGCGGGTATGGAACTGCGTGGAGAGGGTGGTTTCTTCCACGTTGAGCTTGCGCAGGCTGTCCTTGTCGGCATCGGACAACTGCGCGCCGGCGCGTACCAGCTCTTCGTAGTCGCGCTCGACCAGACGCTTCTGCTCCGGATCCAGATTCAGCGTGTCGCGCTGGTCGTAGATGGTTTTGACGCGTGCGAACAGTTTGGGGTCGAGATTGATCTCGTCCTGATGCGCGGCCAGCTTGGGCGCGATCTCTTCCTGGATCTTCTGGCGTGCGTCGCTGGTATCGGCCTGCACCAGCCCGAAGAAGATGCGCGACACGCGCGTGAGCGTTTCGCCGCCGCGCTCCATCGCTTCGATGGTGTTGTCGAAGGTCGGCGCTTCCGGGTTATCGGCGATCTTGCGGATGTCGGCCAGATGCTGGCGCATGCCTTCTTCGAACGCCGGCAGGTAATCGGCGTCCTGGATCTTGTCGAACGGCGGCGCCTGGAACGGCAACGTGCTGGCGGTCAGCAAGGGGTTGGATGCAGCATCGGCGGCAGGAGCCGGGGCAGTTTTCTCGGGCACGGTGGTGGACTCCTGGCCAGACGACTCTTTTCCAGAACAAGCAGCCAGTGCCAGGGTGATGGCAGCGGCCAGAACGACGGTACGCGACATGGCGTGTGATTCCTGAGTGGGTAGTGCAGCCAGGCACGCTAGCGGGTTTCGCGACCGCTGGCATGTGCCGTTGGATTGGGTGGAAGGCCGCGGTTGGGGATGGCGGCGTTACAACGTCTCGTCCTTGAAAATCGCCACATGCGCGGTGCCGTCGGCGCCGATCCAGCCGCGGTACATGCCCTCGGTAGTGAATGGAAACGCCAGGTTGCCCTGTGCATCCAGCGCGATGGCGCCGCCGTCCCCGCCGGCCTTCGGGATCTGCTGGTCGATCACGGTCTCGGCGGCCTGCTGCAGCGATTGCCCGGCGTATTTCATGCGCGCACAGATGTCGTAGGCAGCGACGGCGCGGATGTAGAACTCGCCCCAGCCGGTGCCGGACACCGCGCATTGGCTGTTGGCATAGGTGCCGGCCCCGATGATCGGCGCATCGCCGACCCGGCCATAGCGCTTGTTGGTCATGCCGCCGGTGGAGGTACCGGCAGCCAGATGGCCGTCGCGGTCCAGCGCCAGCGCGCCGACGGTGCCGAAATGCTTGGCGGTCTCCAGATCCAGCTCGGCCTGCGCCTGGCGGTCGCCGGCCTCGGCCTTGAGCGCTTTCTGCAGCTGCTGCCAGCGCTTGTCGGTGCGGAAATAGCCCGGGTCCACCAGGGTGATGCCCTGCTCGCGCGCGAACGCTTCAGCGCCGTCGCCGACCAGCATCACGTGCTTGGAGCGGTCCATCACGCTGCGTGCCAGCAGGATCGGGTTCTTGACCGTGTGCACGCCGGCAATCGCACCGGCCTTGCCGCTGGCGCCATCCATGATGGCCGCATCCAGTTCGTTCTTGCCGTCATGGGTGAACACCGCACCGCGGCCCGCGTTTAACTGCGGCGCATCCTCCAGCACGGTGATGGTGGCGGCCACTGCATCCACTGCACTGCCGCCATGTTGCAGCACCGCGTGCCCGGCACGCAGTGCGCGTTGCATCGCCTCGCGCGCCTGCGCCTGCTCGTCCCTGGAAAGGCTGGATTTCTCCACGCCCGCGCCACCGTGGATGACCAGCATCGGCGTGGCTGCAAGCACAGGGCCGGCGATGAGCAGCAGAGAGAGCGACAGGCATAACGCGCGTGCGGACTTAGCGATCATGAAGTTCCTTGATGGAGTGAATGTTTCACGTCAGGCGGACCGGATTTACCAAGCAACGCCGGCCATCCTTCAACCGCGCGCCACACCATTCACAACGTATCGCGATGCTTGCCACGCCATGGCCGGTACCAGGTGCGAATGGCGGCGATATCGGCGGCCATGTCGTTACCGGTCCAGAACGGCTCGCCGATGCCCACGGTCTTGCTGGGGTAGTCGAAATACACCGGCAGGATCGGCACCTTGGAATCGGAGGCGATCTTCCAGAAGCCGGCCTTCCAGTTCTCCACGCGCTTGCGTGTGCCTTCGGGTGTGATCACGTACCACATCTGCTCGGAGTTGCGGATCAATCGCACCGCCTGGCCAATGGTGCCCTGCGGCGAGCTGCGGTCCAGCGGGATGGCGCCGAGCCTGCGCAACAGCGGACCCAGCGGCCACCAGAACAACTGCGATTTGCCGAGCACGCGCACGTCGAAGCCGAGCGCGAACTTGGCCGCAAATCCCACAAACCCGTCCCAGTTGGACGAATGCGGGGCCACGATCATGACCAGCTTGGGCTCGTCGGGCAGCCGCCCGAGCAGGCGCCAGCCGGTCACGCGCAAGGCGGTACGGCCCAGCCAGCGGATGAAGCGGCCATGCGCGCGCGGCATCCGGGGCGGAGATGGCTGCAGCAGGATGTTGGCCTGTGTTACCGGTGGCAACGACGGGTCGGCTTGACTCACGCTTACTCCCAGTGGGACGCCGAGCGTCCACGCTTGATTTGGCTGCGTTCCCGCTTGGCATCCAGCCGCCGCAGCTTGGCACCATGACTCGGTTTGGTGGCGACCCGGCGCTTGGGCACCGACAGGCACGCACTGATGATTTCGACCAGTCGCTCGCGCGCATCGTCGCGGTTGCGGTCCTGGGTCCGGAAGCGTTGCGCGTCGATCACCAGCACGCCGTCGGCAGTCATGCGGCGGTCGCGTCGCGACAGCAACCGCGCCCGCAACGGCTCGGGCAGCGACGGCGACCCCGCCACGTCGAAACGCAGCTCCACCGCGGTGGACACCTTGTTGACGTTCTGCCCGCCCGCGCCGCTGGCACGCACGAAGCGCTCGACGAGTTCGCTGGGCGGAATCGTCAGGCTGGGGGTGATCTGGATCGGGTCGCTGGCCATGAGCGCCGATTGTATCGGCAGCGGCGTGGACGCGCGCGCGAACGCCGGCTTCCCGTATGCTGCGGCCGGTCCCCCGTTTGCAGGATGCTCCGATGACACCTACTTGTTCGCTCGCTGCCGCGCGCGCCCTTGCCCGCCGGCTGCTGCTGTCGGCCCTGCTGGCCGTGGCCGCCCCGGCCGCGTGGGCGCAAGCGCCCAGCGATGCCGACATCAACCGCCTGCTGGCCGCTTCGCGGGCGCAGACCATGCTGGATACGATGCTGCCGCAGATCGAAGCGATGCAGCAGCAGCAATTCGCACAGCTCACCGCACAGCGCCAGCTCGACGCCGACCAACAGGCGCAGCTGCAGCGCATCCAGGAACGTACCCGCCAGACCGTGCGCAAGGCGCTGTCGTGGTCGGAACTGCGGCCGATGTATGTGGATATCTACAAGCGCTCGTTCTCGCGCGAGGACGTGCTGGCCATGGCCGAGTTCTACGAGAGCTCGGCCGGCCAAAGCCTGCTCGACAAGACTCCCGCCCTGACCCAGAACCTGATGGGCGCCATCCAGCAAAGGATGCTGCCGCTGTTTGCCGACCTGCAGAAGGATCTGGAGAAGATCGTCAACGAACCTGCGCCGGCCAAGAAGCCCTGAGAGGCGGGATCGAGATTGGGAGTGGGAACCGCGTGATCGCTGCGACGGGGGTGGGTGCGAGTGCAGGCGGGTGTGGGATTGGATTGCGTTGCTGGTGACGGCGGTGCGTTACCTTTTCGGTGACGGAAGAACGCGATGCGTCCTTCTCCCCGCGGGGGAGCGCCTGTGACAAGCACGCCCCCATCCGCCCTTCGGGCACCTTCCCCCGCAAGCGGGGGAAGGAAGCAGCACGGGCAGGCGAGCATTGGGCGTCGCGCTCGAGCGCCTCTCCCGCCCGCGCACTCAACCCCCTCTCCTGCCCGCGGAGAGGAGTTGGGGTGAGGGGACGCTGGCGCAGATGTCTAGCAGACTGAATGAACATCTCGATCTGCGAACCAGGCACACCACATCACGCCGTCTGCATGAGTCCCAACCCCGCCATCTCCCACCCAAACAACGCGCAGGCCTTGGAAAATTCGACATCCAGCGGCGCGGTGACGCCGATGCGCCTGCCATCGGCCGGATGCGGAAATTCCAGGCGTTCGGCGTGCAGCAACATGCGGTGGATGCCGAGCATGCGGAAACTGCGGTTGTGGCGGCCGTCGCCGTGGCTGGTGTCGCCGATCATGTGATGCGACAGATGCTTCATATGCCGGCGAATCTGCCGGAAGCGGCCGGTCTGCGGCTGACAGCGCAGCAGTGCGTAGCGCGAGGTGGTGAACCCGGTGGAAGGAATCTCCAGCTCGCCGGTGGCCAGACGCTGGAAATGCGTCACTGCCGGCTTCTTGACCGGCTTGCCCGGACCGCCGTCCAGGTCATGGTCGACGATGAAGCGCTCCTCGGCCGGCCAGCCGCGACAGACGGTGAGGTACTGTTTCTCCACCTCGCCGGCCATCAAGGCCTTGCCCAGCGCACTGGCGCTGTCGCGATCGAAGGCCAACAGCAGGCAGCCGCTGGTGGCGCGGTCGAGCCGGTGCACCAAAAAGATCGGCTTGCCCAGCTGCTCGCGCAGGCGGTCGGCCAGGAAGTCGTCCTCTCCACGCGCCAGCTTGCTGTCATGGACCATTAGGCCGGCGGGTTTGTCGACGACGGCCAGGACATCGTCCTGGTAGAGGATCTGCAACTGTTTGGGGGATATGCTCACCGGCCGATTATCCGCATCGCCGACACCGCATGCCACTGCATCGCCGCGCTGCCGGCAGCGAACAAACGACTGTGCGTTGCCAGGCCACGCGCACGGCCACGGCTGCGGCCCGCACCGCTCGTACGGTGCGGTTGCTGCGTGCTACCACGCAGCTGATGCCTGCCCGCTGTGTGGGTGGCTGCTTCGCATCTCACGCGACCGAACCACGCCAGCGTCAGCGCGGGCGATGCACGTAGCGCGGCGTGTTGCATCGTTCAACGCCAACAGATGGACTACCAGCCGCGCGCTCAGTAGGGCGTGCCGTCCTTGTGCCGGTACGCGCGCTGCCCATCCGCCATCGGGACCAGCATCAGGTCATCGTCCGGATAGGTCACGCAATCGCCGGGGCTGCGGTCACCCACTTCCAGGTACGTCACCACCGCCTCGCTGCGATTGATCAGGCAATGCGTATCGCCATCACCGGCGCGGAAGCCAACGCACATGCCCGGCTGCAGCAATTGCTCGCCGGCGTTGGTGATCAGGCTGGGCGCGCCGCTGACGATGTAGACGAATTCGTCCTGCTGCGAATGCCCGTGCCGCAGCGCCGAGCGCGCATCCGGCGCCAGCGTGGTCAGGTTGACGCCGAAGTTGCGCAGCCCGAACACCTCGCCCAGTGCGCGCTTCTGGCGGCCGCCCATCTGCGCGGCGAACACCGGCGGATAGCTGGAATGTTGCGTGCGCGGTGGGGCGTCCAGCGCAGCAATCGCGGCAACCGGTGTGCTTGCGTCCACGGCATCGGTTGCGTCGGGCATGGTCGTCTCCTATCGCCGCAACCAGGCGACCAGCAGCGCGGCCGAACCGGCGCCGCCGCTGATCCAGCTCCACACCGGCACCGTGCCCAGGTACCAGCCATCCGGATGTAGGCCGTACAGCACGGCAGCAACCACCAGTAACCCGCTGCCGGTGATGGCGGTCACCACGCGGGTTTGCAGCTTGCGCAGGCTCAGGTCCAGGGCAAGCAGTTCGGGCGAGCGGATGCCGATCTGATGGCGGCCTTCCACCTGCTGCTTCAGCCAGCTGTGCACCAGCCGCGGCATGTCCGGCGCATGGGTCATGATCTCCGGCAAACGCTTGCCCAGTTCGCGCAGCACACGGCGCGGGCTGTAACGCTCGCGCAGGATGCGTTCGAGCACCGGTCGCGCCACCGCCCAGATATCCAGCCTGGGGTCGAGCTGCCGGCCCACGCCTTCGATATTGAGTAGCGTTTTCTGCAGCAGGATCAGCTGCGGCTGCAACGTCAACTCATAGCGCTGCGCCACGCGGAACAATTTGATCAGCACCTGCGCCAGTGAAATCTCCGATAGCGGGCGGGTGAAATACGGCTCGCACACCGAGCGCGCTGCCGCTTCCAGTTCGTCGATGCGCACGTTGCTGGGCATCCAGCCAGCCTCCACGTGCAACTCGGCCATGCGGCGGTAATCCTTGTGGAAGATCGCCATGAAGTTCTCGGCCAGGTAGTACTGATCTTCCTGCGAGAGCTGGCCCATGATGCCGAAATCCAGCGCGATGAAGCGCGGATTGAGCCGGCGTTCCGGATCCGAATCGACCCAGATGTTGCCGGCGTGCGCATCGGCGTGGAAGAAGTTGTCGCGAAATACCTGGGTGTAGAACACGCGCACGCCCTTGGCCGCGAGCGCCTTGCGATCGATGCCGGCCGCGTCGAGCTTGGCGATGTCGTCGGACGGAATGCCGTACACGCGCTCCAGCGTGAGCGCGCGCTCGGCGGTGTGCGACCAGATCACTTCCGGCACGTACAGATCGTCCGAGCCTTCCCAGAACCGGCGCAACACGCTGGCGTTGGCGCCTTCGCGCTGCAGATCCAGTTCGGCGGCCAGCGTGCCTTCGATCTCGGCCACCACTTCGCGCGGCCGGATCTTGTCCGCACGCGGGTGGGTGCGCTCGACCAGGGTGGCCAGCGAGTGCAGCAACGCGATATCGGCATCGATCTGGCGCTCGATCTCCGGGCGCAGCACCTTGACCACCACTTCGCGGCGCACGCCGTTGGCATCGGGCGGCAACGTGGCTGCATGCACCTGCGCAATGGACGCCGAGGCCAGCGGCACGGTATCGAAACTTGCAAACGCCACGCTCACCGGCAGGCCGAGTGCGGCTTCGACGATCAGACGCGCGGCCTGGCCATCGAATGGCTTGACCCGGTCCTGCAGCAAGGTGAGTTCCTCGGCCACGTCGGCCGGAATCAGATCGCGTCGGGTGGACAGAATCTGCCCGAACTTGACGAAGATCGGCCCCAGCTCCTGCAGCGCCAGGCGCAGCCGCGCACCGCGCGATTGCGCGGCGATTTCGGCGCTGGCACGCGGCACGAAGGGTTTGGCCAAACGCAGCCAGCGCTCGGCCGGGGCGCCTTCCAGCAAGGCGTCCAGGCGGTAGCGCAGGATCACCCGGCCGATGCGGCTTGCCCGCAGGATCGCCTTCATGCCGCGCCTCCGTTCGTGCGCAGGCGGCTCACGCGCGCGGCCAGCCGTTCGACGTCATCGCGTAGTTCGTCCACGTCGTCGTGGAAAGCCTCAAGCTCGGCGCGCGGCACCACATCGCGCGATTCTTCGGTGACGAATTCGGCTGCGCTCTGCGCCAGATCCACTGCACTGCGCCGTGCCTGCTGCAGCGCTGCGCGCACCGCACCGGCAATCTGCACGCCCAGAATGTCGCCGAACACCGAAACGAACGGCAACTGCCAATCCGGGTCGAAGCGGCCAGCCAGTTGCTGCAGCTGGCGCGCCAGTTCGGCATCGCCGGAAACCTTGAGCCGACCGGCCGGCGCGCCGGTGCGACGTGCGTTGGCCAGCAGCGGCAGTTGCCCGAGCAAGCCGGCCAGGCTGCTGCGCACCGCCAGGTCGGGTTCCTGTGCCTGATCGACCGGGCCGACCAGCAACCGGCGCTCGTGCACGCGAATCTGCAGGGCCAGCGCGGGCGCCTCCAGGGTCAGCGCGATGCGCTGGCCTTCCAGCGGCAGCAGGGCGTCGCGGGTATCCGGGTCCAGCGCCAGCGCACGGTTGAGCGCTGCCTGCAGGGCCTGGCCGGCGAGCGGCTTGAGGGAATTGAAGAGTGATCCGGGCATGGGCGCATTCTACCGCCCCTGCATGTCGCAGCTGCCTGACGGCGGCGTGCACGTGTGCCGGCTGCCGGTGTGGCGATCGTGCGGTCGTTGCAAGGGTGCGTCGCCGGGCAAGGTAGGGCATTGACAGGCGCATTGGGCACGCCGGCGTTGTTTGCCATGGCTGGCTGCAGCAAGACTTCCTTCAGCGCATACGCCACAGGCATCCTGTCCACTTCGAATGGCAGGAGCAGGCAATGCGCATGATTCGGGTCGGCCTCATCTTCGGTGGCAAATCGGCCGAGCACGAGGTTTCGTTGCAATCGGCGCGCAATATCCTGGATGCGCTGGACCCGCAACGCTTCGAGCCGGTGCTGATCGGTATCGACAAGCAAGGCCAGTGGCACGTCAACGACCCCGACAGCTTCCTGCTGCATGCCGACGACCCGGTGCGCATCGCGCTGCATCGTAGCGGTCGCGGCGTGGCGCTGCTGCCGGGCGCGCAACAGCAGCAGGTGCGCCCGATCCAGCCGGAGCAGGCACTGGCGCAGATCGATGTGGTGTTTCCCATCGTGCACGGCACCCTGGGCGAAGACGGCTCGCTGCAGGGGCTGCTGCGCATGGCCAACCTGCCGTTCGTCGGCTCCGGCGTACTCGGCTCGGCGGTCGCGATGGACAAGGACATGGCAAAGCGCGTGTTGCGCGATGCCGGGCTGGCGGTGGCGCCGTTCGCCTGCTTCAACCGCCACACCGCCGCAATGGCCGATGTGGATGCGTTGATCGCGCAGTTGGGCTTGCCACTGTTCGTCAAACCGGCCAACCAGGGCTCGTCGGTCGGCGTCAGCCAGGTGCGCAGCGCCGACCAGTTCGCCGCTGCACTCGCCCTGGCCTTGGCCTACGACCACAAGGTGCTGGTGGAAGCAGCCATTGCCGGGCGCGAAATCGAATGTGCCGTGCTGGGCAACGATGCGCCCCAAGCGAGCGTCTGTGGCGAAGTGGTGGTGCACGATGCGTTCTATTCGTACGAAACCAAATACATCAGCGAACACGGTGCGGAGATCGTGATCCCGGCTGACATCGATGCGCAGACCCAGCAGCGCATCCAGCAAGTCGCGGTGCAGGCCTATCAGGCACTGGACTGTGCAGGCATGGCACGCGTGGACGTGTTCCTGTGCGCCGATGGACGCATCGTGATCAACGAGGTCAACACGCTGCCGGGCTTCACCCGCATCAGCATGTATCCGAAATTGTGGCAGGCAAGCGGGCTGGACTATCAAAGTCTGATCACGCGGTTGATCGAGCTCGCACTACAGCGACATGCCGAGGACCAGTTGCTGCGCAGTGCGGTCCAACCGCAGTGATGGCGCTGCCGCCACGACGTGCCATACCGCCGCACAACCACGACGCGGCGCTTGCACTTGATAACGCCGATGCCACCGCTTGTCTTTGCTCGATTTCGATGGCCTCGCCGCGTTGCTGGCAATGGCCTGGCACCTCCGTATCGCCGCGCCGGCTGACGGCTTGCTGCTCGCGCTGGATCAGGATGCGATGTGCCACTGCGAACTTCGCGTGGACGGCCGATCGCGTTGCACGCTTCGTGGAAGTCGAACGCATCGTGATCGCCGCACCGCACGTCGGCGCGGTCTTGCCACGCAGTTGCATGGCGAACTCATCCGTCAGTCGCGTGCAGCAGGACAGCGGCTGCTGGTGTGCAAGGTCGATCCGAGGCCTGCCAAAGCCGCCTCCAGCGCGCTGCATCGGTAACCGGAATTTGCTGCGATCGGCGATGCCGTGCTGGCCAATGGCAAGCACGTGCGGTCCAAGGGAAAACAGCGGTAATCAGCCAAGATCCGGGCACTTGCCGCCACAACGCACAGGGCCCGCGTCCTTGCGGAAGCGGGCCCTGTGAGCGCCAACCGGCAGCGCCGCTGCCGTGACGTATCGCAGCAAAGCGTTATACCTTGCCGCGACGGAACATCGAGATCACTGCCAGGATCAGGAACACCACGAACAGGATCCAGGCGATGTTGGTCGCCGCACCGGCGATACCGCTAAAGCCCAGCACAGCAGCGATGATGGCGATGACGAAAAAGATGATGGCGTAATGCAGCATGGCAAGGTATCCAAAAGTTGTCGTGCCGAATCGGCGCAGACGTATCTTGTGGATATGCCGGTCTTTATACGGTGATGGCGATGTCGTTGGAAGATGAGGATCGCAGCCGTTGCAGGCCTTCTTCGATGCTGACGCGCGGTACATAGCCGAAGTCGCGACGTGCCGGCTCCATGCTGTACCAATGCGGCGTACACAGCTGTTCCACCAGAAAACGGGTCAACGGCACCTCGCCTGGCAGACGCAACAGTGGCCATAGCGTTTCGCACACCGCACCGATACGGTACGCGGTGTTGAACGACAACGAACGCGTGACTGCCGGCGCACCCACCGCAGCCAGCAGGCGATTGAGCAACTCGCGCATCGGCAGCGGTTCGCCATTGGAAATGAAGTACGCCTTGCCTGCGCAGGCAGCGCCCACGGCAAGGTGCTCGAACGCATCGAAATGCGCCTGCGCGGCGTTGTCGATGTACGTGCTGTCGACCAGATTGCTGCCATCGCCGACCATGCGCAGCCGCCCGGCACGCGCACGCGCTGCCAGGCGCGGTAGCAAATGATTGTCGCCCGGCCCCCAGATCAGGCGCGGTCGCAGTGCCACTGTCGCCAACTGGGCGCCGTTGGCGGCCAGTACTGCACGTTCGGCGATGGCCTTGGTCGCCGCGTAGGCGGCGCGCAGATTGTCGCCATACGGCACTTCATCGGCACCGAGTCCTTCCACCGGGTTGGTGGCGCGATGGGTGACGCTGGGCGTGGAGGTATAGATCAACCGCGGCACGCCATTGGCGCGACAGGCCTCGATCACGTTCTGCGTGCCCACCACATTGGCCTGGTGATAGCTGTCGTAACTGCCCCAGGCGCCGGCCTTGGCGGCATTGTGGAACACCGCATCGATCCCGGCGAAGGCATGCCGCACCGCCTGCGGGTCGGCCAGGTCGCCGCGGATCTGGCTCACGCCCAGCTGTTGCAGCACCGGGTAATCGCCGCGCTGGAAGCTCACCACCTCGTGCCCACGCGCGCGCAGGCCGCGGCACAACGCCTGGCCAAGAAAGCCGCCACCACCGGTCACCAATACCTTCATCGCACCACACCTCGCCTCTGAGGGACGACACCATAGCCGGCCATACCCGCCTTGGCGATCTTGCCTCGACACGTGGCCATGCAATCTGCCGCAGGCGACCCGAAGCGACCAATGCACACTGCGCCTAATGTCCGGCGCGGTGTGGAGTGCTCGGAATCGATCGCTCGCGCACTGCGATTTCTCAGAGCGATTTTTTGAGCGCGCCATCCACGCCCGCCCACCACTGCGCGCGCCCTGTGGTCAGCCGCTCTTCTGCAGCTGCTGCGCTGCCCACACCGCCAGCGTTTCGCGGCCGATCTTGGCGTTATGGCGGATATCCACCGGAAAGCCCGGATGGCACAGGAAATCGGCGATGCCGGCGGTGAGCGGATGCGCTGCAGCGGTACTGCGCAGCTGCTGCCTGAAGTCCTCCTGCTCCATCGGGCTGGACATCCAGGCGTAGGCGTCCGGTTCGTAGCACAGCACCGGACGCTGCCGGCCCCTCTCGCCCACGCCCACCAGCGCGCTGCGCCCCATCCCGGGTAACGCATTGAAGATCTGCTCCACCTGCTCGGTGTACATCGGGCCTTGTGCGGTTTCCACGCGCTGGGTCTTGCGCCCGCAGAACCACAAGCGTCCTTCGGCATCGAAATACCCCACATCGCCCATGCGGTGCACGATGCGCTCGCTGCCATCGCCGCAACGTTCGCGGATCTTGGCGATGCGCGTGGCCGCATCACGGTTGAAATAAGTGTCGGTGGCGGTGGGGCCGGCAACGGTGATCTCGCCGACCTCGCCCGTCGCCAGCTCGCGCACGCCGCTCCAGTCAGCAATGGCCGCATCGTCGATCGCAATAATGCGCACCTGGTTGGGCGGCACGACATGGCCTACGCAGGTGCCGGCACCGGCTTCCGTGGCGCTGCGCGTCGCTTCCAGGGTGCGGCCTTCGATCGCGGCCACCGGCAGGCACTCGGTGGCGCCGTACGGGGTCCAGAACTGCGCATCGGCCGGCAGCAGCGCGCGGATCTTGGCCACCACATCCGGCGGCACCGGCGCACCGGCCGAAGTGGCCAGGCGCACGTTGGGAAGCGGCTGGCCATGATCGGCCAGCACGCGCATCAATGCAGGCGAACCGAACAACTGGGTGACGCCAAAGCGCGCGATCGCATCATGCAACTTGCGCGGGTCGGCGCTGCCCGGGCGCGTCGGGTCCATGTCCGGAATCACCGAGGTCAGCCCCAGCGCGGGGTCGAACAAGGCAAACGGCGGGAACGTCGGCAAGTCCACGCCGCCGGGCTGCATACCGAAGGCATTGCGCAGCAATTCGATCTGCCCGACAAAATGCCGGTGCCGGTAGACCACGCCCTTGGGCACGCCGGTGGAGCCGCTGGTGAACAGGATCGCCGCCACATCGTCGGGCGCGGTGTCGGCCAACTGGCTGCCTGCGCCGGCGCCATCGCGCTCTACACGTGCCAGCGTGACTCCGCCCCAGCCGTAAGGTCCGCCGACGGTGACGATCTGCTTTGCCGAGCGCGCCCAGCGCAGCAACCGGCGTGCCAGCTGCGCCAGCGCAATGCCGATAAACGCCTGCGGCTGCGCTTCGTCCAGACATTGCTTGAGCGCTCGCTTGTCGATGCCCGGGTCCACCAGCACCGGCACCGCACCGGCCTTGAACAAGGCAAACATCAGCAGGAAGAATTCCGGCGACGGCCGCACCATCACCACCGCACGCGCGCCGCGCCCGATGCCGTGGCGTGCCAGTCCGGCGGCAATCGCATCGCTGCGCGTATCCAGCTCGGCATAGCTCAAGGTCACATCGTAGGCAGCAAACCCGTTGACACCGCGACCGCCCGGGCAGCGGATGGCGATCTGGTCGGGGCGCTCGCGCGCCAGTTGCGGCAGGGTGGCCGCGATATTGCAGAGGGTCGTCATTGGCGCATTATCACCCATGCACCAATGCCGCCGGCCGCCTGCAGGCTACTTGCAGGCAACGCGTGGCGCAGGGGGGAGGCAGGCGCGGCTCACCATCGCGCGGCGCCCATGCCGCATCGATGCGCGGCAGTGGCCGATCAAATCGTCGCAATAGATTCTCAGCGCATGCCAGAGCGCGACGGCACGCGTGCAGCCCCGCGTCCCCAGGCATGGCGGCGCACATCTGAATCGCTAACCGGCCACCGCAGCACGCTACTTGTATCGCGGCGCGGTTCGGTCAAAATGCCGCGCTTCCCACGCGATTTCGCCGCGCCAGGCCCGGCATTCCATGGCACACCCCTGCCTTACCTGCGGCGCCTGCTGCGCCTATTTCCGCGTCAGTTTCCATTGGAGCGAGGCCGATCCTGCATTGGGCGGCAGGGTGCCGATCGAGCTGACCGAGGCGCTACGCACGCATGAGCGGGTGATGCGCGGCACCTCCCAATCGCAGCCGCGCTGCATCGCACTGGACGCCGACATCGGGCGCTACAGCCGCTGCAGCATCCACGACCGCCGCCCGTCGTCCTGCGCGGCCGTGCCGGCCTCGCTGGAATTCGGGCAGCGCAGTGCGCAATGCGACAAATCGCGCCTGGCGCACGGCCTGCACGCGCTGACCGATGCCGATTGGGTCGGCGTGGACGACGCGCAACGCAATCCGCTGCCGCCGGTATAACACCGTAGCGCAGCACCTGTGTCGTGCTCGCAACAGCGTCGGCAGGCAGCTGGCCGAGATCTCCTGCACGCTGCATCGGATGTCGATGCAGTCATTGCAGTCATTGCGTGCGGTGAGCTGACGTGTCCCCGCACGCTGTGCCGGCGCGATGCGCTACAGCCGATTGCGCTCCAGAAACGCGCGAATCGCCGGCACCAACACCTCATGCTTGTCTTCCAGCACATAGTGATTGGCATCGTCGAATGCGCTCACTTCGGCCTGTGGCAATGCCTTGCGAAAGCCGGCCAGGAAGTGCTTGTCGAAACAGATATCGCGCAGACCCCAGGCAATGAAGGCCGGGCGATCGGCGAACGCAGGCAGCGCCTGCGCCGAGCGCTCCAGCAGCGACCACCCCTTGTCGGCTGGCGACAGCGGGATATCCTGCATGAAGCGGATGGTGGAGATGCGATTGCGCCAGTTGTTGTACGGCGCCACATACGCACGACGTACCGCTGCCGGCATCCGCCGCGACACGCCAAACCACGAAGCGCCGGACGAAAACGCATTGAAGGTGCGGATGAACCACTCGCCCAGCCGCCAGTGCCGGCCCATCGCAATCTGCCATGGCATCGGTTTTTCCGCCGGCAGCGGGAACGCGGCCGTGTTGGTGATGACCAGCCGCTTGACCTGCGCGTGATGCGACAACGCCCAGCCGAAACCGATCATGCCGCCCCAATCGTGCACCGCCAGCGTGACTGGCCCGGTAATGCCCAGATGCCGCAACAAGCTGTCCAGATCCTCCACGCGCGATTGCAGCGTGTAGTCGTAACGCGGCTGCGCGTCGGGTGCATCGTCCGGCTTGTCGGACAAACCCATGCCGATGTGATCGGGCACGATGCAGCGGTAGCGATCGGACAGGCCGCTCACCAGATGCCGCCACAAATAGCTCCACGACGGATTGCCGTGCAGCATCACGACCACCTCGCCATCGCGCGGGCCTTCGTCCAGATACGACATCGCAACGCCGGGTCGCACCTCAAGGCGCTTGGGGGTGAAGGGATAGCCGGGGTAGTTCATGTAAATCGCATCCGATCCAGATCAAAGGACCCTGCGCTTTGCAGGCGCCCACCCAACTCGCGCAAATAGAAGAAATCACGCTCGCCGCGCTTGCGACCGACCATGAAAACGGGACCGTACTCCCGATGGGCAGCCGCACTCTTGTCCACTTCGCTGGGCTTACCCCACAAGTGGTCACCCTTCAATTCCAGCAGCGCGATACCCGGAGCAGAACTTTCTGCAACAGACACCACGAAATCAGGATAGAAGCCATCCCCCTCATCCCAGCGATAGAGGCCGATGCCTGATTTGGGTTGATTGCGATGCCACCACCGCACTTGGGTACTGGCATCCAGACGCTCCGCAATGGCGAGCTCATCCTGGTTCAAACCAGATGGAAAGACGCCATAAAGCCCACGATTGGCCGAGCGCAGCGGTTGATCGCTGACTAACTCGGCCGGCAGTAGCACATCGACATCGAGCACCTGGCCCTGACGCAGGCGTTTGAATGCATCTTGCAGAAGCCGAGGGCGTCTCACCAGCAAGAGATCCAACTGGCGCATTTGCAGCTCTTCGTCTTCAGGCGCTTCCGCGCCTGATGCTTCGATCGCGCGAACGAAACGCTCCAATAGTCTGAGGTATAACTCGCGATCGTTCGCTTCTACCAGCCGCAATCGGATTTGTTCGGCTTTTTCGGCGACAGCTTGCGGCGAAAGATTGGCCCAAAGGTCACTGCCATCTTCTGCGACCCGATGACCAGCAAACAAGTCTGTGTCCAAGCGCTGCACCTGCACCCTGCCACGCAGGCGATCGGCTAGCACTTCCGGTGAGAAATCGACGTGCGCGGCCAAGCCTGCCTCGAAATCGGCTGACACGGGTGGCAGCTGTTCTCCACGCAGGCGATCTGGCGCGTCGGAACGACGCGGATATCGATACATGCTCTCCTGAGCCAACACAAACGCACCAGCGGCACTGATGGCCCGAGCAGGCCAGGCACCCTCGCCTCCAAACATTTCCAGCGCGGCTTGGGTTGCGTTCGCCATCCCATCGAACGGGGTCCCCACTAGTGCACCAGCCACTTCACTCGTAGTGCCCGCCGAGGAAACCGCATCTCTCGCGGCTTCGGCGTCCAACACCTGCGCCCCTGCGCGCGATACCAGCAAGCTCAGAGGCTCTCCGCTGCGCACGACCTGCAGCGAGGCGCCATCGCCGATCATGGTGACAACCGTCTGCGTCCCGAGCTCAGGCGCCTGCGTTGTGAGTGTGTTGATCTGGGCGCCGGCTACCAGCAAACCTTCTTGCGACTCGGAGTTAGCCAAAAAGACATATCCGTGGTCCAGAACGGGCAGCACATCCATCTGCGCCTGCAGCAGCGCATGACGGCGCATGATGCGGCCGATCACTTGCACCCCGAAGCCTGAATCCCGGGTACCGCGCAATGCCGCCAGGGTGAACGCACGTGGCGCGTCGAACCCCAGGGCCACGGCCATCTTGAAGATCAGCACTTCCACTGTGGGATCTTGCGCCAACGACAATAGATCCGGATCAGGTTCGGCGGCGGTATGGACACTCACCGCGGTCGCATCGAATCCAAGGTGCTCAACTAGATACGTCCGTGCCGCTTCCTGCGCGACTTTGCCATCCGGCACCTGCACCAGCATCAATGGCGTCAGTGCAATATCCGCATCTGCCAAGTTCTTGCGAATGGTGCGATGCATCTGTGTGCACTCGCGCAACGCAAGATGTTCAAAATCCACCAATTGCGCGGTATCGCCATCGCGGGCGATAAAACGCACCATCCGCACGCCCCGCTTGAGCAGGCGGGCGTCCATTGCATCGGCACGGCTGACCGAGGCCCAGTCCGGTGGCTCCCCGACGAAATAACCGGTCGCACGTTCGAAGGCCTTCATATCAGCGTCGCGTGGCGTGGCGGTCATCAGCAGTGCGTAATCAGGCTTCAGCACGTCGCAAAAGAACGCCCTGGCTTGGGTATCTCGCTGGAATCCGTGATGCGCCTCATCCACCACACAGCCAATGCGCAAGTCTTGCTCACGTGCGAATGCGATGACGTCGTCGATGGAAAGGCCGGCGTCGCTGCGCTGGCGCGCGCGCCGGCTCTCGGCCTTGCGTGCCGCCAACGAGGCCCAGGTGACCACGAACACCCCGCCACCGCGCACCGCATCCAATTGCCGATCCGCATCCAGATCCAGCAGCGCCAACTCTGGTGCCTGATCGGTCAGAACCTTGCGCGATTGCTCGACCAGCCCAGTGAAAGGCGCAAACCAGAACCACAACATCCGTTCCTCGGCCGCCACGCGGCGCATCACTTCGATCGCCATACGCGTCTTGCCAGCGCCAGTCGGCGCCTGCAACACGATGACAGCGTCCTTGCGACGCGCCTGGTCAATGCGTTCGGGCGCTGCGGCGGCAATCTGTCGATATAGCGCACGCACCTCACCAAACTGGGCGACGATGCCGTCGCAGATAACGTTCTGAAACTCTTTCAATGGCATGGGCATATCAACGTCCGAAGCGTTCGCGCAGGTGGTGCGGCAAAGGCAGCAGAGACAAGTCGGCCGCTGCCTCTCTCAGCAATCCCTTCAGCCGTTCCGTCGACCAGGTATAGACGACAGCGACTGCCGCTGTGCGGGTCCGCAGCCACTCCCGCAACTGCTCTAAATGTGCGGCCTGGAAATCCGCCAAATAGGCCAGTTCGCCATCACTGCCAAAACCGCCGCCAGGCCAGGGCGACAACGGCTGGCGATGCAACAGTTGAAGCGCGTGCCAAACCTCTGCGTGGTCTAATTTGAGCGCCAACCGATGCTTCGGGATGCGACGGGTACGCAAGTAGGCGAAGCCGCCACCCATTCCCTCCATTGTTTGACCGTTTGTATCGGTATAGCCACCAAGGACACGGCGCACTCGCTCGGCACAAACGTCGCGGCATAGGTTCTTATCCGGCTCACCTTCAGTCGCTTCGGTACTACTCACAAGAATGAACTTACGTTTCCCGCCATCTTCGGCATTGAGTTTGGCGACGGCATGCGCGGCACTCCCAGAACCCGAAAAGAAATCCAACACGGTATCCTGATCATTTGTTACGTAAGACAGAATATCCTTAAGCAATAGCACAGGCTTAGGATTATTGAAGACTTTCTTGCCATCGAAAATCGACTTTACTTCGTTGGCTCCCGCACGCCCATCAATATCGACGACACTTGCCAGCTTCTGCTTATAATCTGAAACATAAATTTTCAGCTCAATAAGCTTTTTCTCATCATCGCCAAACAAGATCCGGTCGTCTTCCAGAAGTTTCTGCATCGTTTCCTGTGGAAATCGATAACCCATTAGCGGCGGCTTGCAAGGCCTTCCCGTGATGGGATGGATAACGTCGTAACGGTACCCTTCTTTTCCCGGGTTATGCACACTGCGACTTCCAGCATAGATACCATCTTGATCTATAAACTTGTAGTTATCCAATGGTGAGAGCTGATCTTTCACAGACCTAAACCAGGAGGTATACGTACGTTGCAACTCATTTCCACTCAAACCAGCGCTTAGAAGATCTTTTTCTTTATCAAGAAGAAGATTTTTCACTGCAATATCTGAGGATTTCCATACCGAAGGGCATGACTCAATTTTTCGACAGTACGCTAAAATGTATTCATGCTCAGTCACAACCCTACTCGGATTGTTATCCGTCACATTTTTCCAGATTACTATGCCAGCTTTATTATTCTCTCCGAAAACCCGATCCATCAGCATCCCAAGCCGGAACACCTCATTGTCATCAATACTGACAAAGATAACTCCGTCGTCGGCCAACAACTCTTTAGCAAGTTGTAGGCGCCGATACATGAATTCCAGCCACAGCGAATGACGAAATCTATGAGTCTTGTCGACGAAACGGTCGTTGTAGACGAAGTCCTTATTACCCGTGTTGTAAGGCGGATCGATATAAATGCAGCGGATCGCGCCTTTATGTGTCATGCGCAGCGCACGCAATACATCGTAGTTGTCGCCTTCGATGATTAGGTTGTCCCACGGCGCCTCGCCATGACTCAAACCAGCGTCCAGCGACAACGCGACAAAGTCGTCGTTGAGTGCCTGGTCGGCCTCGATCTCGTCGCGCTCCCATACCAACCCCAGCTGTCGCTCGGCATCGCGCCGCTGCAACAGGCCAATCAAGGTTTGGCGATCGAGATGGTCGTATTTGTTGGTCATGCGTTCTGTTCCACAGTCCGCGTAGGCACGCGGTAGGCGGGTAACTGGTTGTCGTCATTGGACAGCAAGCGAAGGAATGCCGGGTGTAGAAATAGCTTCTCTTTGCCCTGGCGCTGGTCGTGCAGCACGCCAATGTCCGCAAGCTCTTTGAGATGCCGTGCAGCGGTCTGGCGCGTAACCCCCACCATGCCGACGACATTCTGGATACGGCAGTAAGGCTGGTTGAAAATCACGTCCACCAACTCCCGGCTATATGCTTTGGGAGCGTGGTCACGAATGTAGTCGCGGGCTTGCGCCTCTAGCCCACGAATCGCCTGGATCTTTGCCGTCGTCCATGCAGCGGTTTCGGCAACCGCAGCCAGCATGTAATGAATCCATTCCGCCCACTTTCCATGCCGCGTCACATCCAGTAGCAGACGATAGTAGTCGCTGCGGTGGCGGATGATGTAACGAGAGAGATAGAGCACTGGCAGATCAAGCAGGCCTTGCTCGATCAGCATCAGCAGGTTCAACACCCGTCCCGTGCGACCGTTGCCATCGGTGAACGGGTGGATCGCTTCGAATTGGTAATGCGCCACTGCCATCCGAATCAGGGGATCAACCTCGGTGTGATCGTGGATAAAACGCTCCCAGTTGGCGAGTTTGTCGCGCAGCAGCGTTTCGCCAACCGGCGGGGTGTAGATGATCTGCTGTGTTTGGTCGTTTGCCAGCGCAGTCCCGGGCACGCGACGGATCTGCATTTGCACCGCCTTGATGCGGCTGCAGACGACGATGGAGGTGTCGGTACACAAGGGTCGCTGCTTTAGCGACTGAAATCCTTCATAGAGCGCACTGCGGTAACGCAATGCTTCCTTGGTGGCAGGCTTTTGTGCCTTGTCCTGATCTTCGGCGTAGCGGAACAGTTCATCCGTCGTCGTCACGATGTTCTCGATCTCAGAACTAGCCTGCGCCTCTAGGATCGGAATGGTATTGATCAGCACCGTAGGATTTGGCAACAGCGCCGTTGCCTGCTTCAGCTCGGCCAACGCAGCTCGTGCACCGATGCAAGCCTTGAGAAGGCTCCGTGTTTCGATATCTCCCGCTGGTGGAAGCAGCGGGAGATCGTTGTACGGAAGCTCAGGATTAAACGTCGACACGCTTTCCATGCTGCCTCGCTCATGTTCTTCAAGCGAACATGATGCTGGAACGTGTACTAAAAATCCATTTTTTTTAACACGTCCGGCGAACTGACTTTACCAAACCACTTCCGCCATCGAGCAATTCAGGCCCGAGCCAATGCCCAGCAGCGCGATGCGGTCGCCCTTCTTCAGGCGGCCCAGTTCCTTGAGCTTGCTCAGCACGATCGGTACCGAGGCCGGACCGATATTGCCGTGCTCGCCGAAGATGGTCATGACCTTGGCCGGGTCGATGCCGAACGACTTCACGAAGGCGGCGGTGTGCGGGCGGCTGACCTGATGGATGACGAACTGGTCCAGTTCGTCCACTGCCCAGCCCAGCACCTGGCGCGTGGCCATAAAGGTCTTCTGGGCCAACTTGATGCCTTCGATCAGCAGCAGCCGGGTGTCGGTGACCATGCGGTCCAGGTTGCCCCGGCATAGCTTGTTCCACTCGGTGGCCGAGCGGGTCACGCCGCCCTTGTAGCGCGGGGCGTCGGGCACCAGCTCGGTGCGCGCCATGACCATGGCTGCTGCACCGCACCCCAGGGTCAGCGCGGCAAGTTCGTTGCGGAACTCCTCCTCGGTGACGTCCGGCGAGGTCATGCGCTCAAGGGTCTTCTCGTACACCAGGTTGGCGGTCTCACCATCCACGACCAACGCATAGTCGATCTCCCCGCGCTCGAGCATGCGCGCGGCGATGTCCATGCCATTGATGAAGGCAAGGCAGGCATTGGCCACGTCGAAGGTGACGCAGTGGTCGCCCACGCCCAGGTTGCCGGACACGATGGACGCCGTGGACGGCTCCAGGTAGTCGCGGCTCACCGAGGTGTTGACCAGCAGGCCGATCTTCTCGATGCCGATACCGGCGTCGATCAGCGCCTTGCGCGCGGCCTGGGTGGCGGCGTCCGATGCCTGGACATCCTGGTCCCACAAGCGCCGTGCATGGATACCGGCAACGTCGCCCAACACGTCGGTCTTGATCCCGAGACGGTCGTAGGTCGGTTGCAGGCGTTCGTTGATTTCCTTGGAAGTCAGCGTGTGCGGCGCATCAACATGCGCCAGTCCCGCGATGGAGACATTCTGGAAGAGCATCGAAGTAGCGCCATGGCGTCAGGCGAGGGGGCGCTAGTCTAGCCGCTGGCTGGTTTTACCGCATCTTTACATTTGAATCGCCTGCGCCCCAGCCCAACGGTTCAGCGCGGCGGGCAGCGGAAGGCGTTGAAACGCTGGCTGCCGTCGGCCGGCTGGCCCTGCGCCTGCACCGCATTGGCATTGGCGCCGGGGGCCTCGTTGCGCGCCAGCGTTTCCAGCTCTTCCTGCACGCGCAGCGGGTTGCGGTTGTAGAAGCCGACCTTGCTCTTGACCGTCACCACCACTTCGCCCTGCTGCTGACACCCCGCTGGCACGGGGCCTGCGGGCAGCACCCGCACACCTTTGCCGCTTTGTTCGATCGGCACCCAGGTGCACGCCGCAGTGGTGGTGGCAACCAGAACAGACAGCATCAGCACGCGCATAAGTCATCACACCTGTGGGGAAAGCCGGATTGTGCCGCAGTTGCCTGCTGGCGATCCGGCACGCGGTGGCACCCGCCATCCACCCATTCAGCGCACCGAACCGCCTTGCCTTGAGCGTGCATACCCGTTTGGCCGCGGTGTCCGCCGTCCCGCAGCGCGTCCGGGTGTCCGGACGCGGACACTCTTACGCGGCTGAAAACCCTTTAAAAACAATAGTCTTTTGTTGGCACACCGTTTGCTCCTCTGTATCTCGCAACCGCCGGCAGCCGCTGAAACTGACTTTTCGCTGAACAAAATAAAAGCCACGCGAAAGTTCTTGTGCGTACCGAAACGGTGTACTACATTACTACCACACCACTGCCTAACAACACCAAGAGACCCCGCCATGAAGACCCAGACCCTGCGCATCGCCCTCTCCGCCGCCCTGTTCGCTAGCGCCACCTTGGCCGGCTTTGCCCAGGCCGCCAGCCTGACCACTCTGGAGACCGTCCAGGTGCGTCCGGCCGCCGACCAGATCGCCCAGCAGACCCTGGAACGCACCAGCGACATCCGCACCCTGGCCGCCGTGCAGGTGCGTCCTTCGGCCGAACAATTGGCCGCCCTGGCCGCCGAACAGGCCGGCCCGCGCATCGTCACCTTGGCGGCGGTGCAGGTGCGCCCTTCGGCCGAGCAGCGTGCCGACCTGGTGGTACGCAGCGCCGCCGCCAGTGCGCAGAGCGCCTCCAGCCAGGCAGCTGGCGCCATCGGTGCACTGATGGGTCAGGTCATCGTGAACCTGCCGACGCCGCAACTGCAGCCCTCGCCGGCCGAACTGGAAGCGCTGGTCGACGCCGCCATCAGTCTTTAAGCACGCGCGCAGCTACACTTGCGCGCATGTCAGCACCTGTCCTCGACGTCATCCTGTTTCAGCCCGAAATTCCGCCCAATACGGGCAATGTGATTCGCTTGTGCGCCAATACCGGCGCGCGCCTGCACCTGATCGAGCCGCTCGGCTTCGACCTCAGCGACAAGCAGCTCAAGCGCGCCGGCCTGGACTACCACGAATACGCACCACTGCAGGTGCACGCCGACCTGCCCAGCGCACTGGCCGCGATCGCGCCCAAGCGCGTATTCGCACTGAGCACCCGCAGTACGGTGCGCTACGACACACCGCAGTTCGCCGATGGCGATGCGTTTTTGTTCGGTCCGGAAACCCGCGGCCTGCCGGCCGAGGTGCTGGAATCGATTCCGCCGCAGCACCGGCTACGTCTGCCGATGCGCCCGGACAACCGCAGCCTCAATCTGTCCAACACCGTTGCGGTGATGGTGTTCGAAGCCTGGCGGCAATGGAATTTCGCTGGCGGCCAGTAGCCACGCAGTCACCGGAACTGTGCGTAACGACATACGCCTACGTGCCCGCTACCAGGCCGCATTGCCACATGCGCGGTGAGATCCTGGCTGGCGCACCTGATATCTCGCCAAGACGCCTCATCTGTGCCGGCTGTCATCGTTCGACGGCGATAGACACTGCATCGATCCGGCTTGACGAAGCGATGCCGCGCGCCGCGTCATCTGCGCGCATGCCAGGCCTGCCGGCCGACAGGACACGCCCCTGCTCGGATTGCACTTGCTCACCCCTGCCGGCGCAGTGCGGTCGATAACGCGCAAGCCGCAACGGCCAGCGATCGGTAGCCACCTTCGTGCGCACACCGCGCACCGGTCACAGCATTGTCTCGGCCTGCACGGAGGCCCCTGCCTGCAACATGCCGCGACAGCCAGCCCACAACGCCACCGCCAGCAGCGCGATCGCACCCAAGCTCAGAAACGCGATGCGATAACCGAAGGCATGCGCCAACCAGCCACCGAACGCCGGACTCAGTGCCGCACCGACGCCCTGCACCGTCATCACCGCGCCCTGGCCGACATTCACGCGCCCGGTGCCTTGCAACAACCGCGCGACCAGCGTCGGCACCACCACGCTTTGCAGGCCGGCGCCGAGCCCATCGAGGATCTGCACCGGAAACACGCCCCAGCCATGGATCACCGATGCCGCCACCAAGGCACGCAACGGCAGGGCCATGAACGCCACCAGCAGCACCCACCAGTGCCCGTGCACACGGATCCAGCGCATCGCCAGCAGCGCGACCACCACCATCGTGGCCTGTGCCACCACGATGGTGGTGGCCGTCAACGCACTCGGGTCGCCGGCATGCGCCGCCACGATCGCCATGCCGTACAGCGGCAGCATCGCCGCATTGCCCAGATGGAATAGCCCCAGCGTCACCGCCAGCAGCGCCAACGGGCGGCAGGTCAGCAGCACGCGCCACCCACTCAGCGCATCGCCACCGTTGTTGCTCGCAAGACCGCGTGCTGCGCGGTGGTCGATGGCCGCCGCTGGAATCGCCAGCACGGCCATCAGCGCCAGGACGCCAAAAAATGCGGTCAGCAGGAACACTGCGGCAAAGCCATAACGCCATCCCAACCAGCCGGCCAGCACCGCGGCCAGCACATTGCCGGCATGGTTGGCCACCTGGTTGCGCGCCAGTTGATGGTCGAAACCGCGCGCGTGCACCAGCCCCAGGGTAATGCCCGTCAATGCCGGGCCGATGCCCGCTGCCGCCAACGCCGAGGCGATCTGGGCGGCGACCACGCCGGAAGAGGTGGGCTGCAGCCAGATCAAGGCGGTGGCCAGCAGGATCGCCAGGCAACCGATCACCACCACGGCCCGTTTGCGCCGGGTGGCATCGACCAGCGCGCCGGCCGGTGTGGTGGCGAGCATGCCGGCAATGCCGCCCACGCTCATCACCGTGCCGATCGCCGCCACCGACCAGCCTTTGGATTGCAGGAACACGCTGAGGAACGGCCCCAGCCCGTCCTGCACGTCGGCCACGCTGAAGTGCAATGCTTCCAGCGCGCGCGTCCCCCGTGGCCTGGCCTTGGTCATCGGCATGGCAGTGCTCCACTGCGAGCGCGCACGAAGGCGCACGTGACAGACCAGGGGGCAAGCATCTCAGTGGCGCGCGGTGGCCGCATGTCCGGCTCCTAGTGTTTGGGCTTGGGCTTGGGTTTATGCGCGGGCCCGTGCGGCGGATGCTCGATCTGCTTCAGCGTCGCCGCCTTGCCACCCAAGGCATGGGCATGGATCAGCACACCGTGCGGCGTGGCCTTGGTCTCGCCTTCGGCCACCAGTGGCTTGCCGACCACCAGCTGTTTGGCGAAGTCGCCACCGGCATGCGGCGGAAACCGCACCGTGACCGCATCGTCCAGCAGCACGCCATGCACCTGCCCGTGCGGACCATGCAGCAATCGGGTGATGGTGCCGCTGTGCTGGGCCACTTCCGGCTTGGGCGGTTTGCCGGGTGGCTTGGGTTTGGGCTTGGCATGCGGCCCATGCGGGCCTTCATCGAGGATGCGCTTGCCACCTTCCGGATCGATCGCCAGCGCCACCAACATCTCCACGTCGCGCGGCTTGAGGCCACGCACGGTGAGCGCGCTGCCCGGCTTGAGCGCCTTCAGCAGCGCCTCGGACAGATGCGGCGGGGTGTGCACTTCGGTGCCGTCGGGCGGCGGGGTGTGCACTTCGGTGCCGTCGGTGAGTAGCAGGCCGTCGATATCGGCCTTGGGGTTGAGCAGGAAACGCGCCAGGGTGCCGCGGGTGGCGGGGAGGAAATCAGGGTCGACCCAATGCATGGTGTTACTCCGAAAAAGGACCGGCAGTGCCGGTCAAGCCGCTGGCCACGCGGGTGCGTGACCAGCGGAGGAAACCAACGAACAAGTCAGGGGTGGTACGACTCAACGGCCGGCCGGCGGAACCGGAGCGCCCGGCGGGGGCGGCGGCAGCGGGCCGTCCGGACGCGGCGCGGTGAACAGCGCGCGCAGCGAGGAGCGATCACGCCCCAACTGGGTCGCCTCGATCGCACGGCCGTCCGGGGTGGCCACGCCGAGGCCGCTGGCGCTCAGCGGTGCGCCCACGCGTAGCAGATCGGCAAACTGCAGCGCCAGATGCGGCGGCATCCGCACCACCGTGCCATCGCTGACCAGCGCGCCATTGACCTCGCCGGCAGGCCCATAGACCAGGCGATGGATCGTGCCATCGGACTGCAATGGGGTCAGCTGGCCGGGGGTCGGCGGCGGCGGCGGGGCAGCGCCGAAGGTGGGCGGGCGGTCGACCACTTCGCGGCCGCTACGGCCGGAGCGGATCGAACTGACCTGCAGCACCGGCAGATTGCCCAGGCGGAAGCCCTTCACGACGACACTGTCGCCGGCACGGACGGCCGCCTTCACCTCGCTGGACAGATGCGGCGGAAACCCGACCTGAGTGCCGTCGCGCAGCCACAGTCCGTCGACGTCGCCATTGGGATTGAGCAGGAAGCGCTCGACGGTGCCGCTCACGCTTACCGGTGTGGCGGCGACCGGGGTCGGCGGGGCTGGCGGACCGCCGATCGGGCCATTGGGAGCCGGCGGCGGCGGCGGGGCGGCCACTTGTGCGGCGGCGGCGCCGATGGTGCAGGCCAGGGCAATTGCAAGAACAGTCTGACGCATCATGGGGATGTCTCCTGCGCGGCGGGGAAGGGCCGCGTACCAGAGACAAAGCAGCAATCGTGCCAATTGATAAGTGCTTGTTTTGAAATGATTTTAATTGGTCGACAGCCGGAGAAAGACGTCTGCATTTCATCCACCCTGTCCGGTTTGGGGACAGCTGTCCCGCAGTCTGCGGTCGACGCCTGCGCGAGTGTCACAAGCCGTATTCCTCCAGCTTGCGGTAGAGCAATTGCCGGTGGATCCCCAACCGGCGCGCGGCCTCTGCCCGATTGCCCTGGCTCTGTTCCAGCGCCGACTGGATCATCTGTTTTTCCAGCTGCGCCACCGCTTCGGGCAGGGTGCCGGTCAACGCCGACGCAACATTTGACGGCGCTTCGCCGGCCTCGCCCAGCGCTTCCTCCAGATCCGCCGCATCGATGCTGGCGCCGCGCACCAACACCTGGCTGCGCTGCATGACGTTGCGCAACTCGCGCACATTGCCAGGCCAGCGGTGCGCGAGCAGGCGCTCCTGCGCGGCGGGCGACAGGCTCTGCGCATGCGCTGCATTGGCGCTCAGGAAGTGCTGTGCCAGCAACAGGATGTCCTGGCCACGCTCGCGCAATGGCGGCAGTTCGATCGGCACCACATTGAGGCGGTAACGCAGATCGCTACGAAAGCGCCCGTCGGCCACGCAGGCCGCCAGGTCGCGATGGGTGGCGGCCAGCACCCGCACATCCACCTTCTGCGGGCCGCTGCCACCCAATGGCGTCACCTCGCCTTCCTGCAGGAAACGCAGCAGCTTGGCCTGCATCGGCAGTGGCATGTCGCCGATTTCGTCCAGAAACAACGTGCCGCCATCGGCTTCGCGAATCAGCCCGCGCCGGTCGCTGCTGGCGCCGGAAAACGCCCCCTTGCGATGGCCGAACAGCTCGCTCTCCATCAACTCCAGCGGAATGGCCGCGCAGTTGACTGCAACAAATGGCGCACTGGCGCGCGGGCTGGCGCGATGCAGCGCGCGTGCCGCCAATTCCTTGCCGGTGCCGGTTTCCCCGGTGATCAGCACCGGCAGATCAGAAGCGGCCGCCAGGCCGATGCGCTTGTGCACGGTGCGCATCGCCGGGCTGTGGCCAACCAGCGCATCGTCGTCCTCGGCCGACGCAGACAACGCATCTGTCGCTGCAGCCTGCGCATCGGCGCGACCGAGCAGCGCGCGCTCCACCACCTCCACGATGTCGGCACGACCAACCGGCTTGACCAGATGATCGAAGGCGCCCAGCGTCATCGCTTCGATCGTGTTGCCGCTGGACACATGGGCGGTCAGCATCACCAGCGGCACCTGCCGCGCCTGCGCATCGTCCAGGCGCGCACGCAGCACCGCGATGCCATCCATGCCCGGCATGCGGAAATCCACAAACGCCATGTCGATGCCGCCTTCGCTCAACCGGGCCAGCCCGTCCGGCCCATTCTCGGCGGCGACCACCGCATGCCCGAGCGAGCGCAAGGTGGCCTGCAAGGTGGTGCGAAACGCTGCATCGTCGTCGATGATCAGGATGCGCGCCATGGCAACTCCAGAATGAAATGGGTCAGTCCGTCGGCATGTGCGTAGCGCGCGTGTCCGCCATGCGCGCGCGCGATCTCGCGCACCAGCGCCAGCCCCAGGCCATTGCCGTCGGCGCGGCCACTGACGAACGGTTCGAACAGGTGCGCAGCGATCGGTTCTGCGATCGGCGCGCCACGGTTGCAGACCTGCAGTTGCAAGATGCCCTCCACGGCTTCCGCTTGCAGCGTGACCTCGCTGCCTGGATCGGCGTGCTGCGCGGCATTGCGCAGCAGGTTGTGCACTGCACGCCCCAGTTGCTGCGAATCCAGGGTCCAGCGCAACGGCGCCGCCGGCAGCAGGACGCGGGGCGGCGGCGTGCCGGGCGGTAACGGACTGGGCTCCAGCAGCGTCGCCAGCCAGTCCTGCACCACCACCGTCTCCAGGTGCAGACGGATCGGCTGCACCATGCCGAGCAGGCTCTCGACCACGCCATCCAGACGACGAATCTGCCCCAGCATCAACTCGCCATGCGCAGCATCGTCCGGCGTCGCATCGTCGCGCGCGATCTCGTTTTCCAGCGCCAACCGCATCGTGGCGATCGGGTTGCGGATTTCATGCGCCACAGTGGCCGTCATACGCCCGAGTGCGGCAAGCCGTTCGTGCCGCGACAGCTCGTCGGCCAGCCGGCGCGTCTGCGCCAGCGCCTGCGCGTTGCGCTGCGCATAGTCGTTGACCGCCGCGCCCAGGCGGTCCAGTTCCGGCGTCCCGGTCGGCGGAATGTGCGGCGTCTCGGTGTCGGCGGCCAGCGCCTGCTGGATGCGCTGCAGGCGCTGGCTCCAGCGCCGCACCAGCACGCCCAGCGCGATGGCCGATATCGCCACCATCGCGAAGATCAGCAGCATGCCGACGACCAGGGGCCGCCATGCGTCGGCCTTGCTGGCCGGCACCCGCGTCATCGTCCATGCCGCGCTGCCGGATGCCAACGGACATGCGCTGATCAGCAGTACCTCGCGGCGACCGTCGCGACGGTACTGCGCCGCCTGCCTTGTCGTCACGCTCTGCTGCGCCGTGTTGACGATGTTGGCCCACTCCGCGGCGGGAATATCGGTCTTGTGATCGCTGCCGTCGTAGGTCGGGTACGCGTAGGCAACAAAGCCCTTGTGCAGGTCCCAGACGCCACCTTCGACGCCTGGCGCATCGGCCAGTACCAGCTGTACCACCACCGCTGCCAGGCCCACGCCATCGTCGCCGCGACGCGCCGCCTCGCTTGCCCCGGCATAGCGTTGCACGATGCGCGCGCATTGCCCGCCCAGTTGCTGGCGCGCCTCCTCCAGCCGCACTCCCTCGGTCTGCCGATACAGGCCGTACAACATCGTGGCCACGCCCAGACAGGCGGCCACGATCACCATCCAGATCAGCAACAGTTGCCGTAGCAGCGAACGGGGCATGGACGAAGCGGCCTGAAGAGGACAACCAGTGTGCGTGAGTGCGACTGAATTAACGCAGGTTGGTCTTCACCAACGCGATGACCTCATCGCCACGCCCGCTCATCACTGCCTTGAGCAGGTACAGGCCCATGCCCTTGGCCTGTTCGAGCTTGATCGCCGGCGGCACTGCCAGCTCCTGCGTGGCGATGCGCACATCCACCAGCGCCGGACCCGAATGCGCGAAGGCTTGGCGCAATGCACGCTCCAGTTGCGAGGACTCATCGACACGAATGCCCAGGATACCCATCGCGTTGCTCATCGCCGCGAAATCCGGATTGCGCAGCTCGGTACCGGTATCCAGATAACCGGCCGCCTTCATCTCCATCGCCACGAATCCCAGCGAGGCGTTGTTGAATACCACCACCTTCACCGGCAGATTCAATTGCGCCAGCGAAATGAAATCGCCCATCAGCATCGCAAAACCGCCATCGCCCGATAGCGAAATGACTTGCCGACCAGGAAATGCTGCTTGCGCGCCAAGCGCCTGCGGCATCGCGTTGGCCATCGAGCCGTGATTGAACGACCCCAGCAAGCGGCGCTTGCCGTTCATGCGCAGGTAACGGGCCGCCCACACGGTGGGCGTGCCGACATCGCAGGTAAACACCGCATCCTGATCGGCAATCTGGCTGATCAGCCGGGTCACGAACTGCGGGTGCAGCGGTTCGCCGGGATCTGCCGGCACCGCCAGATCGTCCAGCCCTTCGCGCGCCTTGCGATAGTGCGCAAGCGATTTTTCCAGGAAGCCACGCTCTTCGCGGCGCTGTAGCTGCGGCAGCAACGCTGCGATGGTTTCGCCCACATCGGCGGCAATGCCCAGCTGCAACGGCGTGCGCCGACCGAGCGCGCTCGGGTCGCGATCCACCTGCACGATGGTCGCGTCCTTCGGGTAGAACTGCCGGTACGGAAAATCCGTGCCAAGCATGAGCAAGGTGTCGCAATTGAGCATCGCGTGATAACCGGAACTGAAACCGATCAGGCCGGTCATGCCGACATCGAACGGGTTGTCCCACTCCACGTATTCCTTGCCGCGCAACGCATGCACCACCGGTGCACCCAAAGTGTCGGCCAACGCCACCACTGCGTCATGCGCCCCGGCGCAGCCACTGCCGCACAACACCGTCACCGCCTTGCTCTGCTGCAGGAGCTCGGCTAATTGCTGCACATCCTCGGCGGCAGGCAGCACCCGTGGCTGACGCAGCGCCGGCCACGCACTGGAGACATGCTTGTCGACCTCCAACAACGCGATATCGCCGGGAATCACCACCACCGCCACACCTTGCTGCAGGATGGCCGAGCGCATCGCCCGATGCAGCACTTCCGGCAATTGCGCCGGGTTGGTCACCAACTCCACGAAGTGACTGCACTCGCGAAACAGCTCCTGCGGGTGGGTCTCCTGAAAGTAGCTCAGCCCGATCTCGGACGATGGGATATGCGCGGCAATCGCCAGCACCGGCTGGCGGCTGCGATGGCAATCGAACAGCCCGTTGATCAGATGCAGATTGCCCGGCCCGCAACTGCCGGCACACACCGCCAGCTGGCCGGTCACCGCCGCCTCGGCACCCGCCGCAAACGCGGCCACTTCTTCGTGCCGCACATGCATCCACTCGATGGTCTGCATCTCGCGCAAGGCATCGGTCAAGCCATTGAGGCTGTCACCGGTCACCCCCCAGATCCGCTCAACCCCCGCGCTCTGCAGCGTTTCGGCCAGAAACCGCGCCAACGTTCTCTTCTTCGCCACGATGCAGCTCCACAGGTGTTCAACAGGCGTGCAATGCTCCCAGCGACTGCGTCAGTGCAATGTGCTTGTCTAGCCAGCGCACGTGAAACGCTGGAAACCAGGCGACCTATTACGTTTATGCACGCACGCCTCACATCGGCGCCACGTAAGCGCTAAAGCATCACGTTTTGCACGTGCTGTGCGCGCATCTGCACGCGACACAAGAAAGCGCAGCTGAATCTGGCGCGATGATTCATCAACTGGTCAGTTCAAAATTCATGTCGCGTTCCATTGAATAACGGAGAATTTACATCTCGGCAGCGAACGGCATTCGCCTCAGCGCCGGTCCAATCAAATAAGTACAGGTATCCCGATCATGAAGACTTCTTTGCTGGCCCTCGGCCTTCTCGCAGCTCTGCCGTTTGCGGCTTCGGCTGCTGAAAACCTCTCTTACAACTTCGTCGAAGGCGATTACGTGCGCACGCCGACCGAAGGTCGCGATGCGGACGGCTGGGGCGTGAAGGCCTCTTACGCCATCGCTCCGAACTTCCACGTGTTCGGCGATTACAGCAAGCAGAACGCTGACGACAACAACAACGTGTTCGAGAACACCGACTCGGACTTCCAGCAGTGGGGCGTCGGCGTGGGCTTCAACCACGAAATCGCCACGAGCACCGACTTCGTTGCGCGCGTTGCCTACCGCAAGCTGGACCTGGACACCCCGAACATCAACTTCGACGGCTACAGCGTTGAAGCCGGTCTGCGTAACGCGTTCGGCGAGCACTTCGAAGTCTATGCACTGGCTGGCTACGAAGACTTTTCCAAGAAGCGTGGCATCGACATCGGCGACAACTTCTACGGCCGTCTTGGCGCCCAGGTGAAGTTGAACCAGAACTGGGGCATCAATGGCGACATCCGTATGGATGGCGACGGCAACAAGGAATGGTCGGTCGGCCCGCGCTTCAGCTGGTAAGCCGCACGTTTGACTGCAACGCGATCTCTCTCCCGCGTTGCACTGGAAGCCCGGTCCCCCGACCGGGCTTCTTTCTTTTGGGCGATCGATTGGCGGTTTGGGCACGCACGTCACAATACGCGTCGCTGCGCACCCGGAAACTCGCCAACGATGCGCCTGCGCCACGAGGGTTGGCCATGCGCGCGTTGGGCGCCCCCACATACCTGATGCCTGATCCGCCAAGGCCCTGCTTGCGCCGCGGCACGCGGCCAAACAAAAACGCCCGGTCGTGCCGGGCGTTGTGTTGTGCATCTTCGCAATGGCCGCCGAAACGCTACCGGTCTTGGCACGGCGAACAAGCCGTAGCGAGCGATCATCCAGTGAGTGTGGACGGTGCGCGCGGAACCACAACGAAAGAGTGGTACGCGAGGATTCCGAACACCGGCCACGCAGGCCTGGCAGTGAGCGCAGCCGTCTTGTCGGCTGTTCTCAGGTGAACAAGGTCTGCGGGTACTCTGGCTTGCGCTCGCGTGCCAGCAGTTCTTTCAAGCCTGCTTCCGGGGTGATTTCACCGTGCAATACCGCGCGCACGGCATTGGAGATCGGCAGTTCGATGCCGTGGTGTTCGGCCTGACGCATGACCTCATCGGCCGTCTGCACCGATTCGACCACCTGACCGATCTCGCGGATCGCCTCGTCCAAGCTCTGCCCGCGCCCCAAGGCCAGACCCAGGCGACGGTTGCGCGACAGATCGCCGGTGCAGGTGAGCACCAGATCGCCCAACCCGGCCAGGCCCATCAAGGTCTCCGGACGTGCGCCGATGACCGCCGCCAGACGCAGCATCTCGTTCAAGCCGCGTGTGATCAGACCGGCACGTGCGTTGAGACCAAGCTGCATGCCATCGGCCACGCCGGTGGCCACCGCCAGCACGTTCTTCATCGCCCCGCCGAGCTCGGCGCCCACCATGTCATCGCCGGTGTAGGCGCGGAAAGTGGGGCCATGCATCGCGTCGGCCACCACTTGCGCAAACGCCGCATCGTCGCCGTGCACGGTGATGGCGGTCGGCAGGCCGAGCGTGACTTCCTTGGCGAAGGAGGGCCCGGTCACCACGGCCAGCGGAACGCTGGGGCCGAGGATGTCGCGCGCCACTTCATGCAGAAACCGCCCGGAACCGGGTTCGAAACCTTTGGTCGCCCAGGCGACACCGGCGCCGGCCGGGCGCAGCGGTGCGATCAGCCGGATGGTCTCGGTGAAGGCATGCGAGGGCACCACCACCAGGATCCAGGTGGCGTCAGCGACCGCCGCCTGCAGGTCGGTGGTGGCACGCAGGCTGTCGGGCAGTGCAATGCCCGGCAGATAGCGCGCGTTCTCGTGCGTGCAGTCGATGGTGTCCACCATCGCCGCATCGCGCCCCCAGAGCACGGTCGGGTGACCATGCCTGGCGAGCAGCGCGGCCAGGGCCGTGCCCCAGGAACCGGCGCCGAGAACGGCGATCTTGTGGGTCAAATCGCTCATCGGCGCAATCGACGCTCAGGCGTTGCCAGCCGGCTCGGAATCGGCCAGCGAGGTCCCTTCGTTCTGACGCTGACGCAGGGTTTCCGCATACAGGGCTTCGAAATTGATCGGCTGCAGGTAGAACGGCGGGAAGCCGCCGGCCTGGATCAGGTCGCTGACCAGGGTGCGCACGTACGGGAACAGGATGTTCGGGCACTGGGTGCCGAGCAGCACGTCGATCGCCTGCGGGTCCAGGCCAACCAGGCCGAACACGCCGGCCTGCTGCACTTCGGCCACATAGGCCGTCTTGCCACCGGCGGTGCAGGTCAGGGTCACGGCCAACACCACTTCGAAGGCGTTGTCGTTGAGGCGCTGCACCTTCTGGTTGAGGTTGAGCTGCAGCTCGGGCTGGTTGGCGTCATTGAAGACGGCCGGTGCGTTCGGAGATTCGAAGGACACGTCCTTGACGTAAATCTTTTCGATGGTGAAGGCGGGACCAGCAGCGGCGTCGGCCGGCGCAGCGGCGCCGTTGAGGATTTCGTCGGACATTCCTAACTCCAGAAACGGTTCGGTGGATGCAGCGTTGAGTGATGCGAACGTGAAAGCGCGAGTCTCTCACGCCAGCAATGGGGGCGTGCCGGTTGCCGCACAAGGCGGATCAGCGGCCCTTGATCAGTGGCAGCTCGGCCATCTGCCAGGCGGCCACGCCGCCTTCGAGCCAGTACACCTGTTCGAAACCGGCTTTCTTCAGCGTCTTGGCTGCACCGGCGGAGGTGGTGCCACTGCGGCAGACCACCACCACCGGCGAGGCCTTGGCGTTGGCCAACAGCTTGCCGGCTGGGTCGAACTTGGCCAGCGCCACGTTCCGGCTGCCGGCGATGTGGCCTTTTTCGAAGTCGGCAGTGGGCGACAGGTCGATCACCAGCGCGTTTTCGCTGTTGATCAGACGGGTCAGCTCGGCCGGCTTGAGCGCGCGATAGCCACGGAACAGGCGCGCGACCTCGGTGACGATCAGGGCGATGGTCAGGCCCACCAGGGCCAGCGACAACATGGGGTTGCGGCCGACAAAGGCCTGCAGCTCTTCGAAATTCACGGGGTCAGGGTCAGTCGAGCGGGCGGGAATTGTCGCACAGCTGACGCACGCGACGCCCGGGGCGCAGGGGCAGGCTACTGGCCCTTCCACAGGTCGGGCAGGCCGCTGGCCAGCCACCAGCGCTTCTGCTCGGGATTCCAGCGCCAGATCTCGATGCTGCGCACCAGCCGTTCGGTCTGGGTATTGCGGTTGATCACCCGCAACTCGACCTCGCGCCGCAGGTCGCCATTGGGGTCTTGGCCCACGCGCACCTCGCGGTAGCCGGAAATCTGCACCTGCTCGTAGCGCGAACGTTCCAGGTCGCTGAGCGGATGCGCCTGGGCATAGGCCGGCTCGACGAAGCCCAGCGCGGCGTCGAAATCATTCCAGCGCACGGCGGCCGTGTAAGCGGCCTGAGTGGTTTCCAGCGCACGCGCCTGGGCACGGCTGCCGGCATTGGCCACCCCGCTCAGCAGTGCCAGCCCAAGCAGCACGATCGTTGTAATGACTGCACGCATGCGTATTCCCCCGGATCCAGCCGGCATCCTACCGTTTTGGGAACGCCACGAAGCGCCCGCTCAACGTGGCCGCGGCGGCACCGGAACCCAGCGCGATCTGCGCGCGCATCCCGATGCGCGCCTTGCCGCGCTGCCGGAACGTCGCCAGAAAGGCCTCCCAGCTCCCCAGCTCGGACGGCTCGGCATTGGCGACCAGGTCTTCGTACACCGGCGCGACATAGCGCAGCTGGCTGTCGGCGACGTAGACATCGGCGTGGTGCCCGGCCAATTGCAGCTGCAGGGTCAGCCACCCCCAGCTGGCCAGCGTCATGAGCGAAGCCAGGCTGCCGCCGAATGCATTGGCCTTGTCGTTGACGTTGGCCTGCAGCGGCGCCCGCAGGCGCAACGCACCATCGTGCAAACCGTCGACAGCGATGCCCATCGACAGGACCGGCGGCATGGCGATGAACTGCTGCTGCAGCGACTGCAGGGCGGATGCGAGCGTGCACGAAGGAGTCATCGGCAAAGGCTGGAAGACGGCGAAGGGCGGCATCATGCCGCAATGTTCTGCGAGCGTCTTGTGCACCTGCATGACATGCGGTGCCGCATGGTGAATGTAGTCATCGCCACGTGCGATGTGCGGGCCGGCATCGCTCTGGTTGCGTGCAGCAAACGTATCGACGCTTGGCCCAGCCCGGATCACGCGCTCGGTCAGCAAGCGGTGTCCGCCACGATGCCTGCCGGTGGCGTTGCAGATAGCGCGCCACGCATAAAACCGCCAGCCAACGACCGCGTGACCGCCAGGCAGAACCGACACCTGCGCGCGCCGGTGTGTTTGCCGCGCTACGGCGCAAAGACCACCTTGCGATAGCCCTGCGCCACCCGCAACAGCGCGGTGGCCCTGGTTTTCCAATGCGTACTGCGCTGCTTTTGCGCGTGCGTCAGCGGCGCATCGATCGTGCTGGTAAACACGATGTTTTCCGCTGCTGCATGGAAGAACTTGTCCTGGATACACGCAGCCGGCGAGAGTTGATAGGTGGACAGCTGGTGCGCCACTGGCGACTCGTTCCACCCGAACAAAAAGATATCGGCCATGGTGTGCCAGCGCGCCTTTGCAGCCAGCAGCAATCGCGCCGCATCCCTGCTGATGATCAGCGCGCCGGCGCACACCGGCCAGCAATGCTGATACGTCGATGGCCGCACCAGGCGCAGTTGGCGCCCGGCGACATCCGCCACTTTGGCATCGAGCTTGATGCGGTTGTAGGACGGCTCCAGCCGCACGATGCTGTTGCCGCCGGGCAGCCAATCGGTGCTGCGCAACAGCGCCGGCAGCGCATCGGACAGATGCATGTCGTCTTCGAAAATCGCCGTATAGGCGTCGTCGGAATCGGCCGCAATGCGCCACGCTGCCTGATGACTGAGAAAGCAGCCGATATTGGACGCTGTCCACTTGCGCGGGCCGGTGCTGAAGGCATCGCCCGACCCTTCCAGTGGACGCTCGCGTACGAAGTCGGCGATCTGCTCGTCCGTCAACGTGGCGCCATCGATGGCAGCAATGCGCTCGAACGGCAGGCCCAGCGCATCCAAGCGCGCCGACATGGCCCGCAGCCGGTCGCCGCTGCGCTGCATATTGATAAGGTAGGACTTGATCACTTCGCCGCTCCAGCACGGTTGTCGGCCAGGATCGTGACCGGATTCCCAACGGTTGCAAGAGGTTCTGGATCGAGTCGAAGGGCGCCAGTCAGGGTGCTAAAACATCGCTCCGGCGGCCGGCACTTCGTCACCGATTCGCACTGGCACCCCTGGATGCGGCGACATTGCGCCGCAGGTGACCGGCGCTCTCGCATAATCACGCCATGACCGGCCTTGCCCATTCCGATGCTGCCTGGACCCTGATCTCGCTGCGCCCCAGCGGTGAACATGCGCCGCTACGGCGGGCAGTTGCGCGGCATGGCGGACGGGTACTTGCGCTGTCGCCATGGCGCTTGCAGACCCATGACACCGCACAAGCGCGAGACGCGTTGCGGCACGCGCTGGCAGCACCGATTGCGATTTTCACCAGCCCGGCGGCAGTGCAGGCGGCGCATCGTCTGGCGCCGCTGCAGCGCCCGCCGCAGGCGCACTGGGTCAGCGTGGGCGACGGCACTGCGCGCGCATTGCACGCCTGCGGCATCGACACCGTCGTGCGGCCGGCGCGCATGGACAGCGAGGGCCTGCTTGCGCTGCCGTTGCTGCAGGCGCCGCTACAGGCCGTCGGGCTGATCACCGCCCCCGGCGGACGCGGCATGCTGGCGCCAACGCTGCAGCAGCGCGGCGCGCGCATCGTGCGTGCCGATGTCTATCAACGCGTCCCGCTGCGCTTGCGCGCCTCGGCCATCCAGGCGTTGTCGCTTGCACTGCCGTGCAGCGTGCTGGCGCTTAGCAGCGCCGAAGCGCTGACGCTGGTTCTGCGACAGCTGCCTGCCGAACTGGTCGCTGCGTGGCAACAGCGTCCGGTAGTGGCCTCCAGCGATCGTATGCTCGGAGCCGCACATGCAGCCGGCTTCGTACATGGCATGCGCGCAGAAGGCCCGTTGCCGCTGCAGCTCGCCGCTGCTGCTGCTGCTGAGGCGGCGATCATGACACCACCGCGACCTTGCTGAACTGCGAACTCAAGCACAGCTTGCCGCCGTCCGGCGCTGCACGCCATGCTGTGTGCGATGACTGCGGCGCCTGCGCCGGTCGTGACTGCCCGAGGATGTCCGAATGACCGAAATGCCCGCTCCTGCGCGACGCTTTCCCTTGGCATGGCTGCTGCTTGTCGTGGCCGTGGCGGCCGTCGGTGTGGCGCTGTTGCTGGGCTGGCGCGCGTGGCAGAACTATCAGGCCACGCAGCTGCAGGCCACGCAGGCGCAGCAGCAGCGGTGGGACGGCACCCAGCAAATGCTGGAGACGCTGCGCCGCGATCAGCGCCTGGCCAACGAGCGTCTGCAGGACGCGGCGGCCACCAACCGCGTCCTGCGCGACGAGATGCTGGGCCTGAGTCAGCGCAGCGCATTGCTCGAAGACAGCGTGCAAAAGCTGGCCGACCCCAACCGTCATGGCGCACAGGCGCTGCGCCTGGATGAAGTGGAGCTGCTGCTGCGGCTTGGCCAGCAGCGTCTGAGCATCGCCGGCGATGCCGATGGCGCGCGGCGCGCCTATGCGCTGGCCAACGGCGCACTCAACGGCATCGACGACCCCGGCTACCTCAATCTGCGTCAGGCATTGGTGCAGGAACGCGATGCGCTGGAGCGTCTCGGGGATGGCCCGCAGGCGGAGGCCGGCAAGAATCTAGACGCCTTGGCCGCCGAGTTGCAGCGCCTGCCGGAACAGACCGCGCAGGCCAGCGACGCGGCGCAACCGTGGTGGCAAAAGGCGCTGGCGCCGCTGGTGGACATCCGCCCCAGCCGCGGCGACGCCTTGCTTACCGGCGGCGACCGGCATGCTGCGCGCGATGCAGTGCAGATCGAAATCAGCCTGGCCCGCGCGGCCGCGGAACGTGGCGATGCCGCCGGTTTTACGCAATCGCTGCGCCGCGTGGAGACCTGGACCACCCGGCTCTGGCCGGATTCGCCGCAACGTCGTCAGCTGCGTGCGCGCTTGCGCAGCCTGCAACAAGCGCCACTGCGTCCGCGCCTGCCGGAACTGGGCACCACCCTGCTGCAACTGCAGGCCATGCGTGAAGGGAGATCCACCCAATGAAAGTGTTGCGTACCGTCTTGATTCTGCTGGTTGCCGTGGCGCTTGGCGTGCTCGGCGCACAGTGGCTATCGCACCAGAACAGTTACGACCTGGGCAACGTCGTTGTCAGCGTGGGGGGTAACGACTATCACGCCGCCATGCCGCAGGCGCTGCTGATCCTGCTGATCGCCTTGCTGGTGCTGTGGCTGCTATGGACGTTGATCAGCCTGCCGTTCCGCGTGTGGGGCAAGTACCGCCGCAACAAGGGCCGTGCGCGTTTGATCGAAGGTCTGCGCGCTGCCGATCATGGCCAATGGCAACGCGCCGAGCGGCTGCTGGTCAGTGCCAGCGAAGACGCCGAGGTCAGCGGCATTGCCCTGGCCAGCGCGGTGCGCGTGGCCGATGCGCGCGGCGACGATGCGGCGGCCACGGCGCTTGCAAAGCAACTGGCCGAGCGCGACCCGACAGGATATGCGCTGTTGCAAGGCGAGCGGCACCTGGCGCGCCAGCGCCCGGTCGAGGCAATCAATGCACTGGATAGCGCCAACGCGCAGCCGTTGCCGGCACGCGGCCTGCTGTTGCGCACCCACGCCCTGGCACAGATCGGTCGCGCCGACGAAGCCTATGGCCAGCTCGGTGCGCTGCGTCAGCAGGCGGTCTTGGCGCCCGATGCCTACAGCACGCTGGAAGCGACGCTGGCCGAGCAGACCCTGTTGCAGGCCAGCGATGCCAATGCACTGGCCGAGCGCTGGGAAGCGTTGCCCAAAGCATTACGCACCACGCCGGCAGTGGTGGGCGCCTATGCGCAACGTGCGGCGGTGCTGCATTGGGACGATGCCGCCGTGCACAGCCTGGAGCAGGCGCTGGACGCGCAATGGGACGAATCGCTGGTGCGCCTGTACGGCGTGCTGCCGCTGGAAAAATACGATTCGCGCCGCGCCAGCGCGCAGCGCTGGCTTACCCAATATCCCGACAGCCCAGGGCTGTTGCTGACACTGGCGCGGCTCGCGCGTCACCAACAGCAGTGGTCGCAGGCCGAGGAATTCCTGCATCGTGCCATCGCAGGCGGCGCCGGCAGCGAGGCCTGGGAAGAACTGGGACACGGTTTTGCCGCCTCCGGCGACCTGCTGTCGGCACAGCATTGCTATGCCAATGCCTTGCGCGCCGCACGCGGCGAACCGGTGCAGGACGTCATGCCACAGCAGTCGTTGCGCGGGCCGGTAGTGACCACGTACGACCCCGCGCCAATCGATCCGCACGCAGCGGACGATCGCATCCTGTAGTGGAGACAGCGGCGGTATGCGATGTGCGTACCGCCGATTGCACTCCCAAGAACACGGCGAATGCTCGCCAAGTGGGCATCTACTTCATCGAAGAAGTTGACGGTGCGCTGTTGCCACGCGCAGCGATGGTATGAAGGAGAAAGGATTCGCAACGGCGGCGACTGCGCCTGCGAATCCCGGGTCACCCATGCCCAATCCCGTACCGCGCAGCGGCATCAGCGCTCGACGATGGCCACCACGCCCATGCCGCCGGCGGTGCAGATCGAAATCAATGCACGACCGCCGCCGCGTTCTTCCAGCTGTTTGGCAGCGGTGGCCACCACGCGTGCGCCAGTGGCGGCGAATGGATGGCCGGTGGCCAGCGACGAGCCCAGCGGATTGATCTTGTCCGGATCGATGCGACCCAGCGGCGCATCCAGCCCGAGGCGATTGCGGCAGTAATCCTCGCTTTCCCAGGCGCGCAGCGTGCACAGCACCTGCGCGGCGAAGGCCTCGTGGATTTCGTAGATATCGAAGTCCTGCAGGGTCAGGCCCTGGCGCGCCAGCATCTGCGGCACCGCGATGGTGGGCGCCATCAGCAGGCCTTCGCCATGCACGAAATCCACTGCCGCCACCTGCGCATCGCGCAGGTAGGCCATCGGCGTGTGGCCATGCGCCAGCGCCCAGGCTTCGCTGGAGAGCAGCACCGCGGCGGCGCCATCGGTGAGCGGGGTGGAGTTGGCGGCGGTGAGCGTGCCGCGGCCGGATGTCTTGTCGAATGCCGGGCGCAAGGTCACGAGTTTTTCCAGCGAGGTGTCGGCGCGCAGGATGTTGTCGCGCGAGACGCCGCGGAATGGCGCGATCAGGCTGTCGAAGAAGCCGCGCTCATAGGCAGCGGCCAGCTTGTGGTGCGAGGCCACCGACCATTCGTCCTGCGAATCGCGCGAGATGTTCCATTCCTTGGCCATGTCTTCGCAATGGTCGCCCATGCTCTTGCCGGTGCGCGGCTCGGCCACGCCGGGGAATTCGGGCTTGAGCTCGGCCAGCTTGAAGCCGCGCAGCAGCGCCCTGAGCTTGTCGCCGGTGGCCTTGGCGCGATTGGCGGCCAGCAGCCGGGCGCGCAACTTCTTGCCGTACACGATCGGCACTTCGGAGGTGGTGTCAGAGCCGCCGCCGATGCCCGAGTCAATCTGCCCCAGCGCGATCTTGTTGGCGATGGTGATGACCGAATCCAGGCTGGTGCCGCAGGCGCGCTGCAGGGTGATGCCCGGCGTCAGCGGCGACAGACCCGACGACAGCGCCGCCTCCCGCGCCAGGTTCCAGTCCGCGGAGTGCTTGATCACCGCGCCCATCGCCACTTCGCCCAACTGCTGCCCATGCAACCCGAAGCGCTCGACCAACGCGCCCAGCGTGCGCACCGACATGCCCAGGTTGCCCACATCCGCATACGCGGTGTTCTGACGACAGAACGGGATACGAACGCCGCCCAGAATGGCGACGGGACGGGCTGCGGGCATCGGTTGACCTGGCATGGAGGACTCGGGGACATGGCCTGCACAGGGCCGGCAGGCATAATGGCCGCAGTGTAGCTTCGACCCCGTGATGGGCCAACCGCGAATCATGAGCAAGACCGAACAAAGCGTCACCGCCATGGGTGTGCTGGCGCTGGAATTGACCGGCGGAAGCGCCCCCGAGCGCGGCGCCTTGGTGCCGGCGCAGGCCGGCATGCTGGCCGAACGCATCGGCCGCGACCTGGCGCAATGGATCCCGGAAGTCCGCGATCTGGAATTGAGCGTGGCATTGGCGCATTTCGATCCGGCCGAGGTACTGCGACCGGGCTGGCCGCTGCACCGGCGCCTGGAAGAGCTGCAGGCGCGTGCGCCAGGGCGCGACCAGGGCCCGCGGGTGCTGGCCTTCGGTGCCGACGCGCAAGGCGAGATTCCGCTGCCGTTCCAGGCCGATTCGCAACTGGTCGGCGGTGGGTTGCGCGTGCTGCCGTTCGTGCTTTCCGGCGACCCGCAGACGGTTGCCACCGTGGCCGATGCGATGGAAGAGGTGCTACTGGCCCAAGGCATGGCGCAGGCCGATACCGCGTTGCTGGCGCAGGAAAGCTTCGGCGCCCGCATCGAGCATGCGCGGTATCTCACCGCCAACGATCTGGCGGCGATGATGTCGATGCAGTACGACAATCAGGGCCTGGCGCCGCTGTGGCCGCTGATCGAAGCCGCACTGCTGGCACCGCACACCGAAGAATGGCTGGAGCAGCCCCCCGAACCGGTATTGCGCTACACCGAAGGCGAAGTGCGCATCGCCCTGTTCGACCCGGCAGGCTGGTGCGATTACTACGCGCACGACCGCGAAGACTGCGAACGCCTGCGCGGGGTGTACGAGCACTATCTGGCACGCCAGCGGCAGATGGCCGCGGTGCTGGAAGCGCACGGGCTACCTGTGCTTTACGTGCATATCGAGCCGGGCCAGGATCCGCGGCAGGCGCTGGCGGCCTAACCAATGCGCACTGCCTGCCCGACCTGCACGGTCGCGCCTGGCGGCAGCACCGCTTCTACCGTCACGCGACGGCATAGTTCCGCCGTATGACGACAGGCAGCGCGCTTATCCGCTGGCGTGGGCACCGAAACATCGCCGGCATGTGAAGCGCACCTGTAGGCCCGCGGCGTTGCAGCCAAAACCCGCATCTACCTCCCGGTGGCGGTAGGCACCTGTCTTTCTGCGGCCCCTGCCAGCATCTCATCGACTGACCACCGCTGGCTCCGGTCGGATCACCTAGGCCTGTGCATCGTTGACGTTCGTGCTTTTCGACTTGCCGTATCAGGCGTTTTGCACTCGGTCGGGCATCCGGGCGTAGACGGCGTAGAGAACCGCGCTGTGGTCGGTTACATGCCGTTCGGAATGGACACCGCTCAGGCGGGTGCTGTTCCGGGGCTTGCTAACGAGACGCAGCGTCGTCTTCATCCCATACGGCTCTCCCCCGACTGCACCAACGTCGGCTGATACGGCGCGATCAGCGCCAGGAAGGGCCTGCCATGTCACAACCTGATCCATCTGTGCCAAGAACACCTCGCGCCGCGTGCGCGCATGGTGTACTCCGCGCCTCCAAAGAAAGCTGCATCGCCATCTTCCGATTCGGCTCAGTGTGTCTTTTTTGCAAGCGTCTGATGGGAGTTGTAATTATTCAAGCCTTCCCGAGTCAACGTGATGCGGACACGCTTACACCAAACCGAAATGCATCGGTCCGCCTGGTGCGATCGCCGAGCTTTCGCACAGCCACTCGTTTGTGACATCGCTTTTTCGCATTCGAGATGCAGACAGCTCAGGCCTTCAGGAAAATAGGTCGTTAATCCGGTAGCAGTGGAATACACGGCGTTATATGTACATTTACGTTCTTGTCATCCCGATGGCTTGTCGCTCCGGATCGCTGGTGACTCACCACGGTCGATGAGTGCCGCCAGCTCAGGCACGCACAGTCAACACAGCCTCACCGCGGACTGATAGCAATCTTCCATGTGATACCCGCAGAGTCGATCGATATGTCGTCGGTAACGCGCGGCCATGCTTTTCATAGGCCCTATTCCATTCGTCCATCAGCACTTCGCCTAGTCAACAAGCTCCGATGGCTCCGAGCATGCATTCGGCGGCGTCGCCGGTTTCTGTCCTGCACTTGAGAGATACATCCATGCGCACCAAAGCCCAACTCCCATTGACTGCCATTCAACGGTTTCTTGCCCATGATGCAGCGTCAACGCAGCCCCCCTCTGCGTCGGCATCCACATCGCTCCACAAAAATGAGACCGCAGGCTTGCTGGCAGCCTTGCCAGCGCGAAACGCCAGGCAAGGAGCGCAGAGGAAGTCCGGCGAAAAAGAAGGCGCACGCCAAAACAACGGGGGCCGGGGCGGACAATGGGCATCTCGGGCGGCCAAGTACGCCCTGGGCATCGCCGGTGCTGGCTATGTTGCAGACAATTTCTTTCTGTCCACGACATCGCTGGTCGATGGCAAAGGCGGCTTTACCAGTAATGATCGTTTGGATAAAGGATGCGCAAAGGCCGAGACGTATTACGCCCGGTACCACAGTGCCACTGAGGAGGAGCGTGCATCCCATAGCCGCCCCTTTGTACCGATCAGAACGTGCGGTTCCAACCAGTTCGCCACCATGACCGATTACCGCGCGGCGACCAAGGTCTATGTCGGTCATCTTTTCGACAGCCAAGCCGCGCGGGAATCGCTTCTCACCAACTTCGCTTGCCTCAAGGGGGAGCGGATCAAGCGGGAGTGCATTACCAAGTATGCACCTGAGCAAATGCCAGCGGATCCGGACCTGAGCAAGAGCGAGCTGTACGACAGGAAAAACAAGTACTCGTTGGTTGGCGTGCCCAACGTCCAAACCGGAGCAAGTGGATATACCTCACGCTCGATCACCCGGCCCTTCATCAACCGCGGCATGCAGCACTTCAAACAGGCCTCACAGAGCGACAAGGCACTGTCCCTGAAGCAGTGCATGCAATCGTTTGAACGGGCACTGGAGGACACTGACAAGCTTGGTAAGCAAGCACAGCACGCCGCCGGCCAGGCAATATTGAATTTCCGGCAAGTCTATGCAGCCGACGAGCATTGGGGTCACCCGGAGAAAATCATCATGAAGACCCTGATCGCCAACGGACTGCTATCGCAAGAGCAAACCGACAGGATCGATGCGACCCTGATGTTCGAAGATCCCTCCATCAGTGTCCTGAAAAGAAATACCAGCATCGCCGGACCGTTACTGCAAAAGCTGGAAACGAAGATTCAGTCAAGACGTCTGCAGGATCAACCTGAAACGCTTGCAGACTTCATGAAAATGGCTAAGCAGAAGAACATGGAAGGCCTGCCGATCGCGCACTTCAAACTCAACGCAGAAGGCACCGGCTTTGAAGACTGCTCTGGCCTGGGCGACTCGTTCACTAGTGCAAATGCCGTTGCATGCATCAACCATGCACGCTTGATGAGCGGAGAGCCGCGCCTTTCGAAAGAGGATGTCGGTGTCGTGGTTGCCTGCCTCAATGCTGTATACGACGATGCCAGCAGCATCCGGCACTCGCTTCATGAAATCGCACGCGGATGCTTCGTGGGTGCCGGCTACACCACCGAAGACGCCGATGCATTCTATGAGCAGATTTGCAAGGATGCTGCACAGGCATTCTATGCAGGAAAGTCGATGACCAGCAGCGACTAGGGCGAGTTAATCGCCCCCCTGCCTTACCTCATCGCGCTGACGTGACTCAGCGCCGGGTGAGCATTCAACAAATTTGATCTGCGATTGAAGCGTTGCGCCGCAGCCTGGACCATGGCGCAACGCAGCGCGCTTACTTGGTCGCCGCCTGCGCGTTGTCGGTGGTGATCACGCCGCAGGCCAGGCGGCCGCCCGCGTTGCCGGTGGGCTGGGTTTTGTAGTCGTCTGCGTCGGCATGCACGATCACCGCGTGGCCGGCGATATCGAACTGGTCGGCCTTGCCCAGATTGACGTTGCTGGAGACCGGGCCGTCGATGGTGGCGTTACCCTGCGCGTCGGCGGTGATGTTGGGCATGTCGCCGCCGTGGTGCGGGTCGGCGCTGATATTGCCGTGATCGGACTGGGACGGGTTGAAATGGCCGCCGGCGCTGCTGCCGTCCGGTGCGCTGCAATCGCCCTTTTCGTGGATATGGAAGCCATGCTCGGTATTGGGCTTGAGGCCGCTGAGCTGGCCGGTGACGCGCAGCGAGCCGTCGACGGTCTTGAACGTCACCGTGCCTTTGACGTCATTGCCCTTGGTCGGCTTGAGCTCGGCGGTCGCGGTGGTGGTGGCTGCCGCTTCGGTGACCATGGAGGCGGCGTGTTCGCCACCGTGCGCCGCTGCGGCCGGCGTGCTGGCCTGCGGTGCGGGTGCCGGCTCGGCCGGCGCTGGTTCATCGCGCTTGCACGCAGTCAGCACCAGGGCGGTGGCCAGAAACAAGGTGGTCGGAACAATGCGCATGGAGTACTCCTGAAGAAAGGCCGCAACTGCAGCCGTTGATGCCCCGACTCAGGGCTGCGAAGGGGGCGTGCCCCATTGGGTGACGCGAATGACGCCACAGGCCAGGCGCGCACCGGCATTGCCGCTGGGCTGGCTGCGATAGTCGTCGGGGTCGGCATGCACGATCAGCGACTTGCCGATCACGTCGGTCGGGGCGCCATCGCCCAGACTGATGCCGGACAGAATCATGTCCAGATGCGCCACGCCTTCGGCGTCTGCACGCAGATTGTCCATGTCGCCCAGATGATGCGCGCCGCCACCGGCACGCCCGTGCGGCGAACCGGCCGGGTTGAAATGCGCGCCGGCGCTGCTGGCGTCGGCTGCGCTGCAATCGCCGCGTTCGTGCACATGGAATCCGGACACGGCGCCCGGACGCAAGCCGCCGATGGTGCCGGTGAGGCGAATGCCTTGCAGCGCCGGCACCAGCACTACCCGACCGCTGACCAGGCTGCCCGAGGCAGATGCCAGCGCCGCCTCGGCTTGCTGCACCGGGCGCGCAGGCACTACCCGCGCTGCTGGCGGCGGAGGCGCCTTGGGCGGCGGCGGCGTGCTGCTGCAGGCGGCCAGCGCCAGCGCGGTGAGGGCAACGATCGTGGGCGACCGGTAACGCATCGAGCAGTTCTCCTGATCAGGCTGGAAACCTATGCGGGTGCATGTTCACGTGTCATGAAATGCACTTGGGACAGCCCACGAGTTTACGGGCTAGGTGTCGCTGGCCGGAGATGCGCAAACGTGCTCGCACCGCCCCTGTCCCGCAGCCGGGAGAGGAACTCGACTGCAAAGCGCGATGCCCGCCCTGCCCGACCGTCTTGCCTTCTCCCGCGTGCGAGGGAAGCTGCTCGAAGGACGGATGGCGGCGTCGCGCGCCGCCTGACTCGAGGCAGTGGCGCGTGCGAGCAAACAACGAAGAGTTCATGCACGCGTGCCGCGATGCTCGTCAAGCTCGCCTGTTTCGCTGTGTGGCTCAAACACCTGCGCGTAGTCCGGCTTTTTGCAGGTGCCCCTCACGCCCTCTCACGCAGGTGGGAGAGGGCTCACCTCCGCGTGCGGGCTGATCAGCGGCGCTTGCGGCCCGGCCCCAGCTTGCGGGTGACGGTGTTGCGGCCCAGTCCCAGGCGGGCGGCGGCTTCGGCACGGCGGCCCTGGGTGAGTTGCAGCGCCGCTTCCAGCAAGGTTCTGTCCAGGCGCTCGCGCGCTTCGGCGTGCAGGCCCTGGGCACCTTCGCTCAGGCGTTGCGCGGCCCAGCTGGAAAGCATGTCGTCCCACTGCCCGTCGCTGCGACCGCTGCGGTGACGACGGCCGCCGCGCGCCAGTGCGGCGTCCACGTCGACCACGTCGATGATGTCCGACGTCGCCAGCGCCGCCAGGCGCCAGCACACGTTTTCCAGTTCGCGCACATTGCCCGGCCAGTCGTACTGGCGCAGGTCTTCCAGCGCGGCCGACGAGAGCCGCTTGGGCAGCATGTCGAGCTTGCGCCCGGCCATGGCCAGGAAATTTTCGGCCAGTTGCGCGATGTCGCCGCGCCGTTCGCGCAGCGGCGGCAATTGCAGGCGCACCACATCCAGGCGGTGCAGCAGATCGGCGCGGAAGCGGCCTTGTTCGACCAGCGCTTCCAGGTCCTGGTGGGTGGCGGCGATCACGCGCACATCGACGCGGATCAATTCGCGCCCACCGACGCGGAAGAATTCGTTCTCTGCCAACACGCGCAGCAGCCGGGTCTGCAGCGGCAATGGCATGTCGCCGATTTCGTCCAGAAACAGCGTGCCGCCATCGGCCTGTTCGAAGCGGCCGATATGCCGTTTGGTCGCCCCGGTAAACGCGCCGGTTTCGTGGCCGAACAACTCGCTTTCCAGCAATTCGGCCGGGATGGCGGCGGTGTTGAGCGCGACGAAGGGTTTGCGCGCACGCGGGGATTCGTTGTGCAGCGCGCGCGCCACCAACTCCTTGCCGGTACCGGTTTCGCCATTGATCAGCACCGACAGCGGCGCCTGCGCCAGGCGGCCGATCGCGCGGAACAAGGCCTGCATCGCGGGCGTGTCGCCGATCAACGAGGCCGAGCCTTCGGCCAGCCGCGTGGCGAGGATCTCTTCGACGCCGGCATCGGCGTCCGGCAATGCGCGCGCGGCCAGTGCCACCGCATCGTCCAGGTCGAACGGCTTGGACAGGAACTCGTGCGCGCCACCGCGGAAGGCGCCAGCGGTGCTGGCAACATCGGTGTAGGCCGACATCACGATCACCGGCAACTGCGGGTGCTTGGATTTGAGTTTGTCGAGCAGGGTCAGGCCGTCTTCGCCGGGCATGCGCACGTCGGTAAACAGCAGATCCGGCATGGGCCGCATGGCCAGCGCCTGCAGCGCGGCCGCGGCGCTGTCGAAGCCGTCCACGGCGTAGCCTGCATCGCGCAAGGCGGTGGACAGCACGAACCGGACCGACCGGTCGTCGTCGACCACCCAGATGTGGGATACGCCGGCGGCCTCAGCCATGTGGATGCTCCTTGTCGTGATCGCCGGCCAGCTCGGGCAGCAGCAGGGTGAAAACGGTATGGCCCGGACGCGAGCGATAGGTCAGCGTGCCGTGGTGTTCGCGCGAGACCTGCTGGGCCAGCGCCAGGCCCAGCCCGCTGCCTTCGGCACGGCCGCTGACCAATGGCAGAAACAGGTGCTCGGCCAGTTCTTCCGGCACGCCGCCGCCGTCGTCGATGATCTCCAGCCGCAGCGACATCGCATGCACGCGGTCGCGGATGCGCTGGCCGTGCTCCACGCGGGTGCGCAGCGTCACGCGCGTGGCGCCGGCCTGGAAGGCGTTGCGCACCAGGTTCCAGACCGCCTGGGTCAAACGGTCGCCATCGCCCAGAATGTCCGGAATGCTGGGGTCGTAATCGCGCTGCACCTGCACCGACCAGCCGCCTTCGGCTTCGGCCAGGCGTAACACCCGTTCGAGCACCACATGAATGTTGAGGCGATCGTGCGGGCGCGCCGGAGTGGGCGAGAGCAGCCGTTCGAGCAGGGTGTTGAGGCGCTCGATCTCGGTGCCGATCAGCTCGATCAGTTCGCGTTCGTCTTCATCGCGCCCGGCCGCGCGGCGCGCCAGCAACTGCGCGGCGCCCTTGAGCCCGGCCAGCGGGTTACGCAGCTCGTGCGCCAGCCCCTTGAGCGCAGCGCTCAAGGCGTTGGGCAGGGCGTGGGTGGGATCGAGCGCGGGGAATTCGTCGACCGGGTGGGTTTCCAGCAGCCAGCCGCCATCGTCCAGCCGCGACAGCCAGCCCTCGGCAAAGCGCGGCGCGTCGTTGGGCAGGCCCAGCGCCAGCCGGTGCAGACGCAAGACGTCGCGCTCGTCGTTGAGCAGAAAGCGCGCCAGCGCGTCGCCCTGCACTTCCAGCGCGGCCAGGGGCTGTTCGACCAACCGCCGTGCGCTGACCCCGAGCCAGCGGGCAAACGCCGGGTTAACCCCCAGCACGCGGCCCTCGCGGTCGGCCCAGGCGACCGGTGTGCCCAGGCTGTCCAGCGATGGCATGGAAGAGGACGTCACCATTGCACCAATTTAGTGCAAACGGCAGCGCCATGCATCGATGTCGCGCGAAGCGAAGCGTACGGAGACACCATGTAGGCCGGACGGCGGCGGGTCGCACCGATCCAGCGTGCATCCGCGCCGGCAGTCATGGGCGTGGGGCTGGTCATGCAGGCACCTCGGCAGTGGTTCCGCGCCCAACGGGCGGCGGGAAAAAACGGACCCGGCTGGGCGATCCCGGCCGGGTCGTGGCGCCACCCGCGGCAGCGCGGCCGCGGGTGTGCATGCTCAGGACTCGTACGCGGCTTCGCCGTGCGAGGTGATGTCCAGGCCCTCGCGCTCGGCTTCTTCGCTGACGCGCAGGCCGAACACCAGCTTGGCGACGAGAAAGCCCACCACCGACACCACGCCGATCCAGCCGACCGTGATCCCGACGCCCAGCGCCTGGATGCCGACCTGGTGCACGATGTCGTAATCGCCGCCCTTCTGGCCGCCCAACGAGGCCGCCGAGAACACGCCGGTGAGGATCGCGCCGATGATGCCGCCCAGGCCATGCACGCCGAACACGTCCAGACTGTCGTCGGCGCCCAGCAGGCGCTTCAGACCGGTGACGCCCCACACGCACAGCACGCCGGCGGCAAGGCCAATCACGATCGCACCGAACGGACCCACGGTGCCGCAGGCCGGGGTGATACCGACCAGGCCGGCCACCATGCCCGAGGCCACGCCCAGCGCGGACGACTTGCCCTTGATGATCTTCTCGGTCAGCGACCAGCCCAGGATGGCGGCGGCGGTGGCCAGCAAGGTGTTGAGGAAGGCCAGCGCCGCACCGGCATTGGCTTCCAGGTTGGAACCGGCGTTGAAGCCGAACCAGCCCACCCACAGCAGCGAGGCGCCGACGAAGGTCAGGGTCACGTTGTGCGGCTTGATCGCCTCACGCCCCAACCCGGCGCGCTTGCCGACGAAATAGGCGCCGACCAGGCCGGCAACACCGGCATTGATATGCACCACGGTGCCGCCGGCAAAATCCAGCGCGCCCAGTCCGAACAGGTACCCGCCGGTGGCCCAGACCATGTGCGCCAGCGGCAGGTAGCCGAAGGTGAACCAGATCACCGAGAACAGCAGTACCGCGGCGAACTTGGCGCGTTCGGCAAAGGCGCCCACGATCAGCGCACCGGTGATGCCGGCGAAGGTCGCCTGGAACGCGACGAACACGTATTCCGGCAGGCTCACGCCCTTGGTGAAGGTGGCCGCCAGGGTTTCGATGGTGACGCCCTTGAGCAGCGCCTTGTCCAGGTTGCCGATCCACGCGCCTTCGCCGGAGAACGCCAGGCTATAGCCATACAACACCCACAGGATGGTCAGCAGCGAAAAGACTGTGGCGACCTGGATCAGCACCGACAACACGTTCTTGGCGCGCACCATGCCGCCGTAGAACAGCGCCAGGCCCGGCACCACCATCATCAGCACCAGCAGGGTGGAGGTCAGCATCCAGGCGACATCGCCCTTTTCCACCACCGGTGCGGCTTCGGCGGCGGCGGCCGGCGGGGCGGCCGGCTGCGCCGACGGCAGCGGTTCGGTGGTGACCGGCTCGGTCGGCAGCGGGGTGACCTGCGGCGTGGACTGCGCATGCGCACTGCCCATGCCGCCCACCATCAGCGCGCTGAACAGCATCAGCATGCACACGCTGTAGAACCGGGCTTTCCACCCGGCAAAGAGAGCTGTCTTCATACGAACTCCGGGGCTGGTGGGGTCAGAGCGCATCGGCGCCGATCTCGCCGGTGCGGATGCGCACCACCTGCTCGATCGCGGTCACGAAGATCTTGCCGTCGCCGATCTTGCCGGTGCCGGCGGCGTTCTGGATCGCTTCGACCACCGCGTCCAGGCGGTCGTCGGTGACCACCGTTTCGATCTTGATCTTGGGCAGGAAGTCGACGACGTACTCGGCGCCGCGGTACAGCTCGGTGTGGCCTTTCTGACGCCCGAAGCCCTTGACCTCGGTCACGGTGATGCCCGACACGCCTGCTGCAGACAAGGCCTCGCGGACCTCGTCGAGCTTGAACGGCCGGATGATGGCGGTGATCAATTTCATGCGCATACCCCGAATGGTGGAAAGAACCGGCCGGCATTGCGCCGCCCGGCGGTGTCATTCACCTGGATGCCTACCCCGGCATCCGATCGTTCGCGATTGCGCGGACCCCGGCAGATGTCATGCATCCGCCTCGTGGGAGAGGTCAGGCCCGCGCGCCGCGAACGATGTGCTCTCTCATTACCCCTGCGATCCATGGCCGGGGCCACGGATCGCTCGAACAAGTGTGCGGCGATGGCGGAGGTGGGAGGGGGGCCTCCGCCATCACCGCGGTGGAACTCAGTTGCCGTAGTACAGCTGGTACTCCAGCGGGTGGGTCGCAGCACGGAACTTGGTGACTTCCTGCATCTTCAGCGCGATGTAGCCGTCGATGAAGTCGTCGCTCATCACGCCGCCGGCCTTGAGGAACTCGCGGTCCTTGTCCAGCGCTTCCAGGGCCTGGTCCAGGCTGGAGCAGACCTGCGGAATCAGCTTCTCTTCTTCCGGCGGCAGGTCGTACAGGTCCTTGTCGCTCGGTGCGCCCGGGTCGATCTGGTTCTTGATGCCGTCCAGGCCGGCCATCATCAGCGCGGTGAAGGTCAGATAGCCGGACTGCAACGGATCGGGGAAGCGCATTTCGATGCGGCGCGCCTTGGGGTTGGTGACCCAGGGAATGCGGCACGACGCCGAACGGTTACGCGCCGAATAGGCCAGCATCACCGGCGCCTCGAAGCCCGGGACCAGACGCTTGTAGCTGTTGGTGCCGGAGTTGGCGAAGGCGTTGATCGCGCGGGCATGCTTGAAGATGCCGCCGATATACCACAGCGCCAGCTGCGACAGGCCGCCGTAGCCGTCGCCGGTGAACAGGTTGACGCCGCCCTTGGCCAGCGACTGGTGCACGTGCATGCCCGAGCCGTTGTCGCCCACGATGGGCTTGGGCATGAAGGTGGCAGTCTTGCCGTTGCGGTAGGCGACGTTCTTGATGATGTATTTCATCGTCAGCAGTTCGTCGGCCTTCTGCACCAGCGAGCTGAACTTGGTGCCGATCTCGCACTGGCCGGCGGTGGCCACTTCGTGGTGGTGCACTTCGGTTTCGATGCCGACCTGTTCCAGCGTCTTGATCATTTCCGCACGCAGGTCGTGCAGGCTGTCGGTCGGCGGAACCGGGAAGTAGCCGCCCTTCACGCCCGGGCGGTAACCGCTGTTGCCGCCGTCGTACTTTTCGCCGGTGTTCCAGGCCGCTTCTTCCGAACCCACCTGGAAGAAGGTGTGGCCCATGTCGTTGGCAAAGCGCACCGAATCGAAGATGAAGAATTCCGGCTCCGGGCCGAAGAACGCCTGGTCGGCGGTGCCGGAGGATTTCAGATAGGCCTCGGCGCGCTTGGCGATGCCGCGCGGATCGCGCTCATAGCTCTGCATGGTGGCCGGGTCGAGGATGTCGCAGGTCAGCACGATGGTCGGATCGGCGAAGAACGGATCCAGATACGCGGTGCCGGCGTCCGGCAGCAACACCATGTCCGACTCGTTGATGCCCTTCCAGCCCGCGATCGAACTGCCGTCGAACATCTTGCCTTCTTCAAACAGCGCCGGCTCGATGATATTGACCGGAAAGGTGATGTGCTGCTGTACACCACGCATATCGACGAAGCGCAGGTCGACGAACTCGACCTTGTTGTCCTTGATCAGCTTTTCAACATTTTCCACGGACATCGGAAGAAACCTCAGGCAGGAGTTAAGTGGCTCGTGGGCGGTACTACAGCAGGGACCGTGCCAAGCCTTGGTGCTTCACAAGCCCTTGATTTTGCTTACATCGCTCGCGACCGTAAAAGCCGTATCGCACTATTCAGGTGCAAAGATGGAAACGCGGAGCACCGATGTGGTGCATGCCGCAATGCACTATCCTGGCGCCTCCCTCACCCCTGCCCAGTCCGATGTCCGATCTGATTTCCGCCCTGCTGTTGGGCATTCTCGAAGGCCTCACCGAATTTCTGCCGATCTCCAGCACCGGCCACCTGCTGATCGCCGAACAATGGCTCGGACGCCGTTCTGACTTCTTCAATATCGTCATCCAGGCCGGCGCGATCCTGGCCATTTGCCTGGCGCTGCGGCAGCGCCTGTGGAGCCTGGCCACCGGCCTGGGCGAGCGCGCCAACCGCGACTACGTGCTCAAGGTGGGCGTGGCCTTCCTGGTCACCGCGGTGGTCGGGCTGATCGTGCGCAAGGCCGGCTGGCAATTGCCCGAAACGCTCCAACCGGTCGCCTGGGCGTTGCTGATCGGCGGGGTGTGGATGCTGGTGGCCGAACACTTCGCCGGCAAGCTGCCCGAGCGCGATGTGGTGACCTGGAAGGTGGCCATCGCAGTGGGCCTGGCGCAGGTCGTGGCCGGTGTTTTTCCCGGTACGTCGCGCTCGGCCTCGACGATCTTCATCGCGATGCTGCTGGGCCTGAGCAAGCGCTCGGCAGCGGCGGATTTCGTGTTCATGGTGGGCATTCCGACCATGTTCGCGGCCAGCGGTTACGCGCTGCTGGAGATGTACAAGGAAGGCGGTTTCGGCACCGAAAACTGGACCGATGTGGCCGTGGCCTTCGTGGCGGCGACCATCACCGGCTTTGTGGTGGTGAAGTGGCTGCTGGGCTATATCAAAAAGCACCGTTTCACGGTGTTTGCGGTGTACCGCATGCTGCTGGGCGCCGCCCTGCTGCTGTGGCTGCCGGCGGCTGCGGGCTGACACCCGACCGCCCCTACCTGGCCTGCAGGTCGCGATGGTTGCGCCATGCGGGCCAGGCGCCAGGAACGCAAAGCGCCGCCCCCGAGAGATTGTGGACGGCACGCTGGGCACTGCAGCTGACCGGCGACAGCAGCCGATTCCGGGCAGCGCCCGCGCCCGCCTGGCAGTGCGCGCGGTCGTTGGTTGGCGCTCCGGGGCGTCCACGTCGTGACGCCGGTCATTGCCGCGGGCGCACGCTGGCGGTATCACTGACGCATCGATCACCGGGAGCTGCGCATGCGTGCCGTGTTCTTGGCCCCAGCATTGCTGGCGGCGGGCGTGACGGCCTGCGGGTCGGGTGCATCGCCGGAGCCGCCCGGCTCCAGCCACGCTGCTGCGCGGGCGCCGGTCGCCGCTCCCTCTGACACGGACAATGTCCCGTTACGCGCCGCCCTGCGCGCGCAGCACTGGCACCTGCAGCGGGCCAGCGATGCGCATGGCACGGCCTTGCGCAGCCTGTTCGTCGACGGCGTGCCGCCAGTGCAACTGGATTTCAGCGATCAGCGCATCCAGGTCAGCCAGACCTGCAACGCGCTGGGCGCCACCTACCGCGTGGCCGAGGCGCACGTGCAGATTGGCCGGGTGGTCTCGAGCAAGCGAATGTGCGCCGATGCACGCCGGATGGCGCAGGAGCGCGCGGCCAGCGACCTGTTGTCCGGGCGCTTCGCAGTGATCATGGACAACGCAGCAGCCGCGCCCCGCCTGACCCTGACCCGCAGCGACGGCACCGTGCTGATCTTCGGCGGCACGCCCACTGCGGACACCGGTTATGGCGGGCCGGGGCAGACGCTGTTGATCGAAGTCGCCGCAGAGACCATGCCCTGCGTTTCCGACCCCGCGCGGCGCTGCCTGCAAGTGCGCGAGCACGACCCGGACGCACCTGCCACCGTACAGGCCGCAACATCATGGCAGCCCTACGAGGGCACGATCGAGGGTTTCGACCATGAAGACGGCATACGCACCCTGCTACGCGTGACCCGCTACCCGGCCGGCAGCGAGCCTGGTACCAAACCGGTGTACGTGCTCGACCAGATGATCGAGGCCGGCAGCTAGCGCGGCTGCAGCATTGGGCCGCGCACCCTGCGACGCCGCTACCCGCATCAGAACCGGATGAGGACCTTGCCCACGTGTTGCGCCTTGGCGAAATAGTCCAAGGCCTGGGGCGCCTGGTCGAACCGGAACGTCTTGCTGTGCAGGGTTTTGATGCGGTGCTGCTCGATCGCCTGCAGCAGGTCCACGAACATCGCCCGGCTTCCGTTGGCGATCCCGCGAATGGTCACGTTCTTGCGGATCAACGCCACGTAGTCGGGAATCGGCGAGGCCGCGCCGGGGGTCACGCCGATCACCACGATGGTCGCATTCGCGGCCGCCACCTTGATCGACTGGCCCAAGGTGTCCTGCCCGCCCGTCTCGATGACGACGTCCGCGCCGCCGCCGGACAGCTGCATCACCGCCTCGGCCCAGTCGGGGTGGGTGCGGTAGTTGACGGTGATGTCGGCGCCCAGGCGGCGTGCGAGCTCGAGCTTGTCGTCGCTGGACGAGGTGATGGCGACGCGGGCACCGTGGAGCTTGGCCAGTTGGAGCGCAGCCATCGAGACGCCACCGGTTCCCAGGCACAGCACCAGGTCGCCGGCCTTGATCCTGGCCACTTCCACCAGCGCGTGCCAGGCGGTCACCGCAGCCGATGCCAGCGCAGCGACATCTTCGTCCTCCAGCGACGCAGGCACCTTGATCAGGGCACTGGCAGGCAGCGACACCTTTTCGGCCAGCCAGCCGTCGTGGGTCACGCCCAGGTCGTGGGCGAACATCTCGGCATCGAACCTGCCATCCAGCCAGGTGGGAAAGTGCCCACTGACGACACGGTCGCCAGGCGCGACCTGGCTGACGCCTGCGCCGACGCAGGTCACGATGCCCACACCCTCGGCAACCGGAACGCGCGCGGGCGCAAGCTTGCCGCCGTAGGTGCCCTTCAGGATCTGCAGGTCGCGGTTGATCAGCCCGACCAGTCGCGGAGCGACGATGACCTCACCAGCCCCTGCAACTGGTTCGGGCATCTCGACCGCAACCAGGCTCTCGAGGCCGGTTTGATTGCCAATCTGGAATGCGTTCAAGGGGGATTGCCTGTGCTGCGACGCCGGCCGAACGTGGCTGGCGTCATGGGGGATGGAGCGACCGCCGCCATCGGCGCGATCGCTCAGCGCAGCGACGGGTTCAAGGTGTAGGTACCGTGCAACGCCGCTTCGGCCAGCACATGACCCTGCATCGCCGACAGCACATCGGCGGCGGAGAAGCTGTCGGGCAGGCTGAGTTTGGCCACGTCCAGCGCGAACACGCGGAAGAAATACCGGTGCACGCGCAGGTCGTTGAACGGCGGGTACGGGCCGTCGTAGCCGCGGTAGTCGCCGGCCATGTCGGCATTGCCGGCGAACCACTGGGTGTAGGAATTCAGCCCCTGCCGGGCACCGGCCGGGCCGGGGGGCTGCTGCTTGCCCTTGACCACGAAGCCGTCGCTGCAGCTGCCCGCCGCGATCTCATGCACATCGGCGGGGATATCGGCCATGGCCCAATGCACAAAATCGGTGCGTGGCTGCTCGACGGGAATCTGCAGGTCGTCGCGGCCGACGGTCTCGGGCACGGTCGGCACGTCCGGGTCCAGGCACAGCAGCGCAAACGACTGTGTGCCGGCCGGCACCTCGCGCCAGGCCAGGTGCGGATTGCGGTTGGGCGCAAAGCCCTCCGGCGTGCCGGCGGCAAATTCCACCGCGATGGGCGTGCCGTTTTCGATGCTGTTGCTGGTCAGACGCATGGCGGGTCTCCGAGAGAAGCGATACGGATCAGGGTGCCTGGCTTTGCGCCGCAGCGGAAGAAGTGGCCATGGAACCTTCTGATGCGCTCGGCCGGGTTTACCGCCACGCTCATACCGCGCCTGCATGCACTGCAGCAGCGCGAGGCGGCGGCCACGCCCACCTGCCGTGGGCACGACCGCGTTGATGGCGCCTCAGTCCTGCGGGTAGCCGAAGCGCACCGCGATCAGGGTGAGCAGATCGAAGTGCGCGCCGAGCACGTCGCGGTAATCGCGCCAGCGGCCGGAGGCCAACCGCGCCGGGCCGCGCGGTTCGACCAGCGGGAAGCTCAGTCCGAACGCCTGCTCCAGGGCCGTCGAAATTCCCTGCGGGTCGTTTTCGATCCCGTCCAGCCGGATGATGCGGTGGGGGTACAGGTCGCGCTCGTGCAGCGTGGCCAGCTGTTCCAGCGCGATCAACAACCAGTCGGTGGCCTGCTGCGGCGATTGCAGCGCCAGCGGCGCCGACGCACCGGCCGAAAGCCAGTCCAGCAACATGTCGCGCGGGTCGCGCAGCGCGATCGCCAGCCGGCCCTCGGGCAGATGCGGGCGCAGCGCGGTCAGCAGAGTGTTGTCCCACCACAGCAGCCAGTCGATGACATTGCCGTCGTCGATGCCGCGGCGCGGCAGTTGCGCCTTCCAGCCTTCCACCAGCGCCGTCGGTGCCAATTCGCCGGAAGCCAACTGTTCGAGGGTGCGGTAGCTCTGCAGCGCATCCGATGGCGGCGTGGTGCCATAGCGGTCGCCACGCACCAGTGGGGTGGCCGCGCCCATCACCGCGACCAGGCGTTCGACATGCGAGCCGGGCGTGCCCCACACGAACAGCGGGCGCGCGGTGACGCTGTCGGGAATGCTGCCCAGCGCAGGCCACTGCGTCGGCTGCTTGGCTGCCTGCGGCGGCAACGGCAGCCGATGCTGGGCCTGTTCGCGATGGAACTGCATCCAGGTACCCACGGCGGCATCGGGCTGGCCGGCGCGGTCCTGCACATTGCCCAACCATGGCCGCAGCACGGTCTGCTGCGGTGCAGGCAGCGATTCGATCAACGATTCGACGCAGGCGATCGCCGCCGGTGGGTCGCGTTGCAGCAAGGCTTCGACAATGCGCTGCTCGCCGCTGATGCGGCCCGGCTCCACCGCCACGATCTGACGCGCCACCATCTCCGCTGCGTCGGCCTGGCCCTGCATGTCGTGCACGCGCATCAGCGCTTCCAGGGCCGGCAGGTGTTCGGGCATGGCCAGCAGCCAGCGCTCGATCACTGCCTGCGCCTGCGGCCCACCGACCGGCTCGACCGCCAGGCGGGCCAGCCACAGGTCGTGCGCAGTGGCCGAGGTGGCCAGTGCCGCATCCAGGGTGTCGCGCGCATCGTCCACCGCGCCCAGCCGCTCCCAGGCGGTGAGCAGCGCGTGCAGCGTGCGGCGGTCGGCCGGCCAGTGCGCCAGTGCCAGGCGCAGGTGCGCGGCGGCCTGATCGGGGCGACCGGCCTGCAGCTCCATTTCGCCGGCGAGCCGGCGCATGGCCGGCAGATCGCCGCCGGGCTGGTCGAGCACGCCCTGCATCGCCGCCACTGCGTCGTCCAGGCGGCCCTGGCGCTGCGCCAGTTGGGCAATGAAGGCGCGCAGCGCGGTGCCGGGGGGATTGAGCTCGATCACGCGCTCGAAGGCACGCTCGGCGAACGCAAAATGCTCTTTCTGCAGATACGCAAAGCCCAGCGAAAACAGCACGCGGGCATCGTCCGGCAGCTGCTCGGCGGCGCGGGTGAGCAGCGACAGCGCGCGGTCGTCCTGGCCGCGGCGCATTTCCACCACGCCATCGACCGCCAGCAATTGCGGATGTTCTGGCGCCAGGCGCGCGGCAGTGCGGCTCAGCCGCTCGGCCTCGTCCAGATCGCCGCGTGCCACCGCCAGATGCGCCTGCATGACGTAGGCATTGAACTGATTGGGATCCAGCGCGGTACTGCGCGACAGCGCGGCATCGGCGGCGGACAGATCGCGCGTGGCCAGCAATGCGCCGGCGCGCAGCAGATGCAGGTCGGCATCTTCGGGCGCCAGCGTCAGCGCGGTATCGATGCTGTCCAGCGCCAGCGCCGGCTGCCCTTGCTGCTGCAGCGCAAGCGCCAGCCAGCGGTGGGCGGCGGCGTGGTCGGGCGCGTTGGTGACCCACTCGCGGGCCAGCGCCACCGCATCGTCGGCCGCATTGCGGCGCAGGGCTTGAAGAATGGCGTCTTGCATGGCGGCGGCGGGTCCTGGACAAACCGCTATTGTAACGATGCGCGCTGGGGCGCTTGCATGTGCAACGGACGCTGCCGTCTGGCGCTGTGCCGGCGCCGTGTGCAAGCTGGGCGTTATCGGCGGTGCGAACCCACATCGCTCGTTCGCCCCCGGCCAGAGGTTGAAACGCGTGCCAACTTCCGACGCAGCACGCTCGCGCCATAGGCCACGCACAGCGCCCCAAACACCAACTGGGCCAGATGCCACAGCGCAGCATGGGCGCCCACGGAAACCGATCCTGCGCGTGAGCGGAACAGGATCTCCCCGGTCTGCAGATAGGTGTAGAGGCTGATCGCGCTGAAGTAGACCATCACGCAACCGACGCCCACTGGCAAAACGGCGATCACTGCATCCATGGACGGATGTCGCCTCAGCGTCATTCGCGCGCCGTGGTCAGCCGCTCGGCCACCCAGCGTTCGGCAAAGCCATCGCCGCGGGCGTTTTCCAGAAAGCCGCAATGCCCGCCCCAGCGCGCGATTTCCAGCTGCGCATGCGCCGGCAACTGCCAGGCGGCGAAATCTTCGAACGGAATCACCGGGTCGTCTTCGGCCATCAGGATGTCGACCGGCACCTGCAGGTCGGCCAGGCGTTGGCCGGCAATCGAATAGCTGTCGAAGTATGCTTCCAGCGAGCCATGCCCGGTGTGTTTCACCGCCAGCCAGGCCATCAGCCCGCGCATGTCCAGCGCCAGGGTGGCGTCGTCGTACCCGTGCTGCTCGGGGAACAGCTTGCGCTTGCGCAGCAGCGATTCGCGCCATTTACGGCGGAAGTACCAATCGTAGAACTGCGGGCCCTTTTCCAGCCGGGTCATGGTGGCGGCCGGGTCCAGCAGCGGGCACACCGCCGCCACGCGCGCCAGCGGCAGGCCGGCGGCGGGCGCACGCAGCGCCAGCCGCAGCGCGAAATTGCCGCCCAGCGAATACCCTGCAGCCAGCAATTGCGGCGCAGGAAAACGCCGCCACAGATCGCCTGCGGCATTGACCACTTCTTCGATGCGGTCGGAGTGGAACAGGTCCACATTGAGATGGTGGGTACCGCCGTGGTCGCGGAAGTTCAGCCGGAACACCTGGTAGCCCAGACCGAGCAGGCGCGCGGCGGTCAGGCGCATGTAATTGGAATCGGCGCTGCCCTCCCAGCCATGCAGCAACAGCACGGTGCCGCGTGGCGGCGCATCGCCGGGCGGGACGCTCATCCAGCCCTGCAGGCGCACACCGTCGCCGCCATCGAGGATATGTTCGCTGGTGACCGCGCCGCTGGCGGCCAGCAACTGACGGCTGCGGATGCGCCGCAGGGCGCTGCTGCCCAGCACCGATTGCACGTGCGGATTGCGCAGCCAGCGCGGCGGCAAGTAGTCGGAGGCGTTCATGCGCGTATCGCACCGGCGTTGCGGCTGGCCGCAGGGGAGAGGCGCGCGCGCATCGTCGGCTAGGACTCCATCGCTGCGACGATCCGTTGGCGCGAGGTCTCGGCCATGCGACGACGGCCTTCGATGTCCAGCGCGCGAATCGGCTCGAGAAAATGCACTTCGGCCAACCGCGACGGCTCGCCCAGCAGGCGCACGATATTGGCGAAGAAACTCTCGCGCTCACCGAAGGCCACCACCGCCTGCGCGTTGCCGCGCAACCCGTACCGCAGCGCCACCGGCTGTACCGGCACGCCGGCTTCCACCGCTGCCTGGAAGATGCGCGCATGGAACGGGCCCACTTCGGTACCGCCACGGGTACGTCCTTCCGGGAAGACCCCCACCGGCTTGCCGCTTTGCAGGCGCAGCAGCATTTCCTGCAGCACCCCGCCCAGCGATTCGGTATTGCCGCGCTGGTGGAAGATGGTCTGGCCCTTGGTCGCCAGCCAGCCCACCAGCGGCCAGCCGGCAATTTCGCGCTTGGCCACGAACCCCATCACCCGCTGGCTGTGCAGGATGGAGATATCCACCCAGCTGACGTGGTTGGCCACGAACAGGGTCGCGCCCGGTAGCGGCGTCCCGAAACGGCGTAGCCGGAAGCCGAACACGCGCATGAGGGTGCCCTGCCACCAGCGGATCATCCGCTCCTCCAGGGTGTCGTCGTGCCCGATGCGGATCCGCGCCAGCGCCGGTACCACCACGCACAGCATGGTGACCGGCAGGCCGAGACACAGATGCAGCAATAACAGTGGCACCCGGTAGAGATACCGGAACCAACGCAACGCGCCGCCAGCGTCGCGCGTGGCGTCCAGGGATGACTCGCTCATTCGACGAACGGAACCGGTAACGGGGGAAGGAGGCGCAACCATTGTGACAGCAGCGTGGCCGCCGCGCAGTGCCGGCAGCGGATGACGCTGTTCCATGCATGCCGCTGCCGGACGAGCTCAGCCATTGCTGCGTGGGACCACTGCCAGGGTCAATCGCGACACACAGACGCGTTTGCCGGCCGGGTTTTCGATGGTGATGTCCCAGACATGCGTGCTACGCCCCACATGTACTGCCCGCGCAGTGCCGGTCACCAGCCCCTGGGTGGCAGCGCGCAGGTGATTGGCATTGATCTCCAGGCCCACGCAGATCTGGGTCGCCATATCCACGCACAGGTTGCCGGCGCTGCTGCCCACCGTTTCGGCCAGCACCACCGAGGCGCCACCGTGCAGCAGGCCATAGGGCTGCCTGGTACGCGCATCCACCGGCATGGTGGCGCGCAGCCAATCGTCACCGGCCTCGGTGAAGACGATGCCCAGATGCTCGATCAAGGTATCGCGGCTGGCGGCATTGAGGGCGGCTAGATCGACGGGTTCGCGGAAGGTCATGGGCTGGGAGTGGAGAATGGGAAGCGCAAGAGCAAGAGCATCCAGGCGCCTGGGGTGCGATGCAACTGGGGAGTGGTGCCGGCGCCTGACAGCATTCGTTGGCGGCGCCGATGCGTTGCGCGACACTTGCCGGTGGCAACTGCAGCTGCTTCGGCGATTTCCGGTGTCCAGGAGCCGATCCGCAGCCAAACTGCGTCCATCCAACCACAACGTGCTGCACGCTCAGGCACTCGCTGCTGCGACCTGCCTGGCACGCCAGCCGATCAGAGAATCGGTACCAGCCCGGCGCCGAAAGCGGTCAGCATGCGCACCAGCAGCCACTTCGGGCCGACATTGACCTCCGGGAAATCGCCCACCGCCACATAGCACTGGCGGAACTGCGGGTCCTGCCGCTTGAGCGGAAACGGACAATCCGGGCCGGGCTGGAACTGGTAGTTGGTGGCGTAGCGCCATGGCCAGAAATCCAGCACCGGCAAGGCTTCGGAGACCTTGCCCACGCTGTAGTTCAACCCGCTCAGCACCGGCGGCTTTTCGCGCGGCGCCACCGTCCACGCATTTTCCGGAGCGATGTCGCGTTCGATGCTGGCAGCCAGCGCCTGCGCAAAGCGCGCATCGTCGATCACCACGGCCGCTTCGGTGTTGTAGTTCTCGCTGCGCGGGTCGAAGTTGTGCGTACCGATCACGCCGATGCGGCGATCCACCACCAACGACTTGGCATGCAAGCCCATGCGCGCACCGGCGCGGGTCACCGGCAGCGGCTTGTTGACCGCGCGCGTGCCCAGGAACGAGGGCCGCGTTTCGGTCCGCAGCACGCGCCGATCGACCTCGCTCCCACCCGGCGCACGGCCGCCACCACTGCCGCGCAGCACGTTGCCGGCGCTCGCGCTGGCGCTGCCCTCCGGGCCGCTGCTGCCGCGCATCGCATTGCCCGCTGCGCTGCCGCCGATCAGGCGATTGTTGCGGCTGTCCTGATTGACGTCGGAGGCGGGGTTGAGCGGGTCCGGCACCAGGTTGGCGTAATCCACCGGGGCATCGAGCGGAAACGGCTTGAACTCGTACACATTGAAGCCCAGCTCGCGCAGGTTGCGGCGTTTGAACTTGTACGACAGCGCATACACGATGGGGTTGTCGGTGGCGGCCAGGCTATTGGTCGACACCACGATGCGCGGCGGCTGCGGGTGTTTGCGCAACGTGCGGAAGATCGCCTGCGCCTGGTCGGACAACACCAAGTAGGGGGTCTGCAGCAGCACTTCCTGCTGCGCGCCGGCAATCAGGCCATCCAGTTCCGGCGCCGTGGACACTGCCTTGGCCGCATGTTCCCGGCGGTGTTTTTGCGGCAGATCGGCCACGTACAGCACACGCTGCACCGGCATGGCCGGGGTCACGAAGGCGTCGCGCACGAATTGCGGGTCGCGCGCTTCGCGGTCTACCCGCGCCACCCGGTCGGGCCGGCGGAATTCGGCCGGCGGCATCGTCGGCACGCCCTGCTCCAGCAGCAGGCGCCCGACATCGTTCAGACGCTCGGCCGGTACGCTGCGCCGGGCACGCCAGAACGCATCGAAATTGGCGGCCATGGCGCGCACTTCCGGCCCGGCCAGAATCACGTCGCGGTCGCGGAAGTTGTACTCGCTGTCCCAGTCGTAATAGTCGTCCTGGTAATTGCGCCCACCGACCACGCCCAGCACGTCGTCCACCACCAGCAGCTTGTTGTGCATGCGCTGGTTGAAGCGGCGGAAGCAACACAGCACGCTGCCGGCATAATCGAAGTAATTGAGTTTGACCTTGCCGAAGGTGGGGTTGTAGATGCGCAGCTGCAGGTTTTCATGGCTGCTGGCGAGCGCACCGAGAATCTGCAGATCGGCGATCGCCGACAATTGATCGATCAGGATGCGCACCTTGACCCCACGCTGGGCGGCGTCCACCAGTGCGTCCAGCACCATGCGCGCGCTGTCGTCCTTATCGAAAATGTAGGTCTGCAGATCGATGCTGCGGGTGGCGCTGCGGATCAGGTTGAGCCGGGCCACCAGCGATTCTTCGCCATGGTCGACGATGGTGGCGTAATGCCGCGGCGCCACTGGTGTGGAGGCGGTGATCGCCTCGCCGCCCAGCGCGCGCAATGGCGAGGGTTGCGCGCAGCGATTGGCCTGGGTGCAATTGACCGCCGTGCTGCGTGCCGCAGCGGCGACACCTGCGGCACGGTTGCGTTCGGTTTGTGACAGACTGGCGCATCCGGTGCCGAGCAACAACGTTGCCAGCACGCAAACCCTCAACAGATACGTCACGGGCGCCGTGCCTCCTGCAGGCGCCCACGCAGAATGAACGTCACCCTGTCGCCCAGGGCCATCTGCCACGCATTCATTCCGTAACGTCCACGCAGGACCGTCCCTCGACTGATCACGTCGCAATCATAGCCCGGCCGCGTGCATTCAGCCGGCACCACATGCAGCGTTTCCAGATGCGTGATTCCGCGGATGGTCAGGTTGCCGACGATGTCGCCACCCTGCTTCACGACTGCGTCGACATACGGCAGCGACTCGAATTCGACGACCGGGTACTGCGCAACGTCGAAAAAATCCTCGCCGCGCATCCAGCTGGTGTACCGGTCCTTGCCGGGGATCTCCACCTGAGTGGCGTCCAGCCGGAAACGCACCTGCTGACGCCCATCGGCCAACGTCACTACGTCACCGCGAAAACGCGGGAAAAACCCCTCGATCTTCGTCCCGAAGCGGGTCTTGATCTCGAACCCGAAGCGCGATTGCGCCGGGTCGATGGACTGCACCTTCTGCTGCGCCATGCAGGGAAATACGACCCAGAGCGCCAGCCAGGCGTACCAGCGCAGCGACGATGACACGGATCAAGGCCACCAGAAGGCGGTCAGGCGGGCGATGCCCGGCTCGGTGGTGGCGTCCAGCGGCAAGGCCAGCAACGCGATCGAGGCGGTGGGCATGCCGCGGTAATCGCCGGTCTGGCCGCTGTGCATCAGCGCGGCCAGCCGTTCCAGGCCAGGGTTGTGGCCCACCAGCAGCAGGCGCTCGGCCTCGCGATGTTCGTCCACCAGGCTGGCCAGGGTGCCGGGCGTGGCCTCATAGATACGTTCGTCCAGCCGTTGTTCGATGTAGCCGGTGAGCTCGAGCACCGCCTCCAGGGTTTCGCGGGCGCGGCGGGCCGGTGAGCACAGCACCCGGTCGGGCACCAGCCGCTGCTCGCGCAACCAACGCCCGGCCGCTTCGGCCTCGGCGATGCCGTGCGGCGACAGCGGGCGATCGAAATCGGCTTGGCCGGTATCGGCCGGTTCGGCGTGGGCGTGTCGCAACAAGATCAATTCGCGCATAGGAACTTTCCGGTTCTAGGACTTCCTGAGCCACTTGAACAGCGGCTCCCAGTCCTGTTGATGGTCGCGCACCTGCGCCGAGCGGTAGTCGAACAAGCTACGTCCCAGCCCGGCCATCACCACATAGGCCTGGGTGTCGCGCAGTTGGGTCACCAGCGGATACGGCCAGCTGCCGATCATGTCGGCGGCCTGTTGCGAAGTCTGGGTCCAGGGGCGGGCACGATTGAGCACCAGGCCCACCGGCAGTTTGCGCTGATGCACGCGCGGCACCTTGGCCAGCGTGTTGAGAAAGCCGACCACCGCTTCGATATCCAGCGCCGAGGACAGCACCGGTACCACGATGGCATCGACGTGGTCGAGAAATCCGCTCAGGTCCTCGGCCATGGCGCCGGCCGGCGCATCGACGATCAGGGTATCGGTGCCGTCCGGCACCGCACTCTGCCAGCTGCGGCGCTTGGTGGCATCGATCGGCAAGACGGCACTTTCCAGGCTGGCGCGGCGCTCTGCCCAGCGGGTGGACGAGCCTTGCGGATCGGCATCTGCCAGCACGGTGCGCTGGCCTTGCAACGCCGCATGTGCGGCCAGATTGGTGGCGATCGTGGTCTTGCCGACGCCGCCTTTGGAGGCGGCCACCAGGACTGTCTTCATGCACGCCTCGCTTCCGGGAGCAAGCCGGCAGCGTACACCGCGGCAAGGTGAGGAAGTAGTCGAAACGCGTTAAACGCACTGCTGCGGGGGCAGGCAACGACAGCGCAGACCTTCAGCCGATGAGCGCGAGGCCCTGCGCCGCAGCGGTGCGTGGCAACGAAACGATGGGAGCCTGGCACGGCGCAAGGATCTTCCGCGCGCATCGCTCGGCCGCGGCGTCGCAATGCAGCATGGCACCGATGTTGCAGGTCCTGGTTTACCGCAGCTCGAACAAGCACGTGCGTACGGCACCACCGCGTTCTGGCTGTTGGGAGCGTTACGGCCTTACGCCACCAGCTGCGCCAGCAGCCAGGCCCACGCAGGCAGCGTCAGTAGCGACAGCAGGATGCTGTAGCCGACCATCGCCGCAGCCAGGCGTGGCGCCAGCCGGTGCGAGATGGCCAGCGCGGCGGCGGTGATCATGGTGGGCATGGCCGATTCGAGCACATTGGTCTGCAGCATCTGCCCATGCAGGCCCAGCACCCAGGACAACGGCAAGGCCAGGACCGGCATCAGCAGCAGCTTGAACACCAGGCCGACGGCCAAGGGCCTGAGTTCGTCGGCAGGCAGGCGCAGCTGCAGCGAAAAGCCCACCGACAGCATCACCAGCGGCAACATCGCATCGGCCAGGTTCTTCAGGCCCGAGCCAATCCAGACCGGCTGCTGCTCGGGCATCAGGGTCAAGGCGAACAGCAGCGCCCACAATGGCGGGAACTGCAGCACGCGCATCACGATCAGCCGTGCGGTCGGCGGGGTATCGCCGCTGTACCGGGCCAGCACATACAGCCCGAACGTGGACAGCAACACGAAGGTGCCGAACTGGTCGTAGACCACCGCATACGGCAGCGCGTGATCGCCGATCAGCGCGCGCACCATCGGAAAGCCGATAAAGCTGGAATTGGTAAACACCACACACATCAGCAGCGCGGCGTATTCGGCGCGGCCCAAGCGCAACAGGCGGCTGCAGCCCCACAGCAGCGGCACGATGATGGCGGTCAGCAGCCATGGCGTGGCGATCACCCCACCGAGCGAAGCGTCCAGATGCAGGCGCGGGACATAGGTCAGCACCGACGCCGGCAGGCAGATGTACAGCACGATGCGGTTGAGCACATCGGCGCTGTTGTCCGGCAACACCCGCAGGCGGGCGAACAGCAGGCCCAGCCCCAACATGGCCAGAATCAAGGCAAATGCATCCACCGCCATATGCGATCGTGTCCGTTGGAAAGCGATGCACAGGATCGCATAGCGCGCGGTGCGCGCATCGTTGGATGCGTTAGCCTGGCTGGGGTGCACGGTGCACGCCGCCAAGCTCCGGTCACCGCGGAGCTCCAACTACCGCACTGTTTCCCAAAGCTGAAGCCAGCGTATCGAAAACGCGGCGCCCTCGCCGATTGCGGGACACCGCACTGGACAGTTCGTTGGTGACTTCATTGAAGAGCTAAGGACGCCGCACCAGCCAGTGGACTGGCCGTATTTTTAAGCTCTGCGCATCGACCATCTCAACTGGTCCTTGCCCGCCCACCGTCGCGGCTCTTGGGCGACACGGATGCGCGCAAGAGCCGGCAAGGACGTCCTTGCGGCGTGTGCACTGCGATTGGTGGGCGGGCAAGACCCTGCTGCCAGGCCGCAGACCAGCGCTTTGCTTCTCCCGCATCGACCTCGCAAGGTCGGAAAGCAAAGCGCCCAGCCATCGCTCCACTCAGGCGCACAGATCCGGTCGGATTTCACCGAGATGGCGGAATCGGCGCTATGCGTCTTGTTTCAAGTAAGCGGCACGCCGACGCACCAGATAGAGACCAGGTTGATCGGCAAAAAATGCCTAGCACAGCATCAGCCCGCTGCACCATCCGCGCCGCAGGAACTCCCCGCAGCGCGGCGAGGCACTTACGGAAACGCTGGCGGGTTGGCCTGCCAGGCCGCAAAGACCTCGGCCAGGCTGGCGCGCTCTGCTTCGCGCCATTCCGGCAACAGGCTGGCGTAGTTGGCGGGGCTGCTCCAACGGTCCGGCCAGGTGCGCACGGCTGCTGCATACCACTCGACTGCCTCCTGCTTGCGCCCGGCGCGCCAGAGCGCCAGTGCAGCCGTGGTTGGCAGCCATTCCGGCGTGGCCGGACGGCCATTGGCCAGGGTGGCCCATTGCTGCAGCGCCTTGTCGGGCTGGTCGGCACGCAGCAGGTCCCACCCATAGTTCCAGGTGATGGCCCGGTACTGCTGGCTGCCGTTGGAGACCAGCGCCAGCGCGCCCTGATACAACTCATCGCCCAGCTGGGCGCGCCCACCGGCGTAGGCCAGCGCCGCCAACTGCGCGCGTGGATCGGCCGCGCGCGCGTCACGCTGCACCATCGCCGCCAGCCGGTCGACGACTGCATCGCCCTGGCCTTGTACGGCCACCACGGCCTTGGTGGTACCGCGGTCTTCGTCGAAATAGAACTCCTTGGGCTTGGGCAAGCTCTGCGCCTGCGTCAACGACCACACCCCTCCGAGCAGGGCCAGAGCGGCCCACGCGTATTTCCTTTTCACTGTGTTTTCCCCTGACAGCAAACGACCCCTTCCCATCCCCATCCTACCCGCAGCGCGTCGGCTGCGCATCCGCACAGGGACAGGTGCGTGAAAGCTGACTGTTACACTTTGCACCGCCGTTTTGGAATCCGTCGGGTGCGTCAAATAGTTTCAGATGACATGCACCGGGGCCCAGCCACCCTTTTCGGGCACGCCATGACCAGTACTGCTGCGCTTTCTTCCCCCGACTCTGCCAACACGCCGGAGCTCGGCGGGGTGGATACGGACTACACGCTGGACCACAAGTACACGCGCACCGATGGGCGCATCTACCTGTCCGGTGTGCAGGCGCTGGTGCGGCTGCCGCTGCTGCAGCGCCTGCGCGATGACGCCGCCGGGCTGGAGACCGCCGGCTTCATCAGCGGCTACCGCGGCAGTCCGCTAGGCGGTCTGGACCTGGAACTGTGGCGGGCGCGCAAACATCTGGACGCGGCCAAGGTCACCTTCACTCCGGGCCTGAACGAGGACCTTGCCGCCACCATGGTGTGGGGCACCCAGCAGACCAACCTGTTCCCCGGCGCGAAAGTGCAGGGCGTCTACGGCATGTGGTACGGCAAAGGGCCGGGCGTGGACCGCAGCGGCGACGTGTTCAAGCACGGCAACGCCGCCGGCACCTCGCCGTTTGGCGGCGTGCTGGCGCTGGCCGCCGACGACCATGCCTGCCGCAGTTCGACCCTGCCGCACGGGTCCGAAGACGAATTCGTCAGCGCGATGATGCCTATCCTCAACCCGGCCGGAGTACAGGACATCCTGGACATGGGCCTGCTGGGCTGGGCGATGAGCCGGTACACCGGGCGCTGGATCGGCTTCAAGACGATTGCCGAAACGGTGGAATCGTCCGCCTCGGTGAACGTGGACCCGTTCGCCCGCACCATCGTGCTGCCGGAGGATTTCGCGCTGCCGGCGGGCGGTTTGAGCATCCGCTGGCCGGACCCTCCGGTGGATCAGGAGATGCGCCTGCATCGCTATGCGATTGCCGCCGCGCAGGCCTTTGCGCGCGCAAACCACATCGACAAGGTGGTGCTGGATTCACCGCACGCACGCTTGGGCATCGTCACCACCGGCAAGAGCTACCTGGATGTGTTGCAGGCGCTGGAATATCTGGGCCTGGACGCGCAGGCCTGCGCGCAGATCGGCATCCGGGTCTACAAGGTCGGCATGACCTGGCCGCTGGAACCGGTGGGCATCAGCGCGTTTGCGCAGGGTCTGGAAGACATCGTGGTGGTGGAAGAGAAAAAAGCCTTCATCGAGCGCCAGATGAAGGAGCTGTTCTACAACTGGCCGGCCAGTGCCGGTGCGCGGCCGAGCATCGTCGGCAAGTACGATGAGCAGGGCGCGTGGATCCTGCCATCCACCGGCGAACTGACGCCGGCCACCATCGCGGCGGTGATCGGCAGGCGCATCCTGCGCCTGCTGCAATCGAGCACGATCAATACCGATTCGATCCAGCAGCGCCTGCGCTGGATGGATGCCAAGGAAGCGGAAATGGCCTTGCCGCGTGCGCAATTCCCGCGCGTGCCGCATTACTGCTCCGGCTGCCCGCACAACACCTCCACCGCCGTGCCGGAAGGCTCGCGCGCGCTGGGCGGCATCGGGTGCCACTACATGGTGACCTGGATGAACCGCGCCACCGACACCTTCACCCACATGGGCGGCGAAGGGGTGACGTGGTCGGGGCAGGCACCGTTTACCGACACCCCGCACGTGTTCCAGAACCTGGGCGATGGCACGTATTTCCATAGCGGCTCGCTGGCGATCCGGCAGTCGGTCGCCACCGGCGTCAACATCACCTACAAGATTCTCTACAACGATGCGGTGGCGATGACCGGCGGGCAGCCGGTGGACGGCACGCTCACCGTGCCGGACATCGCCCACCAGCTGCGCGCCGAAGGCATTCATGAGATTGCAGTGGTCAGCGACGACATCGGCAAGTGGACGCGGCGACGCGAGCTGTTCCCCGCCGAAGTCGCGTTTCACGATCGTGGCGAGCTGGAGGCAGTGCAGCAGCATCTGCGTACCGTCAAAGGCGTATCGATCCTGATCTTCGACCAGACCTGCGCGACCGAAAAGCGTCGCCGTCGCAAGCGCGGCAAACTGATCGATCCGCCCAAGCGGGTGATGATCAATTCGCTGGTGTGCGAAGGCTGCGGCGATTGTGGCGAGAAAAGTTTTTGCGTGTCGGTCTTGCCGAAGGAAACCGAATTCGGGCGCAAGCGCCAGATCGACCAGTCCAACTGCAACAAGGATTATTCCTGCGTCTCCGGCTTCTGCCCGAGCTTTGTCACCGTGCATGGCGGTGCGCCGCGCAAGGGCAAGCGGCGCGACGCCAGCGCGCTGCTGGACGCGCTTCCCGAGCCGGCCAAGCGCACCGCGCTGGAACGGCCCTGGAATATCCTGATTACCGGCGTCGGCGGCACCGGTGTGGTGACCATCGGCGCGCTGCTCGGCATGGCCGGGCATCTGGAAGGCAAGGGCGCCACGGTGCTGGACCAGACCGGCCTGGCGCAAAAGGGCGGCGCGGTGACCACGCATATCCGCATCGCACGCCAGCCCGCCGTCATCCATGCCGTGCGCATCGCGGCAGGCGAAGCAGACCTGGTACTGGGCTGCGACATGGTGGTGGTCAACGATTACTGGGCGTTGTCCAAGGTGCGCGACGGGCGTACGCAGGTGGTACTCAACACCTATGAAGCAATGCCGGGCACGTTCACCACGCAACCGGACCTGCAGTTTCCCGCTGCCGAGATCATTGCCGGTGTGCGCACCGCGCTCGGTGGCCAGGAGCCGTTATTGCTGGATGCCACGCAGCTGGCAACGGCATTGCTGGGCGACGCCATCGCCAGCAATCTGTTCGTGCTCGGCTACGCATGGCAGCACGGGTTGGTACCGTTGTCGCATGCGGCGCTGATGCGCGCGATCGAACTCAATGGTGCAGCCGTTGCGATGAATCAGCAGGCGTTCGCCTGGGGGCGCCTGGCGGCGATCGATCTGCCGGCGGTGCAACGCGCTGCGGGTCTGGCCGGTGCCGACGCGCCTGCACATCTGCATGGCGATACACCGCATGCACGCGGACCAGGCAGCTGGGAAGAGCACGATCTCAGCGGCCAGAGCGCACCGCGTGCGCTGGCACAGACCGATGGCAGCACGCTGCATGGCGAGGTCGCTGCGCCGGCCGCGCCGCTGGACGACGAGCAGTTGGCGCACTCGCTGGACGAGGCCATCGCGCGTCGCGTCGCATTCCTGGCCGACTACCAGGATACCGCCTACGCGCAACGTTATCGCAGCCTGGTCGAGCGCGTACGCGCACACGAGCTGCAGCGCGCCCCCGGCAGCAACGCGTTGACCGAGGCGGTGGCCCGTTACGCCTTCAAGTTGATGGCCTACAAGGACGAATACGAGGTGGCGCGGCTGTATACGCGTGGCGATTTCCAGCGCCGGTTGCAACAACAGTTCGAAGGCGACTACACGCTGCGCTTCCATCTGGCGCCGCCATTGCTGGCAAAGAAAGACGCGCACGGCAACCTGATCAAACGCGAGTACGGGCCGTGGATGTTCACCGCCTTCAAGCTGCTGGCGCGGTTGAAGTTCCTGCGAGGCGGCAAGCTCGACGTCTTTGGCTACAGCCAAGAACGGCGTGGCGAGCGTCAGCTGATTGCCGACTACAGCGCAACCGTGGACATGCTGCTGGAACGGCTGGACGCCGATAACGTGGGGTTGGCCGCGCAGATCGCCAGCATTCCGGAGCACATTCGCGGCTATGGCCACGTCAAGCATGCGCATCTGCAGGAAGCCAAGGCGCGCGAAGCTGTGCTGCTGTCGCAGTGGCGCAATCCCAAGGCGTTGCATGTGGTGCAGGCGGCTTGACGTCGCCGAACGATGACATCTTTTCGATGTAGTCGCTCGACGACATTCGGTTTAATCCAGTTACATGCGGCAGCTGGCGTATCCAATCAATGCGACGTCAGTCGAAATGCGAACCACGCATCAGGCGAATCGGTCCGCGTGCAGTGGCAGGGTCCACAGTTCGACCCTGCTGGGTGATCCGTACCAGGCCTCTGCCTGCAGCAGCTGCGGCCACCGCACGCACCTGGGGCATCAGGTTGCGCCACACCGCCGCGTCATCGCTCAACGCGCGCGCCACTTCCGAGGGACAAATCGATTGCCCGGGCCGACGTTGCGCAAGCAAGCGCCGGATCAACGCGGCAACCTGCGCATCATCGGGCGATTGCACGCCTGCCCCGCGCGATCACAGTGGGCGCAGCAGGCGCAGGCCGAACCAATCCTTGGCATCGTTCCAGCCGTGGGTGACCTTGAGCCCGGCTGCGGCAGCCAGTTCGGCAAAGCGCGCGTCGGTGTACTTGCAGCTGTATTCGACCTGCATCGCTTCGCCTTCGGCAAACGCGACGTCCTTGCCGCCGACCCGCACGCGCTGCGCGCGCTGGCTGATCAGGAAGGTTTCGATGCGGCCGCGCTCACGGACATACACCGCGTGGTGACGAAAGCCGTCCAGATCGAAATCGCTCCCGATCTCGCGATTGAGCCGCGCCAACAGGTTCAGAGTGAACTCGGCGGTAACGCCGGCTGCGTCGTTGTAGGCCGCTTCGATCAGTCCGGCGTCCTTGTCCAGATCGAGACCGATCAGGGCGCAACCGTCGCTGCCCATGGTCTGGCGCATCGCATCCAGCAGTTCGATCGCGGCCGCATCGGCGAAATTGCCGAGCGTCGAGCCGGGAAAGAACACCACGTGCCGTCGCGCCGGGCGCTGCGCATCGGGCAGGCGCAGCGGCTTGGTGAAGTCGGTGCACACCGGCAGCATCTGGACCTGCGGGAATTGCTGAGACAGCCGCGCGGTGCTTTCCAGCAACGCAGTACGCGAGATTTCCAGCGGCGTGTAGGCCACCACATCGCGCAGGCCCTGCAGCAGCAATTCGGTCTTGCGCCCGCTGCCGCTGCCGTATTCGACCACGTGTACGCCAGCGCCGATCGCCTGTGCGATCGAGCCCATGCTGGCTTCCAGCAAACTCAGTTCGGTACTGGTGAGGTAGTACTCCGGCTGCTGCGTAATGGCTTCGAAAAGTTGCGAGCCGCGCGCATCGTAGAAATATTTCGACGGCAGCGTCTTGGGCGTTTGCGACAACCCCGCCAGTGCATCGGCGGTGATGTCATCCGGCTGCGGGCGCAGGTCGGTCAGCGCGGCGTGCGCGCGTTGCATGGCATGGGCGGCGACGTTCAAGGCAGATCCTTGGCAAGGCGCACGCCGGCAAATTGCCAACGCGCATCGGAGGGGAAAAAGTTGCGGTAACTGGCACGCAGATGGCTGGCCGGGCTGGCACAGCTGCCACCACGCAAGACCCATTGTGCATTCATGAATTTACCGTTGTATTCGCCCAGCGATCCGGGCCACGGCATAAAGCCTGGATACGGCAGGTACGCGCTGCCGGTCCACTCCCAGACATCGCCGAACAGCTGCTGCATACCGGTGTCCACTGCTTCGGCGCCTCGCGGATGCAACGCATCGGTGTCGACGAAATTGCCCTGTACCGGCACGCCGGTCGCAGCCTGCTCCCACTCGGCTTCGGTGGGAAGGCGCGCGCCAGCCCAGCGTGCGAACGCATCGGCTTCGAACAGGCTCAGGTGGCAGACCGGCGCATGTGGATCGCGCGTGTGCCAACCGTCCAGCGTGAACTCGCGGCCCTCTTCATCCCAGTACAGCGGCTGTTGCCAGCCTTGTGCCCGCACCATTGCCCAGCCATCGCTGAGCCAGGCACCAGCACTGCGGTAGCCGCCGGCATCGATGAATTGCTGGAACTCGGCGTTGGTGACCACACGGCTGGCCAGCGCATGCGCACCGACCAGCACGCGATGGCGTGGCGATTCGTTGTCGTAGGCGAAGCTGTCGGCCTGTGGCCAGGCGGCGGCGCCGATCTGGACGATCTGCTCATCGCGCGCATGCCAGCGCAGCGGGCTGGCGACGGCCGCAGGCGGCGTGGGCCGGTCACGGTAGGCCGGCTGCAATGGGTTGCTCCACAGCGCATGCTTGATATCGGTCAGCAGCAACTCCTGGTGTTGCTGCTCGTGCTGGATACCGAGCTGCACGATGGTGCAAGCCTGCGCATCCAGCAGGCCGTCGCGCAAGCGCTGCTGCATCTGCATATCGACCGCAGCACGGTAGTCGCGCACCTGCTGCAACGAAGGGCGCGACAACACGCCGCGGCGCGCCCGCGCATGCATCGGCCCCACGCTCTGATAGTAGCTGTTGAACAGAAAATCCCAGGCCGGGTCGAACACGCGGTACGCCGGATCGGCCTGCAGCACGAAGCGTTCGAAGAACCAGGTGGTGTGCGCCAGATGCCATTTGCTCGGGCTCGCATCCGGCATGCTCTGCACCATCGCGTCTTCGGCGCTCAAGGGTGCCGCGAGATGATCGCTCAGCGCGCGGGTCTGCGCGTAGCGTTCCAGCAGCGTCAACTGCTGTTGCTGGAGGTGGCCCAGCAGAGGAGAGGGTGCAGACATCGCCATATGCTTGGGTAGCGCCCGTGAACGTGCTGTGTCGGCAACGTGGCAGCCAGCGGTAAGCTGTGGGCATGTCATCGCCGTTTCTGTCCAGTACGCTTGCTGCGCCCCTCGATTGGGCCCAGCGTCAGCAGGCATTTGCGCTGCCTTCCGGGGTCATCTATCTGGATGCGGCGTCGCGTGGGCCGTTGTTGCGCGTCATGCAGACGGTGGCGCACCAGGCGGTCGACGCAATGGCCGCACCATGGCAGTTGCCGTTCGATGCGTGGTTGCAGCAGATCGAAGCATTGCGCGGGCTTGCGGCCGCGCTATTGGACGGCGATGCCGATGCGGTGGCCATGGTGCCGTCGGCCGCGCACGGCCTGGCCACGGCCGCACGCAATCTGCCCGTGCAACCCGGCCACGCAGTGCTGGTGCTGGAAGGGCAATTCCCTTCCAATCTGTTGATCTGGCAGCGCCGCTGCGCAGAGGCCGGCGCGCGGCTTGTAGCGGTGTCCACGGCCGCTGGCGGCAGCTTGACCGATGCAGTGCTGCAGGCCATTGCCGAGACGCCTGCGCTCCGGATTGCGAGCTTGCCGCATGCGTACTGGCTGGACGGGCGAATGCTGGACCTGGACCGCATCAGTGCCGCCGTGCATGCACGCGGGGCTGCCCTGGTGCTGGACCTGAGCCAGAGCCTGGGGGTGTTGCCCCCCGATCTGGCCCGCTGGCGACCCGATTTCGTGGTCAGCGTCGGGCACAAATGGTTGCTCGGGCCGATGGGATTGGCGTGGCTGTGGGTGGCACCGCAGTGGCGCACAGACGGGCTGCCGATCGAAGAACACTGGATCGGCCGCGATGCGGGCAGCAGTTGGGAATTTCCGGCGGCCAGCGCGCCGCGGTATCGCGGCGGTGCACGGCGATTCGATGCGGGCGGGGTTGTCGATCCGCTGCGGATCGCAATGGCCACGGCGGCATTGCAGCAGATCGATGCGTGGCAGCCGGCGCGTATCGCAGCCGCGTTGGGCGAGTTGACCGCGCAGTGGGACGCCGCCCTGCAGGCGCGCGGCTTGGGCAGCTGGTGCACGCCTGGACATGCGCCGCATCTCACCGCACTGCAGCCGCCGGCAGCAGCGTTGGACGCGGTGGCAACGGCGCCCAGCGCCAGTGGTGTGATCTGCACGCGTCGGCATGGACGTCTGCGCATCGCACCGCATTTGAGCGTCGCCGACCACGCGTTGTCACAGGTCGTTGCAGCGCTGCCCGATAGGTGAGGCGGCGCACGCCGGCATCCAAGGCCCGGCATCTGCAGCGATGCAGGCCTGCGCGTGGTCAGTAGCACCGGTAAGGCCTCATCGCAGGCCAGTGCGCTCTACGCATGACAATTGGCGCAAGGATCAGCGGCAGCAAAGCGGCGGCGCGCGGTCTTCAGCGATTGAACTGACGCAGTCGGTGTCGGGGCAGGTTTGCCGACGACAGGACACTCCCGGTCACGCCGCAATGCAAAAGCCGCTGCTGCCGAGGCGGGCCGCATGTCACTGCCGCTGGCTGATCCGCAACCCGCGCGGCGTTGCCCAGCGCTCCACTCCTTCGAACAGTGCCTGCACCAGCAGCGCAAGCACGGCGGCGGGAATGGCGCCCTCCAGAATCAGACCGAGATCGTCCAGGCGGATACCGGTGAGGATCGGTTGGCCGTAGCCGCCTGCACCGATCAGCGCACCCAGCGTGGCGGTGCCGACATTGATCACCGCCGCGGTCTGGATGCCGGCCACGATCGTGCGGCGTGCCAGCGGCAGTTCCACACGCCACAGGCGTGTCCACGCGGGCAATCCGATGGCATGCGCAGTCTGGCGCAGTTCGCGTGGGATCGAGCTCAGCCCTGCGTGGGTGTTGCGCACGATCGGCAGCAGGCTATACAGAAACAACGCGGCAATCGCCGGCTTGGCGCCGATGCCGAACAACGGAATCATGAAGACGAACACGGCCAGCGACGGCAGCGTCTGCAGCACGCCGGTCAACGACAGCACCACCTGTCCCAGGCGCGGACGCCGCGCCGCCAGCACGCCCAGCGGCAATGCAAGCAGCAACGCAAACCCCAGCGAAATACCAACCAGCGCCAGATGCTCGCGCGTATGCTGCAGCAGGCGCGTCAAACGCGAGTCCGTTTCAGAGGCCGGCGTGACGCCCAACCAGTGCGCGGCAACCGCCGCTTCGGACTGCCGCTCCAGTTTGACCTGTGCATTGAGCCGCTGCATGGTCGTCTCGTCGATGCGTCCTTGCAGCCCCCGCAATGCCTGCAGCATCACCGGCGAGCGTTGCGCCAGATCCTTGCGATATACAAAAATCGCCTGGTAATCCGGGAAATAGCGGCGGTCGTCGCGCAGCACCTGCAACTGGTAGTACGGAATCTCCGCATCGGTGCTGTACAGATCGGTGACCTCGATCGCCCCGCTCTGCAGCGCGCGATAGGCCAGGTCGTGATCCAGCCCGGTTGCAGCCTGCGGCAATGCGTACGCCGCGCGCACGCCGGGCCAGCCATCGGCCCGCTGCATGAACTCGTTGCTCAGACCGATCTTGAGGGTGGGATGTCGTGCAAGATCCGACAACGAGACGATGCCCAATGCCTGCGCACGTTCGCGCTTCATCCCGAAGGCATAGGTGTTCTGGAAACCCAGCGAATCGGTCATCGCCAGCCCGCGTGCATCCAGTGCGGCGCGCAGCTCGGCCTGGCTGGCGTTGGGCAATTGCAGCAGCTCCTGCGCCAGCGTACCGGTGTATTCGGCATACGCGTCGATCTGCCCGGTCTCCAGCGCGCGCCACAGGATGCGCGTGCCACCGAGTTGTGCACGGTGCTGCACGTCTACACCATCGCGCTTGCCGGCAGCGGTGGCGATTTCGCCCAGGATTACCGCTTCGGTAAAGTTCTTCGAACCAATGGTGACCTGCGCGGCCTGCGCGCCGACACCGCAGATCAGCAACACCACGGCGATGAACGCACGCGCCATCATGCGGCGTCGCCGATGCTGCGCTGGGCGGTGAGAAAGCGCTGCACGAAGGCATCGGCCGGCTGCTCCAGCAGATCGCGCGCACGGCCTTGCTGCACGATGCGGCCGGCACGCATCAGCACCAGGTTGTCGGCCAGATAGGCGGCTTCGGCCACATCGTGGGTGACCAGCACCACGGTCTTGCCCAACTGGGCGAACAGTTCGCGCATCTGCGCCTGCAGGTCGTAGCGCACGATGGGATCGAGCGCGCCGAGCGGTTCGTCCAGCAACAAGGCCGGCGGGTCGAGCATCAGTGCACGAATCAGGCCGACGCGCTGGCGCTGGCCGCCGGAGAGTTCGGCCGGGTAGCGCGTCAGCAACTCCGTCGGCAACTGGCACAAAGCGCACAAGGCATCCAGACGCGCATCGATGCGCTCCCGCGTCCAGCCCAGCGTCTGTGCCAGCAAGGTCACGTTGCTGCGCGCATCCAGATGCGGAAACAAGCCGCCCTCCTGGATGACATAACCGATGCGTTGCCGTTGCGCCTGCAGGTTGGCGCGCTGCAACGGCGTGCCATCGAAGGCGACCGTGCCGCTGTCCGGCCACTCCAGCCCGACCAGCATGCGCAGCACGGTGGATTTGCCGGCGCCGCTGGGGCCGATCAATGCGGTCGTGATGCCGCTGGCGAACGTCAGCGAGACAGCATCGAGCGCGATGGCCTGGCCGTAGCGGCGGCTGACCTTGTCGAGAGTGAACATGCGGCCGAGCTTGCCGAACGCAGCGTCAGACGCGCGCGAAGGCGCGCATCAGCGCGGCGGCGCGAGCAATTCGCGTGCGCTCAGGTAGCCGTCGCCATCGGCATCCTGCCGGGCGAAGCGCGCGATCAGGGTGGCGCGATGCGCCGCGCGCGTGATCGGCTTTCCGCGGCGGCCCGGCAGTTCATCGCCTTGCAGCACGCCATCGTGGTCGGTATCGCGTTGGTCGAAGGCGTAGCTCATCCAGGCCAGATATTCGTCCAGGCTCACCCGCCCATCGCCATCGGCATCCATGCGCTGCAGATATTGCTGGCTGTCCTGGACCTGGGCCTGCGCAGCGACCGCCGGCAGAGCGGCCAACCCCACGATCACTAAGGTTCGCACGATCACACCACGCACCCGGTGCACACGCACCACAGCGCGCCTGGCGCCCGCTTTACGCACCACTCAGCGCATACCCCTTGAGCCGCGCCGCATAGGCCTGCAAGGCCGCGTTGCCGCTGGCCTCGGCCTCATGGCACCACTGCTGCAATTGCCGGAGCCGTTCGGACGCATCGTGGCTGCGCGCTTCCAGCACCGCGGTCAGCCGCGCACGATACTCCACCAGCGTGCGCATGCGCGGACGCTGCGCCACCCATGCCTGCAACTGCGCACGCGCGTCCGGCTTGAGCCAGCGCCCGTCGTCGACCAGACCCTTGCGCAGGCGACGCGGCAGCAACTCGCGCAGTTTGGCGCCGGTGGCGGCTGCCTCTTCGCGCAATGCCGGCTTGAGCACATTGCGCTGGTAGTCGGTCATGGCCTGGAACCGGTGCGAGAGCAGCGCCTTGAGCGTGTCGGCATCGGGCACGGCGATATTGGGGCGGATATCCAGCGACGGTGCCACCCGCAATACCTTGGCAAGGCCCAACGCCTGCAACCCGCGAATCGCGACCCAACCGATATCCAGTTCCCACCGCCGCATCGAAAACCGTGCAGAGCTCGGGAAGGCATGATGGTTGTTATGCAATTCTTCGCCACCGATCCACAGCGCCCACGGCGTGAGGTTGGTGGAGGTGTCGGCCGACTCGAAATTGCGATAGCCCCACCAGTGGCCCAGGCCATTGACCACACCGGCAGCCCAGAACGGAATCCACGCCATCTGGATCGCCCACAACGCAATCCCCGGCAATCCGAACAACACGGAATTGATGACCAGCAACGCAACCGGGCCGGCATTGGCATGCGGCGTGTACAGATGCCGCTCGATCCAGTCGCTAGGCGCTCCCTTGCCGTACTGCTCGATATCGGCGCGCTGCGTCCGGGCCTCGCGGTACAACTCCACGCCGCGCCAGAACACCTGCGCGATGCCCCTGGTCTGCGGACTGTGGGGGTCTTCTTCGGTCTCGACCTTGGCGTGATGCTTGCGATGGATCGCCACCCATTCGCGGGTGATCATCGAGGTGGTCAACCAGGTCCAGAAGCGAAAGAAATGCGCGATGACCGGATGGAAATCCACACCGCGATGCGCCTGGCTGCGATGCAGGTACAAGGTCACCGCAAAGATGGTGAGCTGGGTGAAGACCAGCAGCACCGCCAGCATGCCCCACACGCCCAGCCCTGCCACGCCGGAGGTCAGAACGTCGATGATCGGATCGGACAACATCGGCATCTCCACAGCAGCGCTCTCCATTTGATGCAGACATGATGGGGGCGATCGCGGCAAACTTCACCCTTCGGATGCGTAGGGTTGCACCTACATTTCTAAAGCGGTTCAGACCCCCTTCCCCACTTCCGTCTGCTGTCACCCGTATGACTGTTGCCACCGAAAATGCTGCCGATTCCACCGCTGTTGCCAACGCCGCCCCACTGATCGAACTCGACCAGGCCAGTGTGATGCGCGGCCAGGTCCGGGTACTGCATGCGCTGAGCCTGCGCATCGCGCTGGGGCAGCACACCGCGATCCTGGGCCCCAACGGCTGCGGCAAATCGTCCTTCATCAAATTGATCACGCGCGAGCTGTACCCGCTGGCGCGCGCCGACGGCCAGCCCGCAGTGAAGGTGCTGGGACACACGCGCTGGCAGGTGGATCGCCTGCGCTCGCAATTGGGCATCGTCACCGGCGATCTGAGCGTCAATCTGGCCGACATGCCTGGACTGGATGTGGAAAGCGCGGTGCTATCCGGATTCTTCGCCAGCTACGTGGTCCCGCCGCATCGCGAGATCAGCGACGACATGCGTGCGCGTGCGCGCGAAGCGCTGGCGCTGGCGCGCGCATTGCCGCTGGTGGACCGGCAATTTGCCGAGTTGTCGGCCGGCGAAACCCGACGGGTGCTGATTGCGCGTGCGCTGGTCAATCGCCCGCAGGCGCTACTGCTGGACGAGCCGTCCACCGGGTTGGATCTGGTGGCGCGCCAGCACCTGCTGGAGACGATGCGGCACCTCGCCCGGCAAGGCATCACCCTGGTGCTGGTGACCCATCACATCGAAGAAATCGTGCCGGAGATCGAACGGGTGATCCTGCTGCGCGCCGGCAAGGTGGTGGCCGACGGCACGCGCGAGGCGCTACTCACCGATGCCAGCCTGTCGGCCGTGTTCGACGGCCCGGTGCGGGTGCAGCGCGATGGCGAGCGCTGTTGGGCGACGGTGGGCGAGTAACCGCCACCCCACCCGCAGCCCGTGCAGGCCGTGTCCGTGCACGCGCTGCCGACGATGCTCGACATCGCGATGGCGAAGCGCTCCGGACGGCCGCAACCGCGTCACAACCACGCGCTGCAGACATGACCTTGGACACGGGACGCCGCCGCGGCGGTTGCGCTTAGACTCGCCGCACACACAGACAGGAGTCGTCCCGATGGCCCAGTGGTATTTCCATAATCCCGGACAGGCCGACCGTCTCGGCCCGCTCGACGATGCCAGCGCACGCGCGCATGCGCAGCGTCATCCCGATGCGCTGGCCTGGCGCGACGGGCTCGATGGCTGGACGCCGGCCCGTCAGCTGGCCGAACTGCAGGGCGGCGTTAGCGCACCGCCGCCGTTGAGCGGCATGAGCGGACGCGCGGATGAGATCGACTACCGCATCGTCGGCAACGACATGCAGTTTGTCGAAGTCGAGCTGGACCCAGGCGAAAGCGCCATCGCCGAGGCCGGTGCGCTGATGTACAAGGACGCGGCGGTGCAGATGGACACCGTGTTCGGCGACGGCTCGCATGCCGGTCAAAGTGGCGGCGGGCTGATGGGCAAGCTGCTGTCGGCCGGCAAACGCGTGGTCACCGGCGAAAGCATATTCACCACCGTGTTCACCCACGCCGGCAGCGGCAAGGCCAAGGTCGCCTTCGCCGCGCCCTACCCGGGCACGGTGCTGGCGCTGCGTCTGTCCGAGCATGGCGGCCAGTTGATCTGCCAGAAAGACAGCTTCTTGGCCGGCGCGCGCGGGGTGTCGCTGGGCATCGCGTTCCAGCGCAAGATCCTCACCGGCCTGTTCGGCGGCGAGGGCTTCATCATGCAGAAACTCGAAGGCGACGGCTGGGTGTTCGTGCATGCCGGCGGCACGGTCGTCGAGCACGAGCTGGGGCCGGGCGAGCGCATCGATGTGGACACCGGCTGCGTGGTCGCCTATCACGCCGGCGTGGACATGGACGTGCGCCGCGTCGCCGGCCTGAAGAGCATGTTCTTCGGCGGCGAGGGCGTGTTCCTGGCCACCCTCACCGGCCCGGGCAAGGTCTGGCTGCAATCGCTGCCGTTCTCGCGCATGGCCGGCCGCATGCTGCAGGCCGCCCCGCAAGCCGGTGGCCAACAACGCGGCGAGGGCTCGGTGCTGGGCGGCCTGGGCCGTTTGCTGGATGGCGATAACCGGTTCTGAGTGGTGACGCGGCAGGCGGGTGTGCAGGCCGCCTTCGCCCACCGGGAGAAAGCGGCGCGTAGCGCCGGATGAGGGGACGGGCGAAGCCTGCTGCGGTCTCATTCTCAGGTGACTTCGCTCGGTACCCTTACCCCCGCTCCGCGCCCCGGCCCGCGCTTGCGGCGTGAGCGCTCCAAGGCTTGCGCGCCATGGTGCGCAAGCAGTGCCTTCTCGACCCGCGGGGAGAGAGCGATGGTTCTGTGCTGCATGCAGGTGGCTGCGGTCATCGCACGAATAAACCGGCTCGCCCTTCTCCCGCCGGGACAAGGCAGTGCAACGCCTGCAAACGATGCTGTCCTGAATGAGCTCCACTCACGCCACTACCACCGCAGCAGCAGTGGCAGGGCGCGTGTATTCTCCCTCGCCTTTCCCATCGACGTTTTCGCCATGATCGCGCTCCGCTGCCCCCGCTCGCTCGCCCTGTTGTCCATGCTCGGTCTGCTCAGCGCCTGCGGGGGCGAGCCGCGCCCGGCGACACCGGCGCCGGTGGTGCAGGCACCTTCGGCCGAAGCCCCCAAGCCCATCAAGATCGGCGTCGCGCTCGGTGGCGGTGCGGCCAAGGGCTTTGCGCATATCGGGGTGATCAAGATGCTCGAGGCCAACGGCTTCGCACCGGTGGTGGTCTCCGGTACCAGCGCCGGCAGCGTGGTGGGCGCGCTGTATGCCAGCGGCATGGATGCGTTCCAAATGCAGGAAAAGGCCGTTGCGCTCGACCAGACCAGCATCCGCGATGTGCGGCTGTTTTCCGGTGGCCTGGTGCAAGGCCAGAAACTGCAGGACTACGTCAACGAACAGCTGGGCGGCAAACCGATCGAAAAACTGCGCAAGCCGTTCGCGGCAGTCGCCACGCGTCTGGAAGATGGCGAACGCACCGTGTTCGTGCGCGGCAATGCCGGCCAAGCATTGCGCGCGTCCAGCAGCATTCCCGGCGTGTTCGAGCCGGTGACCATCGGTAAGTACCACTTCGTCGATGGCGGCGTGGTCAGCCCGGTGCCGGTGGATGCGGCACGCCAGCTGGGTGCCGAATTCGTGGTGGCCGTGGATATTTCCAGCAAGGCCAGCGGCCAGAACCCGGGGGACCTGCTGGGCACGGTGAACCAGTCGATCTCGATCATGGGCCAGCGCCTGGGCGAGGCCGAACTCAAACGTGCCGACGTGGTCGTTCGCCCCAAGGTCAACGATATCGGCTCGGCCGATTTCAACCAGCGTGGTGCGGCGATCCTCGAAGGCGAGCGCGCCGCAATGGCGGTGATGCCGCAGATTCGCGCCAAGATTGCGCAACTGCAGGCCGCGCGCAGCAGCGCGACACGCACCGCCGCCGATCAGGCCAAAGCGGCCAGGCAACAGGCGTATGAGCGCTGCCTGGAACAACGCTCGCGTTGGGAAAAATTGCGCGGCAAGGACGAGGCCTGCGTAGCACCGTGATGCGGCTGCGGTGCGAGGCGATGCGCAGTTGATGCGGGTGCCGCGCGAGGTCATGCGGAGCTGAGCGGGCGTGGGCGCCCGTTGCCAGACGCGCGCATTCAAACCAGACGCGTAGGGCGACTGCGTTGTTGATGCCTTGTGTTGAAGCACTGAGGGTGGCCGGACAAGGTCGCGGCCTGGCCCGCTCCTACGATGGCATGGCGGTTCTTTCGGGTGCGCTGAGACGTGTCGGGATGGGGTCGCGGCCGGGGCCGCTGCTACCGGGACGGGGGTCTTTGGGTGTCTCGGCGACGTCGGCACGGCCAGCACCGCTCTTGTAGGAGCGGCCCTGGCCGCGAGGCCTTACCGGTAGCAACGCCTGGACCTGATGGGCAACGTCTCAAGCCCGAACTTCATCGGCAATGCCTCAATACCGCCAACGTAGCGACACGCTGACAAAGCGCGGTTCGCCGTAGTTCTGATAATCCAGATTCGCCCAGTAGGTCTTGTCGAATGCGTTACGGACCGCCAGCGTGGCGGTCCATTGGTCGCTGATGCGGTAGTTGGCGTTGAAATGCACCAGCGCGTACGGGTTCTGCACCACGGTGACCGGCGTGGTAGCGCCAGTGCCGTCGCCGGTGGGGCGTGCGATATTGAAGCCGCGCACCGCGCTCTGCCAGCTCACGCCGCCGCCGATGCTCAACCGGTCCCACGTCCCCGGCAGGCGCCACTGGGTGGAGAGCTGCAGATAATCTTCGGGCAGGTTGGCGTAGATCGCATCGGTGGGCGCGCGCGTCACCTTGACGTGGGTATAGCCGGCGTTGACGGTCCAACCGGGTCGCACTTCGCCATTGACGTCCACTTCCCAGCCACGGCTCTTGGTGCCGTCCACGCCGATGTAGGCCGAACTGCCATCGGGCAGCGAAGCTTCCGGCTGGGTCATGTCGCGCACCGCATAGTTGTCCTGCTTGGCTTCGAACACGGCGGCGGTGGCCATCGCATGGCCATCGAACAACTGCGCCTTGATGCCGGCTTCCAGGTTGGACCCTTCCACCGGTGCGAGCAGGTTGTTGTCCTTGTCGCGGTAGTTCTGCGGGTTGAAGATTTCGGTGTAGCTGGCGTAGACCGACACATCCGGCACGATGTCGTACACCAGGCCGACGTATGGGGTGACTTCGTCGCTGACTTCATAACGGCCGCTGGTGCCGGTGTAGCTGCCGCTGGCATCGAACGCCTGGGTGCGGGTCTCCCAGGAGCTCAGCCGCGCGCCCGCAATCAACGACAGCGGGTCGGCCAGGCGGAAGCGCGTGGATGCATACACGCCGCGCTGGGTGGTGCGTGCCTGGCGACGCGCGCCGGTACGCGCATAGGTCACCTCGGACGCGTCGCCGTTCCAGCTGCGGATGTTGGGAATGAAATAGCAACGTTCGGCGCCGCAGGTGGCCCAGTCGGCGGGATAGGTCTGCGCCACGGTATAGGTGGTCGATTGCAGGTCCTGCCAGCTGCCGCCGATCACCACATCGTGCTGGCGGCCGAACAAGGCGAATCCGCCGGACAGATACACGTCCACGCTATCGCGCGTGTCCTGCGTTTCGCTAGCGTTGGCGCGCAAAAACACGCCGCTGCCATCGGCGGCCGGGTAACCGGTGCCGTAGACGCGCAGGCTCTGCACGGCGCCCTTGGTGTGGGCGGTGTTGACGCGCAGCAACCAGTCCTGCCCGAAGCGTTGTTCCAGGTTGGCGAACGCAGTGCTGGTTTCGCGTTGCCAGCGCGTCCATTCCGGCGCCATGTTGGTCGAGCGCGACAGGTTGGCGAAGGAGCCGTCGGCCGCGAAGAACGGCACCGTGCCCCAGGTCGAACCGACCGGGGTGTTGTCCTGGCGCTGGTAGCCGACGGTCAGCGTGCTGCTCTCGGTCAGGTCGCCTTCCAGCACCGCCATGCCCGACATCTTGTTGTCGTGGTAGCGGTCGTAGTAGTAATCGCGATCCTGCCAGGCGGCCACCACGCGGCTGCGAAAGCGTCCGTCTTCGGTCAGCGGCGCATTGACGTCGGCCTGCATGCGGCGGAAATCCCAGGTGCCCGCACTCACGCCGAACGAGGCATCGAAATCCTTGCCAGGGCGCTTGCGCAACAGGTTCACCGTGGCCGAAGGAATGCCCGCGCCGGTGAGCAGGCCATTGGCGCCGCGGATCACTTCGATGCGGTCGTAGAAGACCGTGTCGTATTCCTGATTGGTGGCGCCGCTGTAGGTGGGCAGGCCGTCGACCTGGAAGTCGGTGATCTGGAAACCGCGTGCGAAATACAACGGCCGCTGGGTGTCGTAGAACGATACGTTGACGCCGGTGACATGACGCATCACATCGTCGATGCTGAACAGCGATTGCTCTTCCAGGCGCTGCAACCCGATCACGCTCACCGACTGCGGCGTTTCCTGCAGGGTCAGCGGCAGCCGCGTGGTGGTGGCCGGTTGCGCGCGACTCACCGTGCCGTTGACGCTGACCTGGTCGAGCGTCGTGGCATTGGTCGCATCGGCGGCCTCGGCGGCCTCGGCGGCATGCGCGGCGGGGGCCAAGGTCGACAGTGCGCACAGCAGCGCGGCAGACAACAGGCCAAGGGGAGCGATGGCAGCAGACATGGGGCGTTCTCGTCGATCGTTGCGGACGCAGCGCGTCACGCAACAGGGAAAGGCAAGGCACACGCGGGCGTCCACTCGAACCGGCTGGCTGACCCTGCGTGGGCTGGCGATGCGACACGAACGACATGGCCGGACGCGGCCAAGATGTGAGGTAAATGTAAATCGTTATCGTTTATGTGGCAAGCGGCACGTTTCCTGCGTCGCCTGGGAAGCGACGGCACGCCAGTGCGCCTTGCCGGCTGCACCGTGCGAGCGGCACCCTGCCCTAAGGCATATTGCTGATCTGCACGTCAGGCCAGATGCGACAGCGGCAGACCTTCCGGCGCCTTCACCGTGCGCAGCACGAAGCTGGAATTCACATCTGAGACGCCGGTGGCATTGAGCAGGCGATCGAGCAGAAACCGCGAGAAGTGTTCCAGGTCGCGCACTTGCACCTGCAACAGGTAATCCATGTCGCCGGTCAGCGCCCAACACGCCACCACCTCATCCCAGCCGCGCACGCCCTCGGCGAAATGCTCGATGTCGGCTTGCCCGTGCTGCTCCAGCTGCACACGCACGAACGCCTGCAAGCCCAGCCCCAGCGCGCGCGCATCCAGCCGCGCGCCGTAGCCGGCGATGATGCCGGCGGCCTCCAGGCGCTGCGTGCGGCGCAGGCACGCAGACGCCGACAGATTGACCTGCGCGGCCAGCTCGGCATTGCTGCTGCGCCCCTGGGTCTGCAGTAACGCGAGCAAGCGCAAATCGGTGCGGTCCAGGGCGACAGGCTGATCCATATGTTGCGCAGCAGCAGAACATGACGCACGAATCTTGCGCCATTCGGCCTGCGCTGCGCAATATTTGCAATCCCGTTGCGCCAACATCCAGCTAAGGTGAAGGCTGATCACCGGGAAGTGCCGCTGCATGACTACCGCCCCGCAACGCGTCGAAAACCAGCTCACCGACAAGGGCTATGTGCCGGTCTACACCACTGCGGTGGTGGAGCAGCCGTGGGACGGCTACAGCGCCGACGATCACGCCACCTGGGGCACCTTGTACCGGCGCCAGCGCGAGCTGCTGGTCGGCCGCGCCTGCGAGGAGTTCCTGCAGGCGCAGGACGCGATGGGCATGGGCCAGACGCACATCCCGCGCTTCGATGCGCTCAATCGCGTGCTGCAGGCAGCTACCGGCTGGACCTTGGTCGGCGTGCAGGGCCTGCTGCCGGAGCTGGATTTCTTCGATCACCTGGCCAACAAGCGCTTCCCGGTGACCTGGTGGATCCGCCGGCCCGATCAAATCGATTACATCGCCGAGCCCGATCTGTTCCATGACCTGTTCGGGCATGTGCCGTTGTTGATGAACCCGCTGTTTGCCGACTTCATGCAGGCCTATGGCCGCGGCGGGGTCAAGGCGCACGGCATCGGCCCGGACGCGCTGCAGAATCTCACGCGGCTGTATTGGTACACGGTGGAATTCGGCCTGATCGACACGCCGCAGGGCCTGCGCATCTACGGTGCCGGCATCGTGTCGTCCAAGGGCGAATCGCTGTATTCGCTGGAATCGCCGGCACCCAACCGCATTGGGTTCGACCTGCAACGCATCATGCGCACGCGCTACCGCATCGACAGCTTTCAGAAGACCTACTTCGTCATCGACAGCTTTGCGCAATTGATGCAGGCCACTGCGCCGGACTTCACCCCGATTTATGCCGAGCTTGCACAACAGCCGCAGGTGCCGGCGGGTGATGTGCTGCCGGGCGATCGGGTGATCCAACGCGGCAGCGGCGAGGGTTGGAGCCGCGACGGCGACGTGTGAGGTCACTGCTGCGCTAACCCGGCGCCGACCGCGGCGCGCCGCAGTGCGGCCCGGTCAAGATGCCGCGATGTGACCTGCACCGACTCGACACCACCGCCAACGCGCACTAAGGTCAAACCTCCTCACATCGCCTTCGCTCAATGGACCTGACGCATCTGCGCATCCGGCGCTTGGAGCTGGACGACACCCGCCTGCTGTTCACCCTGGCCAACGGCATCCGCATCGACGAGCCCATCCAGGCGCACCGGCTCCTGCTCAAGGCATCGCCGCCGCAACGCGCGCAATGGCAGATCACCGAAGACGGCTTCGGGGTGAACTGGCCCGCGGTGGCGCCCCCCACCCCGGAGGGCCTGCTCAACATGCCTGAGTTGCTGTGGCGCCGCCGCGCTGCCCGTGCGCAGGCCAAGCTCACCCAGTTGCGTGGGCGCATGGATGCGCTGTCGCCAGGCGAGCGCGAACTCATCGCGCTGGCGCGGCTGGATGCGGACATGAACGAGAGCGGCTACGCGCGCTATTTCGACCGTTGGGATGCGGCGACCCGCAGCGATGCAGTGCGGGGGCTGGCCGCCATGGGCGCGGTGCAAGCGCGCCAAGCCATCGAGGGCCTGGGCGCGGTATTCGAGCGCCTGGAAGAAGATCCGAATCTGCTCAGCATCGAAGACATTCTCGACGCCATGAACGACACCGACCGCCAGCGCGTGGATGGTTGGGAAGAGGTCTACTACCGCCGCTCGGCCGAACTGGCGCGCCTGGGGCTGACACACTACGGGGTGGATAAGGCCTGACGGTGCTGGAACGCCTGCATCGTTGGATCCGCGCCGCGAAGACCACTGATACGGCGCGTGTGCCGGCAGGATCGGCTGTCTCCTGCCGCCGATTCGCTGCCGCGGCCATTTGCACGTGGAGGCAGGCGACTCGCACGCCGGCCATGCCTGGTGACAGCGCAGCCTGTATGCAAAACGCAGGGCCTCGTTGCAGCTGCGCCGTCTGGGGCGCGAGGGTCACTTGGACGCGGTGTACGCCAGCAACAGCACCAGCGGCTCTTCGCCGGTTTGCTGCAAGGCGTGCGTGCTGCCCGGCCGCGTCAACAACGCATCGCCGGCAGCGACCTGGTATTGCTTGCCGTCCAGCGCGTATAAGCCACGCCCGCTGACGATGTAGTAGATCTCGTCCTTGTCGTGCAGATGCAGGCCGATGCCGGCGCCTTTGTGCAGCACCCGCTTGCGCAACACGAACGTCAGATCCGGCGCGTCTGCGAAAAACGGATAGGCCGTGGTCGGGCCAGCGCCACCGTGCGGGCCAGGCTGGCGACGCGCGAGATCGCGTTCGTGTGCGATCAACGACGGATGTGGTTGTGCAGCACGTTGCGTGGCGGTGTCGGGCGCAGCACCGCAGTCGGCATCGCGCTGCAGCTGCGACTTGAGCGCCGGCTGCAGCTGTACCCAACCCTGCACCACCAGGCAGGCGATGGCGGTCGCGCCGGCGCGGCTGAAGTGGGTGCCGTCGGCCTTGCCCTGTTCGGGCACGAACAGGAAATACGGTTTGGCGGCCTGCTCGCCAAGCGCGCGGATCCAGTCGCTGGAACTGGCGTTGAGATCGATCAGGCCCACGTGTTCCTGCGCGGCAAGTTGCTGCATGGCCAGGGTGTAGCGGCCATGGGTGTCGAGCAGCGCGCCGAAGTCGTAGAGCAGGCGCGCAGCCGGCGTGATCAGGATCGGTGTGGCGCCCTTGTCGCGCGCAGCGGCGATGTAGCGGCGCAGGAACTGCACGTAGTCGGTCGTCGGATCGGTGTAGCGCGTGGGGTCTTCGCGTTTGGCATCGTTGTGGCCGAACTGGATCAGCAACACATCGCCGCGTTGCAATTCTCTTGCGATGGCATCCAGGCGCCCTTCGGCGATGAAACTGCGCGTGCTGCGCCCGCCCTTGGCGTGGTTGTGCACCTGCCACTGCGCCGGGTCGAACCAGTCCTGCAGCAGTTGGCCCCAACCGGCCTGCGGGGCGCGCTCGGCACCGTATTCGGCGGCGGTGGAATCTCCGGCGATGAAGATGCGCTGTGGCGCGGCATGGGCGATGCCGGTGCAGAGCAACAGCATGGCGATGAGCAGTCGATGCATGGGGGCTCCGCTGAGTGAGCGTGCTGTTGCTGGCGTTGTTGCGGTTTGCAATACGGTGCTGACGCGTGGAGCGCATGGGTGGCCTTGGGCGACGCAATTGCGCTTCGCGCGCTCATCGGGCTCGGCAGAGTGACGCGTTGATGCGGTTGGTGAGCGATGCAACGGTGTGGCGGTTCGTCCAATGGTTCGGCGCGTGCGCCTTGCTGCCTGGGTGAGCTGTCGTCCGCCGTACCCTCACCCCACCCCCTGCTCCGCGCCGCGGCCCACGCCTTGCGGCATGGGCGCCCGAAGGCAGGCGCCGCCTTTTCGCCCCGCAGGAGAGGGACTACATGGGTGCGAGCTTGTTGCCTGCGTGAGCGAACCCGCACATCAGCAACAGAGCGTCAAACGTCAACGTCGCCAGATCAAGTAATGCACCTGATGAAACGCCTTTTTCCATCAAGGGCCCGCGGCATCGCGATACATGATGCTCAGACAAGATCTACTGCATCGCGATGCTGGCGTATGCCTGCTCCTAGACAGGATCAGGCATGCGCTTGTGGCTTTACTCAGGCAGCAGCGGCTTCGGTCTTGCCCAGCACGCCGGCGACGAAGTTGCGGATTTCTGCATCCTGCGCGTTGTCGAAGAAGCACTGCTGGAAGCGCTCGCCGCCGATCGCCTGCTTGATCAGCTCCGGGTCGATGGCGCGCAGGCCGTCCAGGTACGACTTGGCGGTGGCCTGCTTGAGCTGGGTCAGGATGCCGGCATTGGCCTGTTGCGATTCGCGACGCTCGGCCGGGTAGCCCATGCCGCGCTCGCCGCTGAAGGCCTTTTCGAAGATGTAACGCACGTTGATTTCCGCACCCCAGCCGTAGCCCTTGGCAAACGCCAGCGACAGCGCATTGCCGTTGTTGACCTGGGCGAACAGGTAGGCGTCGGTCGGCTCGATGCAATAGCCGCAGAACACGCCCGGGTGCGCGTTGAGCGACATCATCGCGCCCTGGCCGGTGCCGCAGCCGGCGACGACGAAGTCCACGGCCTTGGAGTTCAGCAGCAGGCTGGCGACGATGCCCAAGTGGATGTAGGTCAGGCGGTGGTCGTTGTCGCCGTCCATGCCGACGTTGAAGACGCTATGGCCCTGCTCGCCGGCGACGTCGTTGAGTTGCTGCAGGATCACCGGGTTCTTGGCGGCCTGACTAAACTCATTCATGAGTGCGATTTTCATGGGAATGCTCCGATGGGTTGGGGAAGTTGTTTGGAATGTGGTGAATGGGTGCGCTTGGGTGGCGGACTTCATGCGTGTCTGGGTTGTGCACGTGCATGCCGCCCCTCATCCGCCCTTCGGGCACCTTCTCCCGGAGGGAGAAGGCAACCGCGCGCGTTTTTTCTCAGCGTGCCAGCCAGCCGCCGTCGACCGGGATGATCGCGCCGTTGACGTAGTCCGAGGCGCTGCTGGCCAGGAACACCGCGGTGCCGCCCAGGTCGGCCGGCACGCCCCAGCGCGCGGCCGGGATGCGGTCCAGGATGGCCTTGTTGCGGTCTTCGTCGGCACGCAGCTGCGCAGTGTTGTCGGTGGCCATGTAGCCCGGTGCGATGGCATTGGTGGTCACGCCCTTGCTGGCCCATTCGTTGGCGAGCAGGCGGGTGATGCCGGCGATGCCCGACTTGCTGGCGGTGTAGGACGGCACGCGGATACCGCCCTGGAACGACAGCATCGAGGCGATGTTGATGATCTTGCCGCGGCCCTGCGCGATGAAGTGACGGCCTGCGGCCTGCGCCATGAAGAAGGCCGACTTCAGGTTGACGTTGAGCACGTCGTCCCAATCCTGCTCGCTGAAATCCACCGCATCGGTGCGACGGATCAGGCCGGCGTTGTTGACCAGGATATCCAGCCCGCCGAGGCCGGCGATGGTCTCGTCGACGATGCGCTGCACTGGCTCGATGCTGATCAGGTTGGCTTCGATGGCGATGAACCGGCGGCCCAGCGCCTTGACCTTCGCTTCGGTCTCGGTGGGCGCCTGGATGCCGGCGGCAGCGATGTCGGCACCGG
>NZ_JAGHWU010000004.1:0-25072 GCF_017746145.1 Xanthomonas sp. D-99 | reverse complement strand
GGCACCGGTGACCAATGCGACCTTGCCTTCGAGACTGAACGGATTGCTCATTACCTTATCGCTCCTGCTGGATGTGCCGTGGTGTGCTGAGTGAACCGCGTAGTGCGCGGACGATGACGTCATACGAATGGGTGCAGCGCCGAAGGCCCATCTGAATCGCGCCGGCGTGACTGGCACCGGCTTGAACAAAGCGGCGTCATGGCCGCGGCCGCCTGCGTGCAGGCGCGTGGATGCAGGCCTTACTTGAGCTGGCAGATATCCAGCACATGCATGTCGGTGTAATCCAGGTTTTCGCCGCCCATTGCCCAGATGAAGGCGTAATTGGAGGTGCCGGCGCCCATGTGGATGGACCACGGCGGCGACACCACCGCTTCGTTGTTCTGAATCACGATGTGGCGCTGCGCATCGGGTTCGCCCATGAAGTGGTAGACGCGGTCGTTGGCGCCCAGGTCGAAATAGAAATACACCTCGCTGCGGCGGTCGTGCAGATGCGGCGGCATGGTGTTCCAGACACTACCGGGCTTGAGCACGGTCAGGCCGAGCAACAGCTGCGACGACTGGCAGGTGGCCGGCACGATGTACTGGTAAATGGTGCGCTCGTTGCTGGTTTCCAGCGCGCCGCGCTCCAGTGCCACCGCATCCTTGATCGAGAGCTGCTTGGTCTCGAAGCGCGCATGCGCCGGCGTGGAGGCCAGATAGAACTTGGCCGGGTTGGCCGCGTCTTCGGAGGCAAAACTGACATCGGTGCTGCCCATCGCCACGTACAGGCCGTCCTTCGGCCCCAGCGTGTAGGCGGTGCCGTCCACGGTCACCGTGCCGGTGCCTGCGCCGACATTGAGAATGCCCAGCTCGCGACGCTCCAGAAACGGGTGCCCGGCGGCCGACGCCGGCTCGGTCTGTCGGGGCAGTTCCAGCGTCTTGCCCAGCGGCGCGGCGCCACCGAGCACGAAGCGCTCGTAGTGGGTGTACTTGAGCGTCACCGCGTCGTCCACGAACAGCCCGTCGAGCAGATACAGCTCGCGCAGGTCGTCGTTGCTGGCGCCCTTGATGGCGTCGGGATGGGTGGCGTAATGGGTCTTGCAGTACAGGGACATGCGCGATCTCCGGTGCCAAGCGCGGGGGCAGTGGCTTGCACCGGGCCATTCTACCGACTCTGGTTAACCGGTGTCATTGCGCAGTGCACGAAATAGGTGTCGGCGGCGGGGAGGCTTGTCCGTTCTCCCTGGGAGAAGGTTGCGCACAGCACCGGATCAGCGTGCGGGGTTTGAGCGGGTGACCGTTGATGTGTGCCTTCGCCTCGACTTACAGCTGGGTTTTCCCGGACGGCTGCCTGCCGCCGTACCCTCACCCCAACCCCTCTCCCGCAGGCGGGAGAGGGGCTTTACAGCAGCGACCGCCGGACTGCCTTCCCCCGCCTGCGGGGGAAGGTGCCCGGAGGGCGGATGGGGGAGCGCGCGGCGCGCGGCGATCAATCCTCCGGCGGCTGGCAGGAGTCGCGCACGATCAGGTGCGGCCGCACGCTGGCGGTGGGCAGCTGCGGCGCGTTGTCGGGCTGGATCAGCATCGCCGCGGCCGTGCGGCCGGTGTCGCGGGTGTGGCGGCGCACCGAGGTCAGCGGCGGCCACAGGCGCGAGGCCAGCGAGCTGTCGTCGTAGCCGATCACCGAGAGCTGGCGCGGGATGTTGATGCCGGCGCGCAGGGCGACCTTGTAGATACCGGCGGCCATTTCGTCGTTACCGGTGAAGATGGCGGTGGGCCGTTTCTTGCCCAGCAGCAGCTTTTCGGCCGCCGCCACGCCGGATTCGAAGGTGTAACCGGCTTCGACGATGCGCTCGGGCGGCAACTCGATGCCGCGCCGGGTCAGCGCGTCGGCAAATCCGGAGGTGCGCTCGATCGAGGAGCGGTAGGCGCTGGGGCCGGTGACCAGGGCGATGTCGCGGTGGCCCAGCGAGAGCAGGTAATCGGCCGCCTCCGCTGCCCCGTCGCGGTCGTGGGTGATCACCGTCTGCGAGGTGGCATCCAGCGCGATCGAGGCGATGCGGGTGTAGCGGCAGCCGATCTCGGCCAGCATGTCGGCCAGCGCCTGGTCTTCGGAGGCGCGTGGCACCAGGATCACGCCGTGTAGCTTCTGTGCCTGGGCAAAGCGGCGCACGCCTTCGATGTAGCCGGGGCTGCGGCTGTCGCAGGGGTGCACCACCAGCTCGAAGCTGGAGCCGCGCAGTGCGTCCAGCGCGCCGTACTGCATGTCCACGATGTATTGCGCGGTGGGGTTGTCGTAGACCATGCCGATCAGGAACGAGCGCCGGAACGCCAGCCCGCGCGCGAGCGGATCCGGCGCGTAGCCGACCTCGCGCATCAGCGCCTCGACCTTCTCGCGCGTGTCCTGGCGCACCAGTGGCGAATTGTTGATGATCCGCGAGACGGTCTTCTTGGACACGCCCGACATCCGCGCGATGTCGTTGATCGTTGCAACCCGACCCTTCGGCAGGCCAGGCATTCCCTCTTCAGGCATCTTGCGGGCGGGCATAGCGGTCAACCAGTAAAGTTGATTGGATTCTACCGGCCCCGGGGGCGGTAGACCTGAGCGAGGCCTGCCGCTGCACCGGGTCCGCCGTGCCGGGCCTGCCACAACAGGCAGCGCCACGACATGCCCGCCGATGCAGAACGGTCAGTCAGTCAAGGGCGCGGTAGCGGAAGTTGCGGAATTCCACCTGGCCGGGGCCTGCGGCATACAGCGCCGGCTTCAGGGCCAGGAACTTGCCGGCCACGTTGTGGTGGTAACCGGACACTTCCATCTGCACCGGGTACTTGGTCCACGTCCTGCCGTCGGGACTGCTGTGAATGGTGACGATGTGGCGGTTGTTGGTGACCCGCAGCCACAGCGTGCCGCCGGTGGTGCTGGGCGCCAGCGTGCCCGGGCGTTCCTCGCCATAGCGGTGCATGACGAACTGTTGCCCATTGCTGCCGACGCCGGCATAGAGCTTGTCGCTGTAGAACAGCAACGCCCCGCCCTGCCCGCCCGGTGCCACGGTCATCTGCACTTCGAACTGGTAGGCCGGGTCGGTGGCGATCACCGTCAGCGGCGAAGCGTCGCGCGGCGCGCTGCCCTTGCCCTGCAGGCGCAACACGCCATTGCCCACCTGCAGGCGCTTGGCTTCGTCGGCAGCCGGGTTGAAGAAGGCCCACTGCGGGCCCAGCGTGGCGGCACGGAAATCGTCCGACAACGCCATCCCGTGCTGCAGCGCCTGCCCGCTGGGTTTCTTCAGCGGGGTGCCCAGATCGCCGCCCTTGGCGACGAACCAACCGTCCGGGGTCCATTCGATCGGGTCGAGCAAGGCCTGCCGGCCCAGCGTCCAGTAGCCGTGTTCATAGCCGTGGTAGAGCATCCACCAGCGGCCGTCGGTGCCTTCCACCAGGGTGGCGTGGCCACGCGACCACCATGGCTCATCCGCGCTCCTGGTGCGGGTGATCGGGTTGTTGGGCGCGTTCTGCCACGGACCGTGGATCGAACGCGAACGCGCGGTGATCACCATGTGCCCGGTCGGCGGGCCGGCGGTGCCGCCCACCGCGGTCGTCATGTAGTACCAGCCGTTGTGGCGGGTGATCTTGGGGCCTTCCCTGGGCGTAGCCTTCCACGTCCCAGCTTTCCGGATATTTCCAGCCGTCGTAGACGTGCCTGGGCGTGCCGACCACCTGCAAGCCGTCATCGGACAGCTGCACGTAATCGCCGCCGCTCAGGAACAGGTAGCGCTTGCCGTCTTCGCCCACCGCATGGCCGGGGTCGATGTATTTGCCCAGGCCGATATCGATCGGCGCGCTCCATGGGCCCTTGATGTGGTCGGCCCACACCACGAAATTGCTGCGCTCGCCCTGATCGCCATGCCGCGCGGGGAAATAGATGTAGTAGCGCTTGCCGTGCTTGATCAGGTCAGGCGCCCAGATCGCACCGACGTTCTGGGTGATGGCGTGGCCCAGCGGCTGCCAGTTGACCAGATCGCGCGAGTGCCAGATCGGCAGACCCGGGTACGCATCGAACGAGGACAGCGTGAGGTAGTAATCATCGCCATCCTTGAGCACCGACGGATCGGGATGGTCGCCGGCCAGCACCGGATTGAGAAAGCTGCCATCGCCCTGGTCGGCGATGCGCTGGTGTTCGATACCGCGCTTCCAGTCCGCCGCAGCGCTCAGGCCGGCGCACAACAGCAAGCCGCCGGCCATCAGCCAACGCCACCGGGATGAAATGGGACGCACACGCATGCTCTCTCCTAGTCCCGGATGCCGGGCTTTACCACGATGGCGGGCAATGCCACCGGTTAACCAGATGCGGTAGAACCCCGCCACCGGTAACGATGTCTGGCGCGCTTGCATCTGGATGGCAGGCGATCGATACGATGCGAAGAAGCCGTACCGATCGCCCGTCTGCCAGTCATGCCATCACGCAGTTACCCCGGCTCAGGCGCGCAGGGCGCGCGGCAGCCACAGCGACAACTCGGGGAAAAACGCCACGATCAACAGCACGCACAGCGCTGCCAACCAGAACGGCCAGATGGTGCGCATGCTTTGGGCAATGGTGATCTGCCCGATGGAGGTGCCGATGAACAGCACCGAGCCGATCGGCGGCGTGATCAAACCGATACCGCCGGCCAGCACCATCACCAGGCCGAAGTGGATCGGGTCGATGCCATAGGCCTTGACCACCGGCAGGAAAATCGGCGTGCAGATCAGGATCTTCGGCGCCAGGTCCATGAACATGCCCAGCAACAGCAGCATCACCACGATCATCAGCAGCACCGTGTTCTTGCTGTCGGCAATGGCCTGCAGGAACTTCACCGCCGCTGCAGGGACCTGCAGATAGGCCAGCAACCAGCCGAACACCGCAGCGGTGGCGATCACGAACAGGATCACGCCGGTGGTGCGCGCCGCATGCGTCACCGCAGCGAAGAACTCGGCCCAACGCAATTGGCGATACAACAACGCGGTGACGATCAAGGCGTACACCACGGCAATGGCGGCGCTTTCCACTGCGGTGAAGATGCCGGCGCGAATCCCGATGAAGATCAAGCCGACCAGCCCCAGGCCGGGCAGCGCGCCGATCAGGCGCAAGGCCACCGCACGCCAACCGGGAAAGGCTTCGGTGCCGTAGCCGCGATGACGCGCCACTGCATAGCCGGTCACCATCATCGCAGCGGTCATCAACAACGCGGGGAAGATGCCGGCCGCGAACAGATCGGCAATCGACAAGCCGCCACCGGCCGCGGCCGAGAACAGGATCAGGTTATGCGAAGGCGGCACCAGCAAGGCCACCAGCGCAGCGGTCATGCTCACGTTGACCGCGTAATCGCGGTCGTAACCGCGCTTGATCATCTGCGGAATCATGGTGCCGCCGACCGCCGAGACATCGGCAATCGCCGAGCCGGAGACGCCGCCGAAGAACAGCGACGACAGCACGCTGACCTGGCCCAGGCCACCGCGGACACGCCCGACCAACGAGGACGCCAAGGCGATCAAGCGTTCGGAAATGCCACCGCGCAGCATCAACTCGCCGGCGAAGATAAACAGCGGAATCGCAATCAACGACGCCGAGCCGCTGCCGGCGGAAATCTGCTGCACCAGCACCACCGTGGGCAGGTCCAGATACAGCAGCGTGGCCAGCGCCGCCGCGCCCAGGGCGTAGGCCACCGGCACGCCGATCAGCAGCAGCACCACGAAGGTGCCCAACAACATGGCGATGCCCATCAGCGCACTCCTCCGACATGGACCGGGCGCAGCACACGCCACAACTTGAACACGGCAAACAGCACCATCAGCGCACCGCCGATCGACAGCGGCAGGTAGTTGATGCTCTGCGGCATCTGCGCGCCGGCCATCTTGATATCCAGGCCATCGAGCAGCAGCGCCGCGCTCCACCACGCAAGCACCGCGCCAATGGACATGATCATCAGCGGGCGGATCACTTCAAAGAGTTTGCGCACCAGCGGCGGCACGTGTTCGCCCAGCAGGTAAAAGCCGAAGTGGCGGTTGGTATGCACACCGGCCGCCGCGCCCAGGCTCAGTGCGGTGCTCAGCAGCAACAAGGTCACCGGTTCGGTCCAGCTGGGCGAGTCGTTGAGCACGTAGCGGGTGAACACCTGCCAGCCCTGCACGACCACCAGGCCGAGCAGCGCCAATGAGGCCACGCCCACGGCGATATCGGAAACGCGGTCCAGCGCGCGCTGCAACGGCGCGACCGGGACGGCAATAGTCTCGGGTTCGGTCATCGGGTCACCTCTATGCGAAATCGCGGATGCGGCGGTACAGGGTTTCGATCTCCGGCTGCTTGCGGTATTCGGCCAACAGCGGCGCAGCGGCAGCGCGGAATGCCGGCATGTCGACCTGGTTGAGCTTCACGCCGTAGTCGATCACCTGCTTGCGCGCCACCGTCTCGGAGGCATCCCACAAGTTGCGCATCACCGGCACCGAGGCGCGCGCCAGTTCCACCACCAGGCCACGGTCGGCCGCGCTCAGCGATTGAAAACTCCTGCGCGACATCACCAGGATGTCCGGCGCGTAGGAATGCTCGCTCTGCGACCAGTAATGCGCGGCTTCGAAATGCCGGCTGGACTGGAAGCTGCGCATGTTGTTTTCCGCACCGTCGATCATGTGCGTTTCCATCGCCGAAAACGTCTCGCCCAGCGACATGGGCGTGGGGTTGGCGCCCAGCATGCGCATCAACTTGAGGAAGATGTCCGACGAAGCCACCCGCAATTTCAGGCCCTTGAGATCTTCCGGGCGATGCAGCGGATGCTTGGTGTTGTAGAAGCAGCGCGCGCCCGAATCGTAGATGGCAAGACCGACCAGATCGCGCTGCTCGAAGCTGCGCAGCACGCTGTCGCCGACATGCCCGTCGATGGCGCGACGCAGATGCGGTACCGAGTCGAACACGTACGGCAGGCACAGCGCTTGCGTGAGCGGGAAGGTGTTGTTCAACGCGCCCGAATACACACGGGTGATGTCGATGGCGCCGAAGCGCGCCATGTCGATCGCCTCCGATTCGCGGCCCAGCTGGCCGGAGTGGTACTGGCGCAGCTTGAGCCGGCCATTGGTGCGTTCTTCCAGTTGCTTGCCGAACCAGCGCACCGCTTCCACGGTGGGGTAGTCGCCGACGTGTACATCGGTGGCGGTAAGCAGCTGCCCGCCGGGAATCGGCGTGGTGGCGCCGGCCCCCAACCAGGGGGCGGCGGCAGCGGCGCCGAGCCCGGCACCAAGAAAATGTCTGCGTGTGATCATTGGCGCCCTCCCAAGCGTCTGGTCACGGGGACCGCCGTCAACTGGCGGACACGGCCGTACAGGAAATATCGCCGATGCCGGCGAAGCGAATCAGGGCACGTTGCCCCACTTCGATGTCGTGGATACCGGTGGCATTGCCGGTGGCAATCAGATCACCGCGCTTGAGCGGACGCCCGCGCTGTGCCGAACGGCTGAGCGCGAATGCGTAGGCCGCGCGCAGCCCGCCCGGCAGCGTGGTGGCCCCGCCGGTGCCGACCACCTTTTCGTCGATCAGCGTCTGGGCAGTGAGCGCAGTCTCGTCGCGCGCCAGCCAATCGGTCACTTCCGGGCCCAGAATCAGGCCGTTGTTGTTGCCGAAGTCCGAAATCACCACCCGCGGGCCTAACTGGTTGATGGTGGCCAGCGGGCTGCTGGCGATCTCCACCCCGATGAACAACGTGGCCGGCAGCTCTGCCGCCTGCTCCGGCGTGAAGTGGGTCTGCTCGGCCGGGGCGTCGGCGCCGAGCATCAGGACATATTCGGCTTCCACTGCGCCGAAGCCGCCGACAAAGATCGGGAACTCGGTTGTTCCACCGGTAGCATTCCAGACCTTCCGGGAGAAGATCGGGCCGAGCAGACGCTCGTCGCCGGACGCGTCGCGGCGCTCGGCGGCGATATACCCCACCTTCCAGCCGGCGACGTGGTCGTGCCACTGGCTGATGGCGATGTCCTGCACCTGGTAGGCGGTGACCAGATCGTCGGGGATTTGCCCGGGAAAGTCAGGCAGCGATGCCCCTGCACGGCGTGCTTCCACAAAGCGCTGGGCGATGGCGGACAGCGCGGGTGTGGACGATGGCGGAGTGGCGGCGTCGTTGCTCAAGGGTGTCTCCCCGATAGGTGTTTTGTTGCACTGCCAATCGACAGCGGCACGGTGTGCTGTATATGGTAAACCGGTGTCATTGGCAATGTGCACTGCGGCAATTGTGGTCGCGGTGACGAAGTGGCCCTGGGAGGGGTGAATGGAACAGACACGCCAAACGCGTGCTTTGACCGCGCTTTCGCGCGCCACGCGGCATGGCCTGGCGGTCCTAGTGCTGGGCGCGTTGCTGGCCGGCCCGGCGCCGGCGGCCGAGCGACCGAGCGCCGACACTGCCGCCGAACAAGCCAGCCGGATCGCGCTGTGGCCAACGCGCCTGGCACCGGGGGATACGGCGTTGCCGCAACCGCAGCGCATCGTCGAGCGCAGCAGCGAGCCGGCGCAGCCGGATCGCTACATCCAGCAGGTCAGTACGCCGTATCTGGTGGTCTACCGGCCCAAACAGCCCAATGGCACCGCCCTGCTGGTCACGCCTGGCGGCGGCTACCAACGCATCGTGCTGGACAACGAGGGCAGCGCGCTGGTGCCCGGCTTTGTCGACGCCGCCGGCATCACCCTGTTCGTGCTGCGCTACCGGCTGCCGGGCGAAGGCCACCCGAACGGCGCCGACGTGCCGCTGGCCGATGCGCAACGTGCCTTGCGGCTGATCCGCGCCAACGCGGCGCGCTATGGCATCGATGCGCAGCGCGTGGGCGTGATGGGCTTTTCGGCCGGCGGCCATGTGGCCGCCAGCCTGGGGACGCGTTACGCCGCGCAGGCGTATTCGTCCATCGACGCGGCCGATGCACTGAGCGCACGACCGGACTTCCAGCTGCTGATCTACCCGGTGATCGACATGGACAGCGCCAACGCGCACAAAGGTTCACGCGAACGCCTGCTCGGCAGCGCCCCGAGCCAGGCGCAGGTACAGGCCTATTCGCCGCAGCTGCACGTGGACGCACGCACGCCGCCCACCTTTTTGCTGCATGCGCAGGACGACGCCGTGGTCTCGGTGCGCAATAGCCTGCTGATGCACGATGCGCTGCTGCGCGCCGGGGTGCCGAGCGAACTACATGTGTTTCCGCAAGGTGGCCATGGCTTCGGCACTGCCCGTGGCACCGGCCTCACCGTGGCCGCATGGCCGCAGCTGGCGCAGGCCTGGATCGCGCATGTCGTCAAGCCGCAGACGCCGGCATCCAACCCCGCACCGATACCTGCACCTGCGAAGGAGGTGGCGCGATGACGGCCCGGCCCACGCCGGACGCACACCGACGCACGCTGCTGCGTGGTGGCCTGTTCGCCACTGCCGCCGCAACGCTCCCCGGCTTCGCTGCCGCGGCCGTACTTCCGCCGCCACGCGACGATGGCGCGCCGCTGGCACGCGTGCGGAGCGGCGCACTGCGCGGCTACCGCGACCAGGGCGTCTGCGTGTTCAAGGGCATCCCGTATGGCGGCGACACCGGCCCACGGCGCTTCCAGGCACCGCTGCAGGAAACGCCGTGGCACCACGTGCGCGATGCCAGCGGTTTCGGTGCAGCGGCGCCACAGCCCAAGGCCAGCGAGCCCACCAGTGAGGACTGCCTGTTCCTCAATGTGTGGACACCCGGCCTGCGCGATGGCGGCAAGCGGCCGGTGTTGTTCTATATCCACGGCGGCGGCTACACCACCGGCTCCGGCAGCGACCCGCTCTACGATGGCGTGCGCCTGTGCAAGCGCGGCGATGTGGTGGTGGTCACCGTCAATCACCGGCTCAATCTGTTTGGCTATCTGTCGTTGGCGCAGTTGGGCGATGCCGCTTTTGCCGACTCCGGCAATGCCGGGCAGCTGGACCTGGTCCAGGCGCTGCAATGGGTGCGCCAGCACGCGGCCGAATTCGGTGGCGACGCAGGCAACGTCACGGTGTTTGGGCAATCCGGCGGTGGCGCCAAGATCGCCACGCTGATGGCGATGCCGGCCGCGCGTGGGCTATTTCATCGCGCCTGGACCATGAGCGGGCAACAGGTCACCGTGGCCGGGCCGCGTGCGGCCACCCAGCGCGCGCAGCTGCTGCTGGACGCGTTGAAGATTTCGTCAGGCGAGATCGCGCGCATGCGCACGCTGCCGGTGGCCCAACTGCTGGCTGCCGCGCAAGTGCGCGACCCATCGCGGGTGGAAAGCAACGCGCTGTATTTCGGCCCGGTGCTGGATGCGCGCAACGTGCCGGTGCATCCGTTCTGGCCAACAGCGCCGGTGCAGTCGGCACGTCTTCCGATGGTGATCGGCAATACGCGCGATGAAACACGCGGCTTTCTCGGCAACGATGCGAAGAACTTCGCGCTGAGTTGGGACGAGTTGCCGGCCAGGCTGGAGGCGCAGCAATATGTGGACCTGTTGCCGCAGGTGATCATTGCCGAATATCGGCGCCTCTATCCGCAGTACACGCCGTCGCAGGTGTTCTTCGCAGCCACCACCGCCGGCCGCTCGTGGCGCGGCGCCGTCGAAGAAGCCGAAGCGCGTGCCCGTCAGGGCGCGCCCACCTGGGTCTATCAACTGGACTGGGGTTCGCCGCTGGATGGCGGCAAGTTCGGCGCCTTCCACACCTTGGATATTCCGCTGGTGTTCGACAACGTGCGCCAGCCGGGTTCGCGTACCGGCGATGGTGCCGATGCGCAGCGCATGGCCGAGCAGATGAGCGAAGCGCTGCTTGCGTTTGCGCGGCATGGCGACCCCAATCGTCGTGGGGCGCCGCACTGGCAGCGGTATTCCTTGAAACGGCGCGAAACGCTGGTGTTCGATACGCCAAGCCGGCTGGAACTGGATCCACGTGGTGGCGAGCGCCTGTTGTATCAACAAGCGCCGTTCATTCAACGCGGGACGTTTTGATTGCCACGCAGCGCAAACACCATGCGCTACGCGCGGCCCGGCCCTCAACGCGCAGCGGGCACCGGCGCATCTGCCTCGATCACGCCCTCGCGCTTGAGCGCTTCCCAGACCGCCGACGGAATCGTCACCCGCATCGAGGTCGCATTGGCCCGTGCCTGCTCGGCCGTGCGCGCACCGGGAATCACGGCCGACACCACCTGCGGGGCCGCAGCAAATTGCAGCGCGACGGTGCGCAGATCCACACCGTGCCGGTCGCAGATGGCCAACGCCTTCTGCCGCTTGGCAGGCGCCCATGGCGGAATGGTGCCGTCGTAGAGATAACGCTCGCGCCCGGCCAGATAGCCAGCCAACAGCGGCGCACCGACCACAACCGAGGCGCCGTGCTTTGCGATCTTCGGAAAGGTGTCATGCAAGGCCTGCGCATGGTCGAGCAGCGAGTACTGGCAGGCGAGCAGGAAGATGTCGGGGTCGGCTTCTTCGATTGCGCGCAAGGCCGGCTCGGGACGATTGACGCCAAAGCCCCAGGCCTTGATCAAGCCCTCCTTGCGCATCTTGGTCAGCTCCGGCATCGCGCCCTTCACCGCCTCGGCGAACCGCTGCTCCCACGGCATGCCCAGGTCTTTTTCGTTCTCTGGCGAGAGATCGTGGATATATGCGATGTCGATCTGCGACACACCCAGACGCTGCAGACTGTCTTCGATCGAGCGCCGCACACCGGACGCGCTGTAGTCGTAGCGATAGTCGAACGGCGACGGTTGCTGCCACATCGTCTTGGGTGGCGTGTCGGTCGCGCTGAGCAAGCGCCCGACCTTGGTCGACAACACGTAATCGTCGGCCGGATGGTTGTGCAAATGATGTCCGGTGCGGCGCTCCGACAGGCCCAGCCCGTACCAAGGCGAGGTATCGAAATACCGCACCCCCGATTCCCACACCGCTGCCAGCGTCTGCTCGCTCTGTGCGTCGGTGGCAGGCGCAAAGCCATTACCGATGGCCACGCCACCGAAGCCGAGGCGACTGCGAGGCCTGTAGCGTCCGCCCTTGACGAGCGGATTGGTCGGCAATGCGCCCGCGTCGGTTTTCCCGCGCGTGGGCATCACGCTGCCGGGCGCCGACGATTGCGCCATCAACGGCGCAGCGGCCAACGCCGCAGTGCCGGCGGCGGCGGCGGAAAGGAATTGGCGACGTGTATTCATGGGAATTCCTTGCAACAACGTGGTCCACGAGCATGGCCCCGCCGGTGTGCATGCCGAGTCAGCGAACTCAGCCCAGGGCTAGTGGCCGCACTTGCGCGCGTGGCGCGCCATCGCCCAGCCATAGCGTGGCCACGCTGATCGGCAGACTGAAACGACGCGGCCCGGCGCTGCCCGGATTGAGATACAGCACCCCATCGTGCATGTGCACCAGCGGCTTGTGCGAATGGCCGCTGATGACGACGTCGGCCTGCACCTGCGGTGCCAGCGTCTTCAGATCGTGCAGCACATGGATGCGCACGCCATCGATCTGCAGATCCAGCGTCTGCGGTAAGCCGGTGGCCCACGGCTTGTCGTCGATATTGCCTGCGATGGCATGCAGCGGTGCCAGTGCCCGCAGTGCCTCAAGCACCTGCGGCTTGCCAACATCGCCGGCATGGATGATCTGCGTACAGCCCTCGAGCGCGGCAAGCGCTTCGGGCCGAAGCAGGCCGTGCGTATCGGAGATCACGCCGATCTGCGTGCCGGTGCCCGTCTCGCCATCACCGCGTTTGCGCATGATCATCAAGATGACCTGCTGCTGGATGATCTGCTGCCAGATCCCGGCCTGGAGAGATCAATGCCATCACCGTCGAGTCGGAGTGCATGAATGCAAGCGATGCCAGTGCATGACCCACCTGTCAACGACAGCGGGATGCATGACGCAGCTGCCGCTTCCCACCGGGCCAGTAGTCCGGTGGGGAGCGCAGGGGGCATCAGCCATACGGCGTCAGCACGATGGCGCCCAGCGGTGGCAACACCAGCGGCAGCGATTGCGCGTGCCCGTGCATGGATTGCGGCTCGGCGGTGACGCTGCCGCCATTGCCCAGATTCGCACCGCCGTAGATGCCGGCGTCGCTATTGAACACCTCGCGCCACTGGCCGCCTTGTGGCACACCGATGCGATAGCCGTGTTGCACGACCGGGGTGAAGTTGATCACCACCAGCACCGGTGCGTCGCCGCGTTTGCCCTTGCGCAGGAACGCCACCACGCTGTTGCCGGCATCGTCGCCCACCACCCAGGCGAAGCCGGACGGATCGTCGTCGTGCACGTGGAGCGCCGGGTATTGGACATACAGCCGGTTCAAATCGCGCACCAGCGTCTGCACCCCACGATGGCGGGGGTCGTCGAGCAAATGCCATGGCAGCCCGGCGTCGTGATTCCACTCGGTCGGCTGGCCGAATTCGCAACCCATGAACAGCAACTTGCGCCCCGGGTGGGTGAACATGAAACCCAGGTACGCGCGCAGGTTGGCGAAGCGTTGCCAATCGTCGCCCGGCATGCGGCCCAGCAACGAACCCTTGCCGTGCACCACTTCGTCGTGCGAGATCGGCAGCACGAAGCGCTCCGAATACGCATAGACCATGCTGAAAGTCAGTTCACCGTGGTGGTAGCGGCGATAGATCGGATCCAGCCCGGCGTAATGCAGGGTGTCGTGCATCCAGCCCATGTTCCACTTGTAGTGGAAGCCCAGGCCGCCGTGCGCCACGTCGGCGGTGACACCGGGAAACGCAGTGGATTCCTCGGCAATCATCACCGCACCCGGCGTGTGCTCGCGCACCACCTCGTTGAGCCGGCGCAGGAACGCGATGGTCTCGTAGTTCTCGCGCCCGCCGTGGATGTTGGGTATCCACTCGCCGGCGTTGCGGCTGTAATCGCGGTACAGCATCGAGGCCACCGCATCCACGCGCAGGCCGTCGACGTGATACCGCTGCACAAATTCCATCGCACTGGCGATCAGGAACCCGGACACCTCACGGCGGCCGTGGTTGTAGATCAGCGTGTTCCAGTCGCGATGGAAGCCTTCGCGCGGGTCGGCATGCTCGTACAGCGCGGTGCCGTCGAAATGCGCCAGCCCGTGCGCATCGGTGGGAAAGTGCGCCGGCACCCAGTCGACGATCACGCCGATGCCTTCGCGATGGCAACGATCGACAAAGCGCGCGAAACCATCGGGCGTGCCGAAGCGCGCGGTGGGCGCGAACAACCCCAGCGGTTGATAGCCCCACGAGCCGCCGAACGGATGCTCGCTTACCGGCATCAACTCGACATGGGTGAAGCCCATATCGGCCACGTACGGAATCAGGCGATCGGCCAGCCCATCCCAATCCAGATCAACCCCTGCTTCGCGCAACCAGGAGCCGGCGTGGATCTCGTAGATGCTCATCGGCGCGTCGTGGGCCTGGCGACGCGCACGCGTGGCCATCCAGCCGTCGTCGCTCCACTGATGCGGCGTGGGATCGGCCACGATGGACGCAGTGCCCGGCGCAAGCTCCGCGCGGCGCGCCACCGGGTCGGCCTTGGCCGGCAACTCGTGCCCGTGCGGACCACGCAGCTGGTACTTGTAATGCGCGCCGGGGCCGACGTCGGGCACGAACAGTTCCCACACGCCGGACTGATGCCGCAGCCGCATCGGATGACGGCGCGCGTCCCAGCTGTTGAAGTCGCCCACCACCGCCACGCGCGAGGCATTCGGTGCCCAGACGGCAAAGCGCGTGCCGCGTACGCCCTCCACCTCGACCACGTTGGCACCCAGCGCGTCGGCCAGCTGCAGATGGTGGCCCTCGCTGATCAGGTGCAGGTCGAAGTCGCTGAGCTGCGGGCCGAACGCGTACGGGTCGGCGGTCTCCTGCTCGCCACCGGGCCAGCCGATGCGCAAGCGATACCCACCGTGCGCCGGCAACTCGCCGGCGAACAGGCCCGGTTCCGGGCCGGCGTCCAGCGCCACCACCTGCCCATCGTCGAGCACCGCGCTGACCCGGTCGGCGCCGGGTAGATAGGTGCGCAACAAGCGCCCGTTGTCGGACGGGTGTGCGCCCAATACCGCGAACGCGTCGCCATGGCGCGCCTCTGCCAGGGCGCGTACCGCGCCGGGATCCCATCGATTGCTCACTGCTGTCATTACTCCACTCATCATGTGTCTCCTGCACCGGCACGTGCGCGTTGCAGGATGCGTCGCAAGCCTTCGATCGGCACCATCAGCCACCCTGGGCGATTGGCCGCTTCATAGCGCACTTCGTAGCAAGCCTTCTCCACCAGGAACAACAAGGTGGCTGCATTGAACGCCGCCGGCGCAATCCACGGATGGGCGCTGGCGTCGAGCACGGCATGGTAAGCGTCCAGGAAGGCCTGTGTGGAGCGGCGGCGGAATTGCACCAGGAATTGGTCCAGATGGGTGTCCACACCAACACCCGCGCGGGCGGCGGTGCCTTCCTCGCCACGTGCCGACACTTCGCTGGCGTAATCGAGCGAGCGCAGGAAGCCGGCAACATCGCGCAGCGGGCTGGCCTTGGCGCGGCGTTCGGCCAGCGGCTTGGCCGGCTCGCCCTCGAAGTCGATCAGCACCACATCGTCGAAGGCCACCAGGATCTGGCCCAGGTGAAAATCGCCGTGCACGCGCGTGAGCAAGGAATCGGCCAGCACGCTCGGCGCCCTGGCGAGCAAGGCGTCCAGCTGCGGGCGCTCGGCCAGCACCGCCTCCAGCGCTTCGCGCTCGGCACTGTCTTCGATGCCGGCCAGGCGTGCGTTGACGGTCTCCCACATCTCTTCGACCTGGCGCCCCACGCCGGCCACCACATCGTTGGCGGTGGGCAGGTCGATGCGTTGCGGCGCGAAGTCGGCATCGTCGGTGCCGCGTGACAGCGCTTCGTGCAATTCGGCCAACCGTTTGCCCACCACGGCGGCGAAGGCGTCGTAGCCGGCGACCGCTTCGGCGCGCGCTTCGTCGGTCTGCGCAGTGGCGTATTCGTCGAAGCTGCGCGCCAGATGGTCCAACGTCCAGCGCCAGGCATCGCCCTGGTTGCGGATGAAGCCCTGCAACAACGCGATGGTGGTGACGGTGCCCTGCCCGTCGATCCGGCTGACGCTGCCCAGCAGTGGCGCGGCATTGGCATAGCCCATCTCGGTCAGGCGGCGGCCGATCTCGATCTCCGGGTTGGCGCCCACGGCCACATGCCGCAGCAGCTTGAACACGGCCTTGTCGGCGACCACCAGCGAGCTGTTGCTCTGTTCGGCCGACAACCAGCGGATTTCCGGATCTTGCGGGATGTCCAGCGTTGCCAGTGCCGGGGTGGCTTCGAAGCAGACCTGCCCCTGTTGGGAGGCATCGTCGCCATCGCAGAAGTCCAGCGCTGCATGGCTGCCCAGCGCATCGATCACACCGCGCACCATGGGCTTGAGCGCAAACGCGTCGGTGAGATAGCCGACCTCGCGGCCTTGGCGCACGCGCGCCAGCGCCAGCTGCTCGGCCAGCGTGCTCGGCTGCTCGCGCTCCCACACGATGCCCACCGGCAGCATGTAGCGCTCGTGGCGGCCGTCTTCCAGCTCTACCTCCAGTTCCAGCAGGGTCATCGGCTCATCGCCTGGCAGCGGCGTACGGCGCGCGATGCGCACGCTGCGCAGCGCCTGGTCCTTGGCCGAGAACCAACGCCGTGCCGACAGCCACGCCGGCAGGATTTCGTCTTCCAGGGTGGGCAGATGCGGCAGCAGTGCAGCGCTTTCGTCGGCATCGCTGCGCAGCACCAGCGTGCGGTAATCCGGCAGCGGCACCGGGCTGGGGACATGCCAATCCGGCAACGTGCCTTCGCTGACCAATTGGAAGGCATAGAAACCGAACGGCGGCACCGTGAGCAGATAGGTCAACCGGCCGATCGGCGGGAAGCTGCCGCCGCCGATGATGTCCACCGGCACGCGACCTTCGAACTCGGACAGATCCAGCTCCACCGCCTGCAACGTGTGCGAGAGGTTGGCCACGCACAACACGGTTTCATCCTGATAGCAGCGCAAGTAGGCGAGCATGCGTCGGTTGCCCGGGTACAGGAAGCGCAAGCTGCCGCGGCCGAAGGCCTGGTAGCGCTTGCGCACGCTGAGCACGCGGCGGGTCCAGGTCAGCAGCGAATGCTGGTCGCGGATCTGCGCTTCCACATTCACCGCCTGGAAACCGTACAGCGGGTCCATCACCGGCGGCAGCACCAGCTGCGCCGGGTCGGCGCGCGAGAAACCGCCGTTGCGATCGATCGACCACTGCATCGGCGTGCGCACGCCGTCGCGGTCGCCCAGATGGATGTTGTCGCCCATGCCGATTTCGTCGCCGTAGTACAGCACCGGCGTGCCGGGCATGGTCAGCAGCAACGAAGTCATCAGTTCGATGCGGCGACGGTCGCGCTCCAGCAGCGGCGCCAGGCGGCGGCGGATGCCCAGGTTGATACGCGCCCGGCGATCGGCCGCGTAGGTCTGCCACAGATAATCGCGCTCCGAATCGGTGACCATTTCCAGCGTCAACTCGTCGTGGTTGCGCAGGAAGATCGCCCACTGGCAGCTCTCCGGAATCTCCGGGGTCTGGCGCATGATGTCGGTGATGGGGAAGCGGTCTTCGCGCGCGATCGCCATGTACATGCGCGGCATCAGCGGGAAGTGGAACGCCATGTGGCATTCGTCGGCGTTCTGGCCGAAGTATTGCTGGGTGTCTTCCGGCCACATGTTGGCTTCTGCCAGCAGCATGCGGTCCGGGTATTCGGCATCCAGGGTGGCACGGATCTTGCGCAGGATGGCGTGGGTTTCGGGCAGGTTTTCGTTAGAGGTGCCGGCGCGCTCGATCAGGTACGGCACCGCGTCCAGGCGCAGGCCATCCACACCGCGATCCAGCCAGAAACGCATCACCTCCAGCACCGCTTCCAGCACCGCCGGGTTATCGAAATTCAGGTCCGGCTGGTGCGAGTAGAAGCGGTGCCAGAAGTATTGCCCGGCCACCGGATCCCAGGTCCAGTTGGATTTCTCGGTATCGCAGAAGATGATGCGCGTGCCTTCGTATTCCTGGTCGGTGTCCGACCACACGTAGAAGTCGCGCTCCGGCGAGCCGGCCGGCGCGTTGCGTGCGCGCTGAAACCAGGGATGCTGATCGGAGGTGTGGTTGATCACCAGCTCGGTGACGATGCGGATACCGCGCGCATGCGCCTGCGCCACCAATTGCTCGAAGTCTTCGATGCTGCCGTAATCCGGATGCACCGCCATGTACTCGGCGATGTCGTAGCCGTCATCGCGGCGCGGGCTGGGATAGAACGGCAGCAACCAGATGGTGTCCACGCCGAGTTCGGCGATGTAATCCAGCTTGGAGATCAGCCCCGGAAAATCGCCGATGCCATCGTCGTTGGAGTCGAAGAACGACTTGACGTGCACCTGGTAGATGATCGCGTCCTTGTACCAGCGCTGGTCGGCAACCACGGCCGACTGCTCTGCGTCGGCTTGTAACGATGCCACTGCATTCATGCGACCTCTCCTGCGCGGATGCGCCATAACGCGAACGGTCGCGTTGCCTCTAGACGGATGTGTTGGTATTTGCCATGCCACGCGAAGCGATGCCCGTCCCACAGGTCGTCCACGGCAACGCTGGCGTGATCTGGCAGGCCCAGTTCCCACAACGGGATTTCGATATCGGCGTCCTGCCCGGCATGCGGGTCCAGGTTGATCGCCACCAGCACCATGCTGCGGCTGCGCGACAGGTAGCCGCCATCCAGAAACTTGCCGTAGTACAGCACCTGGTCGTTATGCGCCTGATAGAAGCGCGTGCCCAGGTGCGATTGCAGTTCCGGATGCATGCGACGCAGTTGGTTGAAGCGGGTGATCTCCTCGACGATGTCGCCGGGCGCGCGTTCGGGCCAGGCGCGCAGCTGGAATTTTTCCGAGTCCAGATACTCTTCCTTGCCAGGCGCCAGCGGTGTGGCTTCGCAGAGCTCGAAGCCCTGGTACATGCCCCATAAACCCGACAGCGTGGTCGCCAGCGCGGCGCGGATCAGATGTCCGTTGCGCCCGCTGGTCTGCAGGAACAGCGGGTTGATGTCGGGCGTATTGACGAAGAAATGCGGGCGAAAGCACTCGCGCGGCACGCCATCGTTCAACTCTTCCACGTACGCCTGCAGCTCGTGCTTGTGGTTGCGCCAGGTGAAATAGGTGTAGGACTGCGAGAAGCCGCACTTGGCCAGGCGGTACATCATCTTCGGCCGGGTAAAGGCTTCCGAAAGGAACACCACATCCGGGCGCCGGCCGCGCACATCGGCAATCAACCACTCCCAGAACGGGAACGGCTTGGTGTGCGGATTGTCGACACGGAACAGCGTGACGCCTTCGTTGACCCAGAACAGCACCGCGTCGCGCAGCGTATTCCACAGGTCCGGCACCGCGCCGCTGGCATAGAAATCGACGTTGACGATGTCCTGGTACTTCTTGGGCGGGTTCTCTGCGTACGGGATCGAGCCATCCGCGCGCCAGGTGAACCAATCCTTGTGCTCCTTCAACCAGGGGTGGTCCGGGGCGCATTGGATGGCAAAATCCAGCGCCACTTCCAGACCCTGCGCGCGCGCGGCCTGGATCAGCCGGCGAAAGCCTTCCAACCCACCGAGTTCGGCATGGACTTCGGTATGCCCACCATCGGTCGCGCCGATCGCATACGGGCTGCCGGGCTCGCCTTCCACCGCCGTGACCGAGTTATTGCGGCCCTTGCGGTTGTTCAGGCCGATCGGATGGATTGGCGGCATGTACAGCACGTCGAAATTCATCGCGCGGATGTGCGGCAAGCGCTTGATGACGTCGTCGAATGTGCCATGCCGGCTCGCATCGCCGCTTTGCGAGCGCGGAAACAGTTCGTACCAACTGGCGAAATGCGCCGCGCGGCGCTCGGATTCGACCCGGAAGGTGACCGGATATTCCGAGCGGAACGGCTTATCGTCGGCCAGCGCCATCGCTTGCGCGGTGTCCGGCTCCAGCACGATGGCCAGCTGCTGCAAGGGTTCGCTCTGCGCGCCGATGCGGGTCAGCACTGCCTGCAGGCGCTCGGCCAGCGCACCGTCGCTGCGCGCCTGTGCGGCCTGCACTGCCGCAACCGCCTCCTGCACATCCACCGGCAACACCGTATTGGCAGCCCGTTTTTTTTCCAGATCCGCATGCAAGGTGGCGAAGACGTCGCGCCAGGCTTCCACGCGAAATTCGTAGGTGCCGATACGTTCCAACGGGAACTCGGCGCGCCAGCGGTCGTTGCCCAACGCACGCATTGGCGCACTGGCCCAGGCCTTGGCGTCGGCCGGACGCCACAGCACCGCCACCGCGATGCGGTCATGCCCATCGCAGAACGCGTCGGCCTCCACGCAAATGCGGTCGCCCACCGTGCGCTTGACCGGGAAACGGCCGTTATCCACCGACGGCGTCACCGACTCGATGCACACGCGCGGCCAGGTACCGGCCGTCTGCGCGCGCGGGCGCATGCGCGGCACTGCCAGCACATGGCGCGCCGGCACGCTGCGATACACGCGCACCTCGCCAGGCTCCAGCGCCTCCAGCGTGGCCCCGGACAACGTGCGGCCATCTTCGGCCACCAAGGCCTCGGCATCGCCGAGCAGCCGCAACAGGTCTGAGGCCGGCACCGGCACCACGTGCTGGGTGTCGCCATTGATCAATAACAGGGAGGGCAAGCCGCCCAGCGGCTCGATCGCCACCGCGGTGAGCCCGGTCGCCTCGCGCAGCAGCGGGCGCAACCGCATGCCTGCGTTGCTGGTTGGCAGGCCGTCGGTGGCGCGGATCGACGATGGCAACGTTGCCAGGTGCGCATCGTCCAACAGCCATGACCCGCCCAATGCCAGCGCCAGTTGCCAGTGCTGCTCGGGCGCCGCGGCGCGCTTGTCATCGGGCGCATCCAGCACCGCAACGACCTGCGCGGCCAACGCGCGCAGCGCGCTGTCTTCGTCGAAGAACCAGCTGCCGCGACCATCCCACCAGACGAGCGAGGAAAACGCCGCATCGAACCCGGCACCGGCCAGCTGCTGCAATGCGTCCAGCCCCAGGCCCGGCGTCCATGCCGCAAACACCACCTCCGGCGCCTGCGCGTGCACGCGCGCGATCAACTCGCGCCAGCGCTGTACTGGTACCTGGTGCGGCTGCAACAGACGAAAGCCACCAACGCCCTGGCTCACCCACTCCAACAGGCGCGCACTCCACCACTCCACCAGCGCCGCGCCTTCTTGTGCATAGGCAAAGCGTGCTTCGGCCACTTCCGGCGTAGCACGCGGCTGACGCGGATCCGGGACCGCGGTGCTGCGCGCGCGGAACCACTGCGGGTTATCGCGCACCACCGCGCTGGCGCCGCCTACTTCGTCCAGGCGCACATCGATCAACAGCTTCACGCCCGCGCGGTGCGCCGCCTGCACGACCTCTTGCAGGCGCTGCGCCTGCGTCTGGGCGCCGGCCGCGGGCTCGATCAGACGGCCTTCGGCATCGCGCTCGAAGGGTGCCGCCATCACCACGTAATCGCAGCCAGCCTCACGCACCGCCACGCAGCGCTGCTCCAGCCCGGTTGCGTCCTTCAGTGCTTCATTGAGAACACAGATGCGCATGGCGCCCCCTCAACAGGCAACGGCGCGCATGCGCACCGTCACGTGGGAAGCCAGCGGACGCGTACCACGTGGCAGTCTTGCGAGCCTTTGCTCACCGCACGCCGCACCACCATCCCTACGTACCGAACCTTGCCGTATTGACGCTTGCCGGCACGCTGCCCGACCGACCCTGCCACCCGTGACTGCACTCATGCGCGACTCCGCAACGATTCTTGACCCATGCAGTCAAACACCCCCACTGCGAATTTCATGTGTCGGTGGAATTGACGAAAATCAAACAAGCGCGGCTGTGGTGCGCATGGCGTGTGGTGACACGGTCCTGCTGAAAGGGCGGTCGTCTTGCCGCACACTACCGCCCCCCATTTGGAGTCATTGCCATGCACAAGGCTTGGATGCTTGCCTTGTTAGGCATTTCACCGCTGGTCCACGCAGCGCCTGCCACCAACGATCCCACTTGCCGCAATGTTGTTCACCAGCGCGCCGGTGGCGTTCTCACTCGGGAAGGTCATCCCGCCGCGCATGTATCTGCTCAAGGAGACCGATGGCTGTCCGGAAAAGAGGCGAGGCCGCATGCCAGGGACGCGCCTATGTGTTCAAGAACGATACTGTCCTGACGGCGCAGCGTCGCAATGCGTATGTCTGCGTGCTCTACCCCAACAAGGGAGGCGGCAGTGCTGGTTGGGTTGCACAGTCCAACCTGCGGATGCAGCCAAGCGCGGCCGCGCCCACACCACAGGCGTGGAACGGTCACTGGCACGACGGCGACAACACGCTGCAGTTGCCCCCCAACGCAGACGGCAGCATCACCGTCAACGGCGATGCGTACTGGCCCAGCGCCTTTCCCGAGCCGGAACAGACGCCGGGCGGCCCGCACACGGGCTCGGTCACCGCGCGCGGCTATCCAGAAGGCAACCGCGTCGAGGTCAACGAGAACACGTGCAAGGTGCGCCTGCAATTGCTGCGCGACCTGCTGGTGGTCGACGACAACCTGGAATGCGGCGGAATGAACGTTTCCTTCGGCGGGGTGTACCGAAAGAAGTAATCGCAAGCCTAGGCCCGATGCGCCGCGTTCCTGCAGAGGACGGCGCACAAACAGCAGCCGGCGACGCCAGCAGCGGAAGAGAGCAGGCTGGTGCACCGGATGCAGCTGCATTACCACGGCGACCAGGCTGCCGGCGGGCGCCATTACGTGATCTACAAGGATGGCCAAAAAGTCGACGATGGACGCAGCGATGCCAACGGATTCACCAAGGCACACAATGCCGACTACGACCAGGTGTGGACAACCTCGGTGCTCAACAACTGAGTGCCTGTTTCGGTGCGGCGCACCCTGATTTATAACCAGTCACGCTGGAGAAGATCGGTAACCAGCCGGTCAACCTATCCTCCTGACCCGCTGAAGATAGGCGTCCTGGCAAGACGTCTCGCTTTCGAAAGTGCGAGCGTTTGAGCAGCATATGCTGGCCTTCAAGCGCACTCTGGTTACCTGCCTTTCGGAATCCGCTACGCTAAACTCCGATGCACGGACACGAGACAGGCAATGAAGCTGACAGCTGCGCAAATCCTTTCGACGCCTGGCCAAGTCGAAGAGAACATCAGTAAGCACCTCGATGTCATTCGCCTGGCGGCGAGCAAGGGTGCGGATGTGCTGGTCTTTCCCGAGCTTTCCCTCACTGGTTACGAACCCGGATTGGCGCAGGTGCTGGCGGTGCAGCTGGCTGATCAGCGCTTTGATCAATTTCAGCTGGCAAGTGACCGGCACGGCATGCTCATCGCCGTTGGCGCGCCCACGAAGGGGGCAAAAGGTACCGAAATCAGCATGCTCTGCTTCCAACCGGGGCTGGAGCGCACAAGCTACTCCAAGCAGCAGTTACACCCTGACGAGTTACCGTTCTTCACCGCCGGTACCGAGCAGCTTGTTCTCAGACACGCTGATCAGCTGCTGGCGCCTGCCATTTGCTACGAGTCACTGCAGGCAAACCATGCAGAACAAGCTGCAGCGTCAGGTGCTGGCGTGTATCTGGCAAGCGTGGCCAAGTCGGAAAGAGGCGTGACATCGGCCTACAGTCATTATCCGACCATTGCAAAAACACATTCCATGACTGTCTTGATGGCGAACTGTGTAGGCCCTGCCGATACCTTCATAGGAGCGGGTCGGTCTGCCATCTGGAGCAGTGACGGTGACCTCGTTAGCAGCGCTGATGCCTTCCAGGAGGCATTGGTGGCGTACGACACGGGGACCGGAAAAGCGAACGTCTTCAGCTTAGCTTGAGATCAGGGCAAGGCCGGTAACAGGCAGCCCTGTCTGTGCGGTGACGCTCGGCAATCCCGCTTGCCCGCTGCGTCAGCAGCTGCGCGAGGCATCCGCGGCGGCAGGTTTGGCGTGAATGCATTATCAGGATGCAACGACCTGGGGATATAAGCCCTTCGCGCTGTTGAGCTCAACGGCCAACTTCCCTACCTTGGACAGTAGCTTGCCGATATCCTGCTCAGAATCAGCGTAAAAATAATCGATGCAAAACCGAAGTGACGTACCAAACTGATCGCCGATGGGTGGAAGCGCAACGCTCCTGATCTGCATCGGCTCGCCCGCTCGCGCCGAATCGCGTACCCACCAGGAAAGGAACTCGAGTGCCTTGAGGCCTTTCGGATCGCGCGTGATACCAAAGTTGACGGAGATGGCAAGCTCGTTGGCCAAGCCTCCCTTTGTGCGCTTCAACGCGCCGAGCGGCAGGTCGGCATACGGAAGAAGACTGAAGTCGCTTTCCGTGACCTCAGAAAGATCCATGTTGTCCACCGCTGCATCGGTAATACCAGGGATAGACGTAATGGCGTCCTGCAGTTTTTGTACTTCAGGCGGCGTTGCTACTCAAGATCAATTGAATCGAACTAAGGAGCAAAATTAGCGCCGTCACTTGCTGCTCCACGTTAATTCGTAATCCAACGCATCTGAGATTTTTTATTCGGAGACCGTGGACATTAATTTATCGACGCGCTCAGATCAGCGTGAAGGGTTATCCTGACATCGTCCACCCCTTGGCCGGAACCTAAATTCTCATCAAGAAATGCAGGAGCAGCCTCGTACTCAATTGAGAAAATAAATCCTCTGACACACCACACCTTGGCGGTCAGCTCTTGATTGCAAGATTTAATAACCAGGCTCGCAACCATAAGTTCTTCCGTTTTATTTTTGAAAGCAATTGCAGCATCAAAAGTTGGCTTTCCTTTGGACATCCGGTAAAAATTGACTTCCACGCCGTGCGGCAGTCGTTGCACTTTATTTATTTTAGAAATTTGCAAATTCCATAGCTCTCTTTCAGGGATAGGTAACTCCCCTCCTATCGAATCAAGAACTAAACGGTCAATCCGTGAAATATTTGGATTTTTTATTTTAGTTTTAAAAATTCTATCAAAAAAAGAGTTCATAAATTCCTACTAAGGAAGGTCTGAACAACGAGACCTGACAGGGCGGAAGGTGGCGTCGTTCCGAAGAGTGGCTTTTGGA
>NZ_JAGHWU010000003.1:0-87343 GCF_017746145.1 Xanthomonas sp. D-99 | reverse complement strand
TTGAGCCGGCGGTTCTCCTCCTCCAGCTCCTTCATGCGCGCGACCATGGACACGTCCATGCCGCCGAACTTGCTGCGCCACTTGTAGAACGTCGCCGAGCTGATGCCGTGCTCGCGGCACAGCTCCGGCACGGGCGCACCGGCCTGGGCCTGCTTGAGCACGGCGATGATCTGGCTGTCGGTAAAGCGGGACTTCTTCATGGAACCTCCTCGAGAAAGGGTACGAGAAAATTCCACTTCTGGCGTCTGCTAATGGGCGGGGGGATTACCAGGCCGCCCCGGTCGCTGGTGAACAGTTTTTCCACCGTGCCGTCAGCAACTGCCACAACCGGTGTGCAGGGTGGGAGCGAGGATGTCGATGGCATCGTGCACGCGGCCTTCGCTGCGCGCATCGGTGAAGGTGTCCTGCAGCTGGTTGGGGCTGATGCCTTGTACCGGAATCAGCAAGCCGCTGCCCGGTGGGGCGGCGTCGGGCGACTGCGTCGGCGTGGTGGCGACCGGCATGCTGGCAGGCGCGACGTCGGCGACTGGCGCCGAGGCAACCATCGGTGCCGGCGCGGCCGCCGGTGTCGAGGCCGCCACCGGCGCGGAACTCGCTGCGTTGCGGTCTGCTGCGATGGGTGCAGCGCCCGATGACGGCTCTACGTTTGCTTCCGGCGCGGTGCGTTCCAGCCACCAGTAGCCGGCCGCACCCAGTACAACGCCCACCACCAAGGTCATCAGCAGTTTCATGTTTATTCCTGCATCACCACCGGCACCGACGGTCCCACCACGCTGGCGAGGTTGACCACGTCCCAATTGGTCAGGCGCACACAGCCGTGCGATTCGGTCTTGCCGACATGGCCGGGCTCCGGCGTGCCATGCAAGCCGTAATGCGGTTTGGACAGATCGATCCAGACGCGGCCGACCGGATTGTTCGGACCCGCGGGCAAGGTAGCCTTCTGCTCGCCCTTTTTCGCGTCCCAGAACAGCTTGGGGTTGTACTTGAACACCGGGTCGCGCGAGATGCCGAGGATTTTCCACCGGCCAATGGGCAGCGGATCATGCTTGCTGCCGGAAGACACCGGGAATTGCGCATAGACCTTGCCGTCGGCGTCGAATAGCCGCAGGGTCGAATCGGACTTGTCCACCACCAGCTTGGCTGGCTTGGCCAGCGGCGGCACGCCGTCGATGTTGGGTACTTGAATGACGCTGCCGGCCTTGCTCAGATCCACGCCAGGATTGAGTTGGCGCAGCAGCGCCGGGTCTGCGTGGAAACGTTCGCCCAGAGCTTCATCGACGGAGGCGTAGCCAAGCGCAGTCAGCTTGGCCTGTTCGGCAGGCCCCTTGGGAATGGGTTGGAAGGGGCCGGCAACATCGGCGTCAGTGAGCGTGTACTGCACTAGGGCCGGCGTGGTGTCGGCCTGCAGGGCTTGCCAGGTCGCGTCATCCAGCTCGCCGGTGACCTTGATGTTGTGGGCGGCCTGGAACCCGGACACTGCGCGCTTTTGATTGGAGCCGCGCTCGCCGTCGATCTGGCCCGGCGAAAAATGCGCGCGATCCAGCAACACCTGCGCGTGCAGATCCGAGCGTGCGCCGGTCGGGACGACCTTGGCCGTAGGAGCGGCGGCCGATCCAGGCGCAGCGGCAGGCGCGGGCTGCTGCGCTTGCGCCAGCGCAGACAAGGAAGCGCCCAATGCAAGGGCAAGCAGGCAGACGCGAGCGTAGGAGCGTGGTGGCATGTGCAGGTCCGTAAGAGGCATGCGCGCACCTTGCCGCAGCTGCCTGCGTTTTCGGCGTGAAATCGCTGCACCGGTACTGACTGGGCAAGCGTGGCGATGCGGCATTGCTGAGGGCATTGCCGCCGCGCAATCGACTGACGCAGCCTACCGTCGTGATGGAGCTCCACGAGCCGATACCGTTACCGGTACCGCGGCGCGATCATGCGGCCGTGCACTCGCCTATCGCGCGATCGCGCTGCGCCAACCGCCAAGTAGTACGTAGGCAATCGCCGCAGCGGCGCACGTTCCGTTGAAAGATCGCCGCTGCAGCGTACCCGGCGTTGTCGATCAGTACGTGTAGCCCAAGGTCAGCATGTAGGTGCGCCCGGTTTGCACATAGGCACCGTCGGCGCCGGGATCGTAGGCCATGTAGCGCTTGGACTTGCCCTGCGTTTCGTAGAACGTGGCGGCATTGAGCAGGTTCTTTGCCGATACACCGACATCGATATGGTGCGGCAGGTGATAGGTCGCGTTGAAATCCAGCGACTTCACCGGCTGCAGGTAGTAATTGAGACGGTCGGTGGTGAGTCCCAGCAGTTGCAGGCCGGTGTAGTTGTAGCTCAGGTCCGTGCGCAGGTGCGTGTCGTCATAGAACAGATCCAGGTTGTAGATGCGCTCCGGTGCGCGCGGCAGCCAGGTCGTTTCCGGCTGGTCGCTGCGTTTGCTATCTGCCTGGCTGTGCTGCAGCGTCAGGTTGGCGGTGACGCCGAAATTGCTCCAGAGGCCGGGCAACTGCTGCAGCCGCTTGCTCGCTGCCAACTCCAGCCCATAGAGCTTTGCGGTGCCGCCATTCTGCGGCATGGTCACCGGCACGCCATTTTCGAAAGTGGTGCCGGTTGGCACCAGGCCGCCCAGGGTGCTGTCGTTGCTGGTGGCCGATTGCGAGGTATAGATGAAGCCATTGATGCGCTTGTAGTACGTCGAGGCGCTGAGCACACCGCCCTGGTGGTCATAGAATTCGGCAGACAGGTCGGCGTTGTCGGCGGTGCTCGCCTGCAGGTTGGGGTTGGGCTTGGAGATGCCGACCACCCTCTGGGTGTCGTCGATCGAATACACCGTCTCGCCGGAAATCAGCCCGAACGCCGGGCGGCTGAAACTGCGGCGCAACGACGCGCGATAGACGGTGAGATCGTCCGGCCGATAGTTGACGCTGATGCCCGGCAGAACTTTACCGTAGGTACTGCCGCTGCCGACGAAACGGCCGGTGCTGCCATCGCCGCTGGATTGCCAGGAGTCGGCCGAATACTGGGTCAGTTCGTAACGCACGCCGGGCAGGATGCTCACCTTGCCGATATGCAGCGCTGCCATCGCATAGCCCGAATAGATCGCCTCGGTGCTGGAGGTGGTGTTGGCGTTGTAGTCGTTGGCGGTATAGATGCCTGCGCCGTTCGGGTCGTCGACGTACTTGTAAGGCAGCGCCTGCGCGCGCATCCAGCCGCGATCCAGCAGCTTGAACGGCCCCGCGTAATGACCGTCGAATGCGTTGTAAGTGATGCGGCCGGGAATCGCGCTCAGCGGCGGGCCGCCGGCGGTGGGAAACGTGTAATTGGGGCCGCCAAAGTACGGGCCGTTGGTGACGAAGTTGCCATCCTTGTGGAAGAACGGGTGGTCATAGGCATCGCGCTCCGAGTGATCGGCCGACAGGCCAAGTTTGACGCTGTCCAATACAGCGCCATCGACCTGGTACGCGATATCGGTATGCGCGTTGAAGCGGTTATCGTGGCTGCCGGCGTCGTGGCCCTGCACCTTCCACAACAGCGAAGAATCCAGGTTGTAGAAGAAGTCCTTCAGCGCCGGCGAGCTTGGACCGATGCTCGGGTAGGTGGGGTCGCTGAGGTCAAAGGCGAAGCTGCCCGGGGTAAACCCGTACAGGCTGGCCGACACGTAATCCGGCCGGCTGCGGGTGCCGCGTCCGAACGAGGTGCCGTAGTCGATGTGCAACCGATCGAGCGTGGTCTGCCCGCCCAGTTGCAACGTGGCCAGGGTCTCGTCGATATCGTGCGTATTGAAGTACCCACCACGCACCGCCGTGGGCTGGTTGCGATAGGTCTCCAGGCGTGCACTGGACTGGTCCTGCGTGCCGGTCACGCCATAACTGCCGTAGATGGCACGTGCATACAGCGCGCTGGTGTCGCCCTGCCAATCCAGCGACAGGTTGCCGCCATAGCGTTCGATCTGGCTGGTGTACAGGCTGTATTTGTAGCGGGTGCTGATCAACGGGCCAACATCGCGCAAATCGGTGGCCGCAGCGAGCGCGGGGTCGGCGGGCACGTATTTGCTGTTGGGCGCCGGGGCCTGCGCCATGTTGTTGTTCTTGCCGTAGTAGGCTGATGCGTAGATGCCGAAGGCATCGCCTTGCCCGAACTTCCAGGCCAGCTCCTGCTGGAAGGTGCCGCCGCTGTCCTTGCCGCCCAGGTGGTTGGCCAATGCGTTGAACTGGCCTTGCGCGGTGCTCTTGGCATAGACGTCCTGGTCGAAATCAAACGCATTGGGGGTGCGCATGTCGATCGCACCGCCGATCGAATCGCCCGGCATGTCGGGCGTGGGCGATTTGGAGACCTGCACCGACTGGATGCCGAACGGTGCCAGCATGTTCAAGGAGATGGCGCGCGTCGAGGAGTCGGTTTCCGGCATGCCGAACCCGTTGAGCGTGTATGCGTTATAGCTGGCGTCCATGCCGCGGATGCTGACGTAAGCGTTCTCGCCGGTGGTGGCCTGGCCAAGATGCATGTCGCTGTAGGACGACAACCCCGGCATGTGCGCCACCACATCGGCAATGCCGCCGGAGGGAATCGCATCGATCTGCTGCTTGCTCATCACGCTGTTGACGCTATTGGACAGGCGCTGTTCGTTGAGCGAGCCCGGCGCCGCAGCGTGGGTGGCTTGCACGTTGACCGAGTCCAACGTGGTGGTGGTCATCTCTGCAGCACACGCAAGCGATGGTGCGCAAAGCACCGCGGCAATGGCGCAGCTCAAACGATGGAAGGGGCGGAAAGACTGCATGGTGGGGCTCGCGTGATTAGAAGGGGAAGCTCGCGCCCGATAAGCGGGTGCGGTGATAGATTGCCGACGCCTTCCATTGCGACCGGTCTGCTGCGTCGGTGGCTTGCGCCTGCGCGCGGTGGTGCGCTCAGTGATGCAGGTCGGTGCCGTCGCAATGCGCGCTTGTTCGCTGCGGATTGCAACGCGCCACCGCGTCGCCGTTGAAGCGAACCACGTAGCCGTTATCGGCCGGCTCATTGATCGGGAAGTCGGTACTGAGCAATTGCGCGCCGCTGGCCAGCATGGCGTCGCGCCGGGCGGTGTCGTTGTGCTGCGCTTCCTTCAAATCCGCATCGGCACGCGTACGCACCAGATAGCCGGCCCTGACCAGCTTGGTGATGTCATCGGCAGGGCCGTCGTTGAGCTCGACGAAGGCTGCATCGTCTTCGCCCGGCACCGCATTGGTGAAACACACCCGGCCGCGCAGCGACGGGTGTCCGGGCAGGTAGCTGGCGCCGGCAACGCGTTGGTCGAGCAGAAACACCACCTTGCCGCGCGCCTGGGCCAACGATGGCCAGCCGTGCGCGAGCACCGCCGCATTGAGCGTCGGCGCGCGGCCGCGTACCTGATCGGGACTGATGTATTCGCCGGCGTGGAAGACCGAACGCACTTCGGCATCCAGCGCATCCATCGCCTTTGCATCGAAGGGTTCGGGTTGCACGCTGGGAAACGCCAACTGGATCGGCGCCTGCTTGGTTTCGAGCAGGATGAAGATAGGGACGTGGTCCGGATGCTGCTTCGACCATGCGCGGATTTCCTGCAGGCATGCAATCAAGGGTTGGCAATTGCTGCGCTGATCCAGATCCTGCACATGCATGACCTTGAAGCCGGGCCTGTCCATCACTCCAGTGGGCGCGCTCGCCGGTGCGGTCGGCAGCCCGGCCTTGGCGATCTGCGCGACGATGGCCGGGTGTGCGTAGCGCCCACCCTGTGCATCGGCGAAGACGTCCAGTTCGAGTTGGCGCACGCCATCGTCAAGTTGCTGCGTCAAGGCGGGATGGCGGTAATCCAGTGCGGCAAACAGGGCCGGGTCCAGTTGCTTCAACAACGCCGCTTCGCTGGGCGCAAAGCCGGCGTGGTAGCTGTTGTGGCTGCCGATGTACTGCAGGTCGGTCAGGCGCGGCGCGGCTTGCGCGACGAGACTGCTCAGCAACAAGGCGGTAAAAATGGCGGCTTGCGAAGTTGTTCTTCGCTGTTCGGGCATCAACTTCGTTTTGCGATTGATGCCTGATGTAACAGCAGTAAATGCGTGAAAAAGATGCATGCAGCACAGCCGGAAAGCGACGAGGTCGCCATCATCACGGCCCAGTTTGACGCATATCTTTCCGCTGTGTGTCCGTGATGCGTCAGTGCGTGCCGCGGTGTGTTCGTGCCGGTGGCAGATCGCGACACTGTTTCTTCATGACGCGGCGGTCTGCCGCAATGCATAGGTCAGCAGCCGCGCCTGCAGGCGATCGCCAAGGTTGTTCGGCGCATCCAGTGCCATGCGTTGCAGGCAGGCGATAGCGTTAGCATCCGACGCGTCGCGCGTGAGCAGTGCGCGGACCACCGTGGCGATCTTTCCGCCAGTGCTGGCGGTTGCGCCTTTGAGCCAGCCCAACGCGGGCAGCAGGCGCTGTTCGATCTTGGTGAAGTCGCTGCCGAGCGGGTAATCGGGCAAGCTGCCGTCGCGTCGAAATGGCGCCAGCGCCTGTTCCAGTGCCCGTGGAGTGTTGCGCTGCGCGCGTAGCGTCAATTCCGGCGCGATACGCAGCTTGCGCGACCGTTCCGCCTGGGCAAGCAGTTCACCCTGGAAGCGGGCATCGCAGATGGCGGCCATTTCCAATACACAGTCCTGATCGGTCTTGTGGCGCAGGTCGGCGATGCCGTATTCGGTGATGTAGAGATCGCGCAGATGGCGTGGAATGGTGGTGTGGCCGTAGTTCCAGCGCACGTTGCTTGCGGTGTGTGCGCCAGCCTCGCGCGTGGCGCGCAGCATCAGGGCACTACGTGCCTGCGGCAGTGCATGCGCCATCGCCACGAAGTTGTATTGCCCGCCAACCCCGGACACGATGCGGCCATCTTCCAGCCCGTCGGAGACTGCCGCACCCAGCGCGGTCGCCATCATGCAGGAGTTGAAGAAGCGTGCATCCTTGCGTTTCAACCGGTTTAACGTCTCGTTGCCGCCGTAGAGCTGATTGATCTCGCTGATACGGCGCATGCCGATCGCCGCGCGTGTCGATGCATCCAGATCGCGCAACCATTGATAGAACGCGGGCGAGCCGAGGTAGAACACGCCATGCAGGAACTCGCCTTCGCCAACAAGCCGTGCGTGGTCGGCTGCGTCGGCGCTGCCATCGGCAATGCGCTGCATCGGCGGCAGGTCGTCATGCACCTTGCGACGGATCACGCCGCTGTCCACCAATTGCTTGAAGCCTTCATTGAGCATCTCGCTGCAGCCGTACAAGCCGATGGCGAACGGCTCCAGGCCGCCGCTGGCCTGCACGGCCGGGTGCTGCTCCAGTGCCGGATCCAGCGCGTGCAGCACGCGGCGATAGGTCGCGTTGTCGGTATGCCGCAGCACCAGCGCATGGCTCAGTGCATCGGCCAGCGTGCCGATGCCAATCTGCAAGGTGCCGCCATCGCGCACCAGGGCACTGGCATACAAGCCGATGGCGTAGTCGACGCTGGTCACCGCTTGCCGCGGCAAGCCGAACAGCTGTGGAAACGGGCCTGGCAAATCGATGATCAGATCGAAGAATGCGGCATCTACCGCTGCGGTGCCTCCCATCCATGGCAACTGCGGATCGACTTCCGCCACCAGCATCGGGCGCGGCAAGCCGAGTGCCTGCACAGCATCCAGCGTGTCCTGGGTGATGTCGTTGTTGCACGACAACGACAGCCGCGTGCTGCCCGGTTCGCGTGCCACTTTTTGCACGATCAGGTTGGGCGCGCGTTGCGCCACCGCTGCGGCGGCATGCGTGTAGTTGAGGCTCGTGTAGTCGGCCTGGGCCTGGGTGGAATGCAATAGCCCGCCGGACTGCATGTAGAACTCTTCCACCTGCACATGCGCGGGCAAGGCATCGCGCAGCATGGCGTCGACATAGGCAAGGCGAGGGAAATCCTCGCCAAAATGACGCGCGATGAACGGTGCGGCAAAGCGCGCCTGGAGTCCGGCACCCGGGCTGGGGGGATTGAGCGAGAGCGCCGTGTAAATCGCCAATGGCCGCGACGGCGAATCCTTGAGCTGTGCGTAGAGCGCGTTCAACAGGCGGTGCGGCTTGCCGATGCCCAGCGGCGCGCCCACGCGCAGCGGGCCGTCGATGCGTTGCAGGATCCATTCCACGGCGGCGCTCAGATCGGTGAGATGCTCGGTCATCGGCGCAGAGTAGCCGAGCCGGTCGCGTGCTGCCTGCATCCCGATACTCGTGCGCAATGCTCGGCCGCCATCAATGCGGGCGGATGTGGGGAGCCCAATTCGATCGCTGCTTGACAATCAATCTGTTTACGCGCGTAATCGATAAAAATTACGGATGTAATCGCATGCCGATCAGTGATGCCGAAGCGGTAGTGATGCACGTGCTCTGGGAGGATGCGCCGCGCACGGCAGAAGAGGTGATCGCCGCGTTGGCGCATACCGGCTGGGCCGAACCCACCATCAAGACCTTGCTGAATCGGCTGCTCACCAAGGGCGCGGTCGCGGCAGAGAAACACGGCCGCAAATATCACTACGCGCCCCTGCTGGCGCGCGAACAGTGGGTGCAGCAGCAGAGCGAAGGCTTGCTGCAGCGGCTATTCGGCGGGCGCGTTGCACCACTGGTGGCGCATTTCAGTGAACGCGGGAAACTCAGCGCGTCCGACATAGCCGAACCGAAGCGCCTGCTCAAGGAGTTGGACGATGCACCTTGACTTGCCTTTGCTGTTGCGCGTACTGCGTGCCTGGCTGGGCGCAACGGCGGCGTATGCGATCTGGGCCGCCGTGCCACTCGCCGTATTGGCAGCTGCAATACCGGGGCCGCCGATAGCGGCAGCGTTGTCGAAGATGCCGGCGATGGTCGCGATGCCGCTCAACCTGCAAAGCAGCGAACATGCATGGGCGGGACAACTGCTCGCTGTGTGGTTAACCGGTGGGGTCGCGATGGCCGTTGCGCTCTGGTGGCGACAGCACCGTTTCATGCGCCGCCTTGGTGTATTGCATGCGCTCGACGGCGAACTATGGGCGGCAACGCGCGATGTGGGCCTGCCGGTGTCTGTGGGTCTCTGGCGCCCACGCATCGTGCTGCCGATGGATTTCGATACGCGCTACAGCGCCGCCGAACGTACCTTGATCCTGGCCCACGAGCGTCTGCATCTGCGGCGTAGCGATCTGTATGCCAATCTGCTGGCGGCACTGTTGCTGTGCATCGGCTGGTGCAATCCGTTGATGCATCTGGCATGGCGCGCGTTTCGGCTGGATCAGGAACTGGCCTGCGACGCGCAGGTGCTGACGCGTTATCCAGGCAAGCGCCGCAGTTACGCCACCGCGATGCTCAAGACCCACTGTGGTGCCGGCTGGACGCCGACGGCCTGCCGTTGGAATGCGCCGCACGCGCTCACCCAGCGCGTGGCTGCATTGCTGAAGCCTGCGGTGGAGATGCCCCGCGCGCGACGCAACCTGCGCGTCGTGGTGGCAATGGCGGTGATGGTCAGTGGCGCCTGCTGGGCGTTCCAGCCTGCACGATTGCAGGGCATGCGCGTACCCGGCAATGCGCTGGATTTCCGCGCCATGCAGCCGCCCGGGTATCCGCCTGACGCGGTCGCTGCAGGCCTGGCGGGGTTTGTCGAACTGCAGATCGCAGTGAGCCCGACTGGAACGCCCGAGCATATCGCCATCATGCGCAGCACGCCGGCGGGCGTGTTCGATCAGACCGTGCTCGACGCAGCACGCCACTGGCGCTTCACACCTACGCTGGAGGATGGCAAGGCGGTCGCGTCGGAGGTACGCGTGCCGGTGAGATTCGAACTGGATCCACCAGAGACGGCATCGGCGGTTGCGGATATCCATTCCGGTACCGAGGCTACTGCACGCCCACGCCCACGCCCACGCCCACGCGCTGCCGACCGGTCCGAACCTGTTGCCAGCTGTGCACCTGCGGGATGCGCCTCACGCGGAGGGTTGCAATGAACCACCGCCTGATCGGCAGCCTCGCCCTGATGCTGGCCATGAGTAGCTGCGCCATGCGCCAACTCGCGGAACAGCAACCCAGCCAGCGCGAGGATTCGGTGGATCAACGCATGCTGCCTTCACAGCCGGACAGCGGCGGCGCTACGGGTGTCCAACCCTACACGCTAGCGCCGACACAACGCTTTCGCATGCCACGCGCGGTGCGCAGCGAGGCCCCGGTGCTGGCTGCCGATTCGCCGCGCCAGAGCCTGGCGCCCACCACGGTCTGCGCGCATCTCATTCTGAGCGCAGAGGGTGCGGTGCAACGCGTGGATCCGATGTCCGACCGCGACGAATGCGCCGTAGGGTTGCTGCCGGACAACGCAGACCTCATGCAAGCGGTGCGCACTACCGCGCTGCGATGGCAGTTTGTTCCGGCGGCGATGTGCACGTATGCATCAGGCATTGCGCAACCGGTAGCGCCAGACGACTGCACGAACGCCACCCAGATCGAGCCGGTACCGGTGACGCTGTCGTTCTCGTTCACCTTCGAGGTGCGGCAAGGCAAGGTGAGTGTGCGGACCGGGAAGGTGGTGCGATAGCTGCTGCAGCCGTTGCGCAGCGTGTCCCATTCACAACCAACGCTGCGCCGTCTTACAACGCGTCATACGCAAGCGCCCCATCAACGCCCACACCACCGTCAATCCAGCACGTGCACGCTGTCGGCAATGCGCTGTACTTCATCGGGGTTATGGCTGACGTAGAGCATCGGCAGGCGAATCTCGTCGCGCACGCGCTGCAGGTAGGGAATCAATTCTTCGCGGCGCGCCAGATCCAGGGCCGACAGCGGTTCGTCGAACAGCAGGATCGCCGGTTGCGCCAACAACGCGCGGCCAATGGCCACGCGCTGCGCTTCGCCGCCTGAGAGGTTGCGTGGCCGGCGTTGCAACAGCGGCGCGATGCCGAGCAAGGCCACCACATCGTCGAAGCCGAAGAGCGCCGTGCCGCGCGCATGCCGGCCGTAGCGCAGGTTGCGCCGCACATCCAGATGCGGGAACAGCCGCGCATCCTGGAACACATAACCGATCCGGCGCTGGTGCGTGGGCAGGTCGATGCCTTGCCCGGCGTCGTACAGGCAACGCCCATCGATACGGATATGCCCGGCCTGCGGGCGCACCAGGCCGGCGATTGCATTGAGCACTGTGGTCTTGCCCGCGCCGGAAGGCCCCACCAGCGCCACGACACGCGCATCGTCGTGGATGCGGATGCGGCGTTCGAAGGTGCCGCGCTGCAGCTGCAGGTCGATATCCAGCATCACGCGTCTTCGCGCGGATGCGGCCGACGCACCAGCCATTCGGACAGCAGCAGCGCCGCCAGCGAAATCGCCAGTGCCACCCCGGCCAGCCGCCAGATGCCCGATTCCATCCCCGGGACCTGCATCAGCCCGTAGATGGCCGATGACAAGGTTTGCGTTTCGCCAGGGATATTCGACACGAAGGTGATGGTGGCGCCGAACTCGCCAAGCGCCTTGGCGAACGCGAGCACCACGCCGGCGACCAGGCCTGGCCAGGCCAGCGGCAAGGTGATGCTGAAGAACACCCGCCACGGCCCGGCGCCCAGCGTGGCGGCGGCCGCTTCCAGGCGACGATCGGTGGCTTCGATGGACAGGCGAATCGCGCGCACCATCAGCGGAAATCCCATGACCGCGCACGCCAGCGCCGCGCCGGTCCAGCGGAAGGCGAACTGGATCCCGACGTGTTCCAGCAACCAGCTGCCCACCGGGCCCTGCGTGCCCAATACCACCAAGAGCGCATAGCCGGTGACCACCGGCGGCATCACCAAGGGCAGATGCAGCAGCGCGTCCAGCAGGGCCTTGCCCGGGAAGCGGCGCCGCGCCAACAGCCAGCCGCAGGCAATGCCCGGCGGCAGGCTGGCGAGCGCTGCCACGATCGCGACCTTGAGACTCAAGCCGATCGCGGTCAGCTCTTCCGGGGTAAACATCGACAAACGGTGTGCCTCAATCCTTCAACGAAAAACCACGGCGCGCAAAGATCGCCCTGGCCGGCTTGCTTCCCAGCCAGCTCACGAATGCGGCAGTGGCGGGATTGTTGCTGTGCTTCAACGCAGCAACCGGATACACGATGGCGTCATGGCTGTCCTCGGGAAAGGTGGCGATGACGCGCACCTTGGCGTCGGCGCGTGCGTCCGAGCCGTACACGATGCCCAGTGGCGCCTCGCCACGCGAGACCAGCATCAACGCCGCACGCACGCTTTCCGATTCGGCAAGCCGGTTGCTGACGCTGTCCCATTGGCCGAGCTTGCGTAGCGCGGCGGCTGCGTACTTGCCGGCCGGCACGCTGGAGGTCTGGCCCACGGCCAGGCGCCCGTTCTGCCCAAGCGCCTTGGCAATGGCGCCGGGCGCGCGTGGGTCGACGTGCAGCTTGCTGTTCGCCGGCGCGACCAATACCAGCGTATTGCCGAGCAGGTTGTGCCGCTGCGCCGGCAGCACCAGCCCACGCTGCTGCAGATAGTCCATCCATTCCAGGTCGGCCGAAAAGAACACATCCGCCGGTGCGCCCTGTTCGATCTGGCGTGCCAGCGCAGAACTGGCTGCATACGACACCCGTACCGGCGTGCCGGTCGCCTTTTCGTACGCGGCAGCGGCGTCGTCCATCGATTCTTTCAGGCTGGCGGCCGCAAACACCGTCACCGGGGCGGTCTGCGCACTCGCCAGCAGGGGCAACGCCAAAATCAGCGTGCACAAGGCGCGCTGCCAGAAACCGATCGTGCGCATCGAAAGCTCCTTACCAGGACAGGGCCCCGATCATAGCGGCTACGCGATGCGTACCGCGTGGCGAGCCGGCGCGCGCTACAGAACCACTCCGGTGCAACGCCCGGCCTGAAGATTCGTGTGCAGCGCCGGGCGGATCAACTTGGGCTCGGGCAAGGTGGCATCGCGCGCCTGCCGCTGCGCCACGAAGGTCTCCACGTCCACGCCGTCGCGTACGTGGATGTTGCTGCGCCGCTGCGCGCCGATACTGGTCTGATGCGCCACCGCACGCCCGCCCGGGCCGTAGTCGTGGCAGACGAACACGCGGGTGCTCTCCGGCAGCGCATACAGGCGCTGGATCGATGCAAACAGCTGGCGTGCATCGCCCCCGGGGAAATCGCAACGCGCCGTGCCCGCATCCGGCATGAACAACGAGTCGCCAGGAAACAGCGCATCGCCGATCAGATACGCAATGCTGTCGCTGGTGTGGCCGGGCACCGCGATGACGCGTGCTTCGATACCGCCAAGCTTGAAGCGCTCGTCATCGGCAAACAGATGATCGAATTGCGAGCCATCGGCGCGGAAGTCGTCCGGCAATGCGTACTGCGGGGCAAGGGTTCGTTGCACTTGGCAAATTCCCTCGCCGATGCCGATGCGCGCCTGCGGCCAGTGCTGCTTCAGCCACTGTGCCGCCGACAGGTGATCGGCATGCGCATGGGTTTCCAGCAGCCACTGCAACTGCCATCCGTGTTGCTCGATGGCGGTAAGGATGCCCTGCGCCGCCTGGCTGCCGATGATGCCGCTATCGGCCGCGTAGTCCAGTGCCGGGTCGATCACCGCCGCCGCACCGGTGGCCGCATCGGCGACCACATAGGTGAAGGTGTTGCTGTCGGCATGAAAGAAGGCAAGTATCTGGGGCTGCATCGGCGTCTCCACGTCAGGGGCTGGCCAGTGCCGCGTTGAGGATGGCGGCGAGCCGGTCACCCGCGATGCGCAGCTGGGTTTCGGCGATCGGGCGATAGGTGGCGATGTAGGTGGCGGGCAGCACGTGCGCGCTCGGATAGACGCCTGGCGTGACGGCGATCTTGCACGAAGCCTGCGCCCATGCCGCAGCCGGTGGTGGCAGGGCAGCAGACACCGCAGTGGCAGCCGGCAATGCCAGCAAGCGTTGCAGGTACGCATCGTCGCGCAGATGGCGGTCGTTGAGCATGCCGCTGTCCCACAGCGAATGCAGGTTGCTGCCCTTGCCGTCGATCTGCAGCTGGAAGTCGTTGCCGCCCTTGTCGTGCGCATAGCCGGCGTGCATCGGCTGATGGATGTCGCCGACGAAATGCACCACGAACTTCAAGGCCTGGCGGCGTACGTCCAACGGCTGGGTGCGATCTGCGAGCAGGGCGGCTTGCTGGTCGAGCGCGGCGATCACGCAGTTGCCGTCCGGGCAGTCGCGCGGCGGCGAGTACGCGCAGTCGTGTTCGCCCAGGTTGACGTAGTGCCACGGCCCTGAGCGTTTGCCAAGGTCGGGGTCGTGCTCGCGCAACTCATCGGCCCACGTGGCCACGCCGTGCAAGGTCGGGTCCGGCTCGCCGGCCAGCAATTGCGCCACCTGCGCACGTGCCTGCGGGCTCAGTTCGGTTTCGGCGATGCGCGCCACCAAGCGGTGGCCTTGCAGGCCCCAGGCCAAGGCGGTGGTGGGCTGGATCGCGGCGGCCATTGCCGTCGCAACAACGAATGCAGAGAGGGAAAGTGTCTTCATCCGGCGATTGTACGCATCGCTCCGGGACGGTTTGATGGCCATTCCGGAGCTGCGACAGCCACGCCTCAGGATGGTGCCGACACGTGCCTGGAGCGCGCCCGGATGTGGCAAGCAATTGTCGGCGGGTTTGCACGCAATGCGGCAATAGCAGCATCCGCGTGGGGTCATGCCGCACCGGGCAGTGGCCGCGCGCATCTGGCGGTGAGCGCAGTCGCGTTGCTAGGCGCTCTTAGTAATACACCAGGTACGACACGCCGAAGGTCAACGGATCGATCCGCGCCTTGCCCAGCCGCGCACCGTTGAGGTCGACGTTGCTGCGCGAATCGGTCCAGCGCGCATCCACGCGCAGGCCGCTACGGTCGTTGAAGATGAAGTCCACGCCGACATGCGCAGTGGCGCCGACCGAATCGTCGAAACGCAGATCGCCGCCACCAACCGTCGGCTCGGTGTCTTCGCCCAGGAATGAGGTGTAGTTGATGCCGACGCCCACGAACGGCGACACCGTGCCATAGCCATTGATGTGGTACTGCAGCAGCACGCTCGGTGGCACCGACCAATAGCTGCCCACCTTGCCGGTGCCCCGCAGTTCGAGGTCGTGCTTGCCTGCAACTGCGGCATGCACTTCGATACCCAGGTTGTTGCGAAGGAAGTATTCGTAGGTGAACGACAGTGCCGGCGCGCCCTTGATCTCGGCCTGGGTGCCGCCGAAGGTGCCGTTATTGGACTTGGGCGAGACATAGCCGGCTCCGTAACCGGTCGTCCAATGACCGGCCGACTGTGCAAGGGCGGGTGCGGCCGAGGCGGCCAGTGCAATGGCGAGGGCGGTGCGAGTCAGCGTGTTCATGGAATCCCCGGTAGGTCGGACAGACGGGCGACGTGACCGACCTGTCCGCAACTCCGGCGGTGGATGCACGTCCCTGGACGGCAAGTGTGCCAGAGATGCGCCGCCCACGCCGCGGGGATCAGAACCGGTGCACGTAGGCCACGCCGTAGACCAGCGGGTCGATATTGACCGTGCCGATACGGTTGCCGTCCAGGCGCGCTTGGGTATCGATATCGATCCAGCGCAGGTTGACGCGCAGTGCGCCGCGGTCGCTGAGCGTGTAGTCCACGCCTGCATGCAGTGCCAGGCCCCAGGAATCGTCCAGCTCCAGCGTGCTGCCGGCCAGCGCGCCGCCGGTATCGGTGTCGAAGAAGCGCGTGTAGTTGATGCCCGCGCCGAGGAAGGGCGACACCTTGCCCTGGCTGTTGAAGTGGTACTGCAGCGACACCACCGGCGGCAGGTGCTTGGTGCTGCCGACGTGGCCCAGTCCACGCAGCGCGATATCGTGCTCGAACGGCAGCGCGGCCAGGACCTCGATGCCGAGGTTGTCTGCGATGAAGTATTCGGCGGTGAACGTGGGTCTGATGTCTTTACCCACGTCCACGTCGAGCGTGCCGCCGACCAGGCTGCCGTTGTCGGATTTGGGAGCGACCTGATGGGCGCCGACGGCAATGGTCCAGTCGCCTTTGGATTGCGCCAGTGCGGGGAGGCTGACGCAAGAAGCGGCCAGGCCGGCGAACAAAAGGGTAGAGCGCATACGCATGGGAAGTCTCGTGGGGTGCAATGGATGTGGGAAGTCTTGGCGCTTGGCGTCGCCGCTGCCTTGATCCTGATCAATTTGGCCGTGCGCTCGGGTGTGCGGGCCTGCAATGGCTGTAGTCACACCCTGCGCGCACGACCGCGATACGCGCTATGCCGATGCTCGCAGCGGGATCGCACGTGCGGCATCGCGCGATGGGCCGGCCACGGCTGTCGGCGCGGGAGGGGTGCCGACGGTTGCGTGCGCAGTGGCGTCGACCGCGATCGCTCGCCGGTGCGATGCGCCGCTTACTTGACCTTGGCGACCTTGGGTGGATCCACTTCCGGCATCGCCGAGCTGTGGTGGTTGATGATCAGCCACTTGCCGTCGCGCTTTTCGTACACGAAGGTGTAGCGGGCCTGCACGCTGCTCTTGTTGCCGGCCTTGTCGGTCAGCGTGAAGGTATACACGCCGGCATCCACGGCGCTGTCGTCATCGAGCACGCGCACGGTGCGGTAATTGACCACGCCCTGCGGCTTTTTGGTCAGGAACATCTCGAAGTAGTTTTCGATCTGTTCGCGCGAGGCGCGCACTTCATTGGAGACCGTCGGCAGCAACACGCCGTCCGGCGCGTACAGATCGGCCACCTTGTGCGGGTTGCCGGTGGCCAGCGCCGCGTTCCAGGTGTCGAACAGCGCAGCGACTTCGCGCTCTTCGCCGCCGGCCGGCAGCTTGGCCTTGTCGGTGTAATGCATCACGCTGCCAGCCAGCGCCGGGGTGGCAGCCAGAGCCAGAACCAGAGAGAAGAGTGTGCGACGCATGGGGAATCTCCGTGTGATTGATGGGGGTGCCTCGGCAGGCAGGGCCAGTATCGAAATCCACGGGATGCCGAAATGCTGCTGTCCGGCATAGTGTTGAATATGCCGTTCAGCGTATCATTTACAAATTTAAGTGATTGAAATACATATAGTTTTGTGGCTTGCAGGTGTTGGGTGAGTGGCGCTGCCTGCGATCAAGCATGAGGTCCTCGGGAATGATCGGCCATCGATGCTGTGACGTGCGCGGTGACCGTTCATGCGCGCTCACTCCGATGGACCGAACGCATCTGCGGGTTGGTTCCTCGCAGAGCGTGGCGCAGAGCCCCCTACCCGCTACCCGCTACCCGCTACCCGCTACCGAATCCGCGCCGCCCGCAACACGGCTGCGAACAAGTGACGCTGCTAGAATGACAGCCCCTTTCCATCCGCCGCGCTGTCGCGGTCGCAGGAGCTAGTGAACATGGCAATCAAGGTTGGCATCAACGGATTCGGTCGCATCGGACGCAACGTGCTGCGCTCTGCGGTGCAGAACTTCGCCAATGACATCGAGATCGTGGCCATCAATGACCTGCTCGAGCCCGACTACCTGGCCTACATGCTGCAGTACGACTCGGTGCATGGCCGCTTCAAGGCCGACGTCTCGGTCGACGGCAACACGCTGATCGTCAACGGCAAGAAGATCCGCCTGACCCAGGAACGCGACCCGGCCAACCTCAAGTGGGATGCCGTCGGCGCCGACGTGGTGATCGAGTCCACCGGCCTGTTCCTGACCAAGGAAACCGCACAGAAGCACATCGATGCAGGTGCCAAGAAAGTGATCCTGTCGGCGCCGTCCAAGGACGACACCCCGATGTTTGTCTACGGCGTCAACGACAAGACCTACAAGGGCGAAGCGATCATCTCCAACGCCTCGTGCACCACCAACTGCCTGGCGCCGTTGGCCAAGGTGATCAACGACAAGTGGGGCATCAAGCGCGGCCTGATGACCACCGTGCATGCGGCCACTGCGACGCAGAAGACCGTGGACGGCCCGTCCAACAAGGACTGGCGCGGCGGCCGCGGCATCCTGGAGAACATCATCCCGTCCTCCACCGGCGCCGCCAAAGCCGTGGGCGTGGTGATCCCCGAGCTCAACAAAAAGCTCACGGGCATGAGCTTCCGCGTGCCGACCTCCGACGTGTCGGTGGTCGACCTCACTGTCGAGCTGGAAAAGCCGGCCACCTACGCCGAAATCTGCGCCGAAGTGAAGGCGCAGAGCGAAGGCGCACTGAAGGGCGTGCTGGGATATACCGAAGACAAGGTCGTGGCCACCGATTTCCGCGGCGAAACCTGCACCTCGGTGTTCGACGCTGACGCTGGCATCGCGCTGGACTCCACCTTCGTCAAGCTGGTGTCCTGGTACGACAACGAGTGGGGCTACTCCAACAAGTGCCTGGAGATGGTGCGGGTTGTGGCCAAGTAAGTTTCTGGCGCAGTGATGAAACAGGCCCCGGCATGCCGGGGCTTTTCATTTGTCGGCCATGGAAGTTGCGTTTCTTGCACTGCGGCGCCTTCGGTGGCTGCCCGGAAGTGGACTTTGCTGGACTCACGTGCGCTAATTTGCGCGCACGGCGGCCGTTCCCGTGTCGTGTACGAAGGATCGGGGAACTCCATGGATCGAGAGAAGAGTGATGAATAAGTTTCTGGCAGGCGCCTTGGCGCTGAGTGTGGTTGTTGCGTGTTCCGTGCCGTCGAACAGTTGGGCTGCAAAAAAGCAGAACGGGACGCCGGCATGGATGAATGCCGATGGTGAGGTGATCAAGTCGTCCGATGTCGAGGCGGGCTACGGCGAGACCGTCAAGGGCATCAATGATTACGAAGGCGAAATCACCGGCAAGCCAGCGCCTGGCAGCAAGTTCACCCAGCTGAAAATCGGTATGCCGATGAAGCAGGTCACCGACCTGATTGGTCAGCCGGACGACCAGGGTGCTTACGTGACCGGCAAGGCGTTTATCCCGTTCTTCTTCGGTGGCGACCGCTACCGTTACGAAATGGCCTACAAGGGCCAGGGACGTCTGGTGTTCGCTGGCAAGTCGATGGGGACCGGCGGCAATCTGATCTGGATCATCCATAACAAGAACGATAGCGGTTACCGCGAATAACCGTTCAAAGCGCCCGGTTCTCCGGGCGTTTTCTTGTGTGAGGGATGCGCGCACGCACGCATGCGACTGCAGCTTTCCGATGCTCCATCCATCGTCTGAGCGAGAGGCTGTCTGCCCAGCCGCAGCCCGAGGCTGTATGGTGCGCGCATTCGGCTGGACGCCGGCTAGGGGATTGCTGCGTTGGAAACGATAATCGTGTTGGTGGCCCTGGTGCTGCTCACCGTGCCGGTGGGTGTGGTGATCGCGCTGGTGTGGATTGCCGGGCTGCGGCGACGGGTGGCGGCGCTGGAGCAGCGGCTTGCGCAGTGGCAGAGCAGTGGTGCCGAACGTGCGGATGCGCCGGCGCAAGCACCCGCGGACGCGCAGGGCAGGGCGTGGGAGCAACCGGACGTGGCGTCCGGTGTGGGCGCTGGTCCGGGCGCCGTCGCCGACAGCGATCTACCTGGGTACCGCACGTCCGTTGCAGCGGGCCAGGACGTTGGCTCGCATGCGCCGGCTGCGGATCACCAGGCGGTTGATGTGTCTGCCTCGGCGGTGCCGCCGCCATTGCCGGCGCCTGCACCTGCAGATGCGATAGCGGGCAGTGCAATCGCGACGTCGGAACGTCCCAGCGCGCAAGCGCAGGCGACGCGCGCCCGGCCGGCGCAACCGCAATCCGCACAACCGCAACCGCCTCGGCTTCCGGCCGCGCCCAGCGCCATCGCGCGCATGGCCAGCGCCTTGAAGCGTTGGTTCACCGAGGGCAATGTGCCGGTCAAGGTCGGCATGCTGGTGTTGTTGGCCGGCGTGGCGTCGCTATTGAAGTACGCCAGCGATCAGGGCTGGATGCGCATGCCGATCGAGTTGCGCTTGGCCGGCATCAGCGTTCTGGCATTGGCCGGTCTGATCTTCGGTTGGACGCAGCGCGCGCAGCGGCCGGGGTTTGCGTTGGCGTTGCAGGGCGGCGCCATCGGTGGCCTGTTGTTGACGGTGTTCGCGGCCTTCAAGTTGTACGGCTTGCTCGATGCCGGAACGGCGCTTGGCATCAGCGTGGTGCTGATCGCAGGTATGTGCGTGCTGGCGGTGCTGCAGGATTCGCGCACGTTGGCGGTGCTGGGCGTGCTGGCCGGTTTTCTTGCGCCCATCTGGTTGTCTACCGGCAGCGGCAACCATGTCGCGCTGTTCTCGTACTACGCCGTACTCAACGCCGGCATCGTGGCGATTGCATGGACACGCCCGTGGCGCGTGCTGAACCTGCTGGGGTTTGCTTTCACCTTCGGCATCGGCACCGTGTGGGGTGCGCTGCAGTACTCCCCGGCAAAATTCGCCACGACCGAGCCGTTCCTGTTGCTGTTCTTCGCCATGTACGTGGCGATTCCGGTCCTGCATGCGCGCCGCGGTGACGGCAGTGCCGGCAGGCTCATCGATGGCAGCCTGTTGTTCGGAACGCCGCTGGTGGCCTTCGCGTTACAGGCGCGCCTGCTTGAGGGCGATCGGCTGCCACTGGCGCTGTGCGCGGTGGCGGTGGCAGCGTTGTATGCGGGCCTGGGCAGTTGGCTGCTGCGCCGCGCACCCACGCGCTTGCTGGGCCAGGCGCACGCGATGCTGGCGGTCGGGTTCGCGACCCTGGCCGTGCCGCTGGCGTTGTCGGCACGTGCCACTGCAAGCGTCTTTGCGCTGGAAGGCGTCGGCTTGCTGTGGCTGGGGCTGCGCCAACAACGGCGGATCCCGCAGGTCAGCGGTGTCGCGCTGCAGTTGTTTGCGGCGGTGGGTGTCGCGTTCGGTGTGGATGCCTGGCGCCACGACGCGGTCGCGGTGGCCAACGCAACCTGCATGAGCACCTTGCTGCTGGCGCTGGCCGGCTGGGCCAGTGCGTGGTTCCTGCGCGATGCAGGACATCGGCGGCGTGCGCTGCTGGCATATCTGTGGGGACTGGGTTGGTGGACGCTGTGCGGCGTGCACGAGATCCTGCGTTTTGCCGATCTGCGCAGCGAACCGGATCTGCTGCTGGGCTTGGTCGCACTCAGTCTATGCTTGGCGGCCGAAGTGCATCGGCGCCGTCGTGCAGCGGCGCTGGTGTGGACGGTGATGTCTGGTCTGGCGCTGGCTGCGCCGTTGGCGCTGTGGCAAGGCGCAGCGCACACCCAGCCATTCGCGCACTGGGGCGCACTGGCATGGGGTGCGTTTGCAGTGGCGGGCGCGCGTGCGCTGTGGTGCTTGCGCACGCAGCAAGGCACTGGCGCGATGGCGGCGCAGTTCATCTGGTGGCTGCTGTGGCCGTTGGTCATCTCGTTGGGCGCGGCCTGGCTGGCCGATGCGTTCTTGTTGGCCAATGGCTGGCGTTGCGCCCTGCTGGCGGCGCCGTGGTTGCTGGTGGCGACGCTGGGGCTGTTGCGCTGGCCGTGGCTGGCCTGGCCGCAGGCAACCGCCTTCGATCCTGCACGCAACGCGTTGCTGAGTTGCGTGTTTGCGGTGTTGGGACTCGGCTGGCTGCTCGCGTTGCTGGACCCGGTGAGCGCTGCACCGTTGCCCTGGCTGCCGGTGCTCAACCCCGCCGAGCTGGCGCAATTGGCGGTTCTTGCCCTGCTTGTGCGCTGGGCCTGGTCGGCACCTGCGCCGACATCGCTGCAGCATTGGCGGGTGACCGCGCTGGGTGTGCTGGGTTGGGCGTTGATCACCGGCAGTACCTCGCACAGCGTGCATCACTGGGGCGGCGTGCCATGGGATTCCGCGCTGATCGGCACCACCTTGTCGCAGACCAGCCTCACCATCGTCTGGAGCGTGCTGGGCGTGCTGGGCTGGGTGATCGGCTCGCGCCGTGGGCAACGCGGGCTGTGGCTGGGTGGCGCATTGCTGATGGGGCTGGTCCTGGCGAAGTTGGTGTTGGTCGACCGCCAGCATCTGGGCAACTTACTCGGCATCGGCTCGTTCATGGCCTATGGTCTGTTGTGCACCGTGGTGGGCTATCTGGCGCTGGCACCGCCGCGTGCGGTTGCGACCGAAGGTCATGCTCTCCAAGAGAACGGCGTCGAAAAGGATCGGGAATGAAAGCGATGCGATGGGCGCTGCTGCTGATGGTGCCGATGCTGGCGCAGGCCCGCGATGTGCGGCAGGACTACCGCCAGCAGTGGCCGTTGCAGGTCACCGGCTCGGATGCCGGCCTCTATCAGGTGACCTTGAATGCGGCGGTGTATCGCACCGCGCACGACGCGGCGCTGCGCGATGTCACGGCGATCGACGCGCATGGACAAGAGCTGCCCACCGCCTGGCTGCCGATGGATGCAGCGCCGGCCGCTGCGGTACGCCGTCAGCGCCTGCCCCTGTTTGCGCTGCCGGCTGGTGCGGCGCCGGCCAGTGGCGACCTGCAGTTGATTGCCGAGCGCGATGCCAGTGGTGCGGTGCGCCGCCTGGAAGGCCGTTTTGCGACCGGGGCTGTCGCCGCGGGCCATGGTGTCAGCTGGTTGATCGATGCCAGCGCGCTGCGCGATCGCCCGCGTGCCCTATTGCTGGATTGGGAGGGCGACACGCCGGTGCAGGCCCAGGTGCGTGTGGAAGGCAGCGACGATCTGCGCGACTGGCGCGTGCTCGCCTCCAACGCCACGGTCATGGCGCTGGACAATCAGGCGCAGCGACTGCAGCAGCGTCGTATCGCCCTGGACGATGGTGCGCGTTACTTGCGCCTGGTCATTGCATCGGGCGAGCTGCCGGCATTACACGTGGTCGAGGCGGAGCTGGATGGCATCGCCATGTCCACGCCGCCACAGTGGCTGGACTTGCCAGGCACCGCAAAAGATGCAGCGCTGGTGTATGCCTTGCCCGGTCGTTTTCCGATCGGCCAACTGGATGTCGGCGGCAATCACGCCGAGGCGGTCGAGTGGATCGTGGCAAGTCGCGATACCGACGATGCGCCGTGGCTGCAGCGTGCCGGCCCATGGTTGGCGTATCGACTGGGCCAGGGCGCGACTGCCGCGTCGCCGCCGCAACTGCTGTCTGCGCCCGTGCGCGATCGCCAATGGCGGTTGGTCGCCGCGCAGGGGCACAGCAGCGCCGTGCCGATGCTGCGCGTCGGGTACCAGCCGGAGCGGCTGATGTTTCTTGCCCAGGGCCAGCCGCCGTATGCGCTGGTGGCCGGCAGTGCGCGTGCGCAGCGCACCGACGCACCATTGGGCGCAATGCTGCAGGCACTGCGGCGCGAACGCGGCGCACAGTGGCAACCGGCGCAGGCCCGTCTGGCTGCGCAGGCACAGCCGCTGGCGTGCGAGGCCGCGCTGCAGCCGGCCGCCACGCCGCGCGACTGGAAGCGTTGGCTGCTGTGGGGTCTGTTGGTCGGTGGCGCCTTGTTGGTAGGCGGTTTCGCGGTGAGCCTGTTGCGGAGTGCATCGGCCAATCGCAACGGCTGACTGCGCCCGCTTCGCACGGCGGTTTGCCGCTGCGGCGCGAAGGTCGGACAATGGGCGTCCCCCGTGACCAAGGCAGCCGTCTTGCCCGTCGTGTTCGACCAAGCATTCCGCTCCTCGCCAACCGCCTTGGCGGCCTCGCGCATGGTGGGCAACGGGCGCCACGCGATCCGCCCGCTGGCGCAACGACATCGCCATGGCGATCCACAGCCGGTTGCCGCTGAGGCAAAGCGCTCACCTGTTTGCACCGGCGCGTCTGCTGGGTGCTTCTGCATGACCATTCCCATTCCCCCTCCCTAGACCGAACGAGCTGAGCCCATGTCCATTGTCCGCATGACCGACCTCGATCTCTCCGGCAAGCGCGTGTTGATCCGCCAGGATCTCAACGTGCCGATCGACAACGGCCAGATCACCTCCGAACAGCGCATCACCGCCTCGGTGCCCACCATCAAGCTGGCGCTGGAAAAGGGTGCGGCCGTCATGGTGACCTCGCACCTGGGCCGCCCCAAGGAAGGCAGCTGGACCGAGGAAGATTCGCTGGCGCCGGTTGCCACGCGTCTGGCCGCATTGCTGGGCGTGGACGTGCCGCTGGTGCGCGACTGGGTCGATGGCGTGGAGGTCGCGCCGGGCCAGGTGGTGCTGCTGGAAAACTGCCGCATGAATGTCGGCGAGGGCAAGGACGATGAGACGCTGGCGCGCAAGTACGCCGCGTTGTGCGACGTGTTCGTGATGGATGCCTTCGGCACCGCGCACCGTGCGCAGGCCTCCACGCACGGCGTGATCCGTTTCGCGCCGGTCGCAGCAGGCGGCCCGCTGTTGATGGCCGAACTCGACGCCCTGGCCAAGGCGCTGGACAACCCGGCCAAGCCCTTGCTGGCCATCGTTGCCGGCAGCAAGGTGTCCACCAAGCTGGAGCTGCTGTCCAACCTGGTCAACAAGGTCGACCAGCTGATCGTTGGCGGCGGCATCGCCAACACCTTCATCGCCGCGGCCGGGCATGCCGTGGGCAAGTCGTTGAACGAGCCGGATTTGATCCCGACCGCCAACCAGATCGTGACCGATGCCAAGGCGCGTGGCGCCGAGATTCCGCTGCCGACCGATGTGGTCGTTGCCAAGCAGTTCCTGCCCGATGCGCAAGCCAGCGTGAAGTCGCTGGAGGCGGTCGATGCGGACGATCTGATCCTGGATATCGGCCCGCAAACCGCGCAGCGCTACGCCGAACTGATCGCCAGTGCCGGTACCGTGGTGTGGAACGGTCCGGTGGGCGTGTTCGAGTTCGAGTCCTTCAGCCACGGCACCGAAACGCTGGCGCGCGCGATCGCCAGTTCCAAGGCGTTCTCGATCGCTGGCGGTGGCGACACCCTGGCCGCAGTGGACAAATACGACATCGCCCAGGACGTCACCTACATTTCCACGGGCGGCGGTGCGTTCCTGGAGTTTCTGGAAGGCAAGACCTTGCCGGCGGTGGCCGCACTCCAGGCCCGCGGCCAGTGAGTGCAGCCACGCTGTTTTTCGATCTGGACGGCACGCTGGTCGATTCAGAGCCAGGCATCGTTGCCAGCATCGTGCATGCCTTCGACGAACTCGGCCAGCCGCGTCCGTCGGCGCAGACCTTGCGCGCCTGGATCGGCCCGCCGTTGCGCGACAGCTTCACCGAGTGTTTTCCGGACGACCCGGAGTTGGTGCAGCGCGCGCTCGGGCTCTACCGCGCACGCTACGACGCGGTGGGCTGGACCGAACTCAGCGTGTTCGACGGCATTGGCGAGGTTGTCACCGGCCTGCAGCGCGCCGGTCATCGTCTGGCCGTGGTGACCTCGAAGAATGAGCGCTATGCGCGGCGCATCGTCGAGCATCTGCCCTTCGGCGCGTGCTTCGAGGAGGTGATCGGTGCCAGCGAAGACGGCGAACGTCGCTTCAAGCCGGACCTCATTGCCGAAGCGCTGCGCCGTTTGCAGATCGACAAGACCGGCTGCGTGATGATCGGCGACCGGCGCATGGATATCGATGGCGCCAATCACCACGGCATCCACAGCATCGGCGTGTTGTGGGGCTTCGGCGACGAGGGCGAACTGCGCGCCGCCGGCGCCGGTGCGTTGGCACGCACGCCGGCTGAACTCGCGGCAGTGCTTCAGTGATGGGCAGTGCGCGTCGGCCGTTGCGTTCGCTTGGTCGACGCGCCTGCGAACGCGGCTCGCAGCGCGCAGAACACTCTTCACCGCTGCCGGGTTAGGGTGGCGACCGTTCGCGTTGCTCACGGCAGCGCGGGCGCAGGCGTACGTACTGTCCCGCACTGTCTGTAGGACATGCCGGAATCGGAGGAAGGCTATGCCGCAATGCCATCCTCGGTACGTGACGTGTGTGTTAAGTTTCGCGGCTTTTACAGGGAGGCCATCATGAAAGAACGTCAACGCCGCACCAAGATCCTCGCCACCCTCGGACCGGCAACGGATGCGCCCGGTGTGCTGGATACGCTGTTCAAGGCGGGCGTCAACGTGGTGCGCCTCAACTTCAGCCATGGCGACCCCTCCGGCCAGGCCAAGCGCGCCGCCGAAGTGCGTGCCGCTGCGGCCCGCGTCGGTGCCGAAGTCGGCATCCTGGCCGACTTGCCGGGCCCGAAGATCCGTATCGAACGTTTTGCCGAAGGCAAGATCAAGCTGACCATGGGCGATCGCTTCGACCTGGTGGCCGATGCCAACGCGCCGGCTGGCGACCAGACTCAGGTTGGCGTCAGCTATCTGGGTCTGCCGCAGGACGTGACCGCCGGCGACGTGCTGCTGCTCGACGATGGCCTGATGCAGTTGCAGGTCACCGATGTGCAGGGCGCGCGCATCGTCACCAAGGTGTTGAACGATGGCGTGCTGTCCGACCGCAAGGGCCTCAACAAGCAGGGCGGTGGTCTGTCGCTGGGCGCACTGACCGAACGCGACAAGGAACTGATCGGCATCGTCGCCAAGATCGGCGTGGACTTCATCGCGGTGTCGTTCTGTCGCAATGCGCAGGACATGCACGACGCACGTCAGATCGCCCAGCAGCATGGCTGCGATGCGCAACTGGTGTCCAAGATCGAGCGCACCGAGGCGATCGAAAACCTGGTCGAGATCGTCGAAGCCTCCGATGTGGTGATGGTGGCGCGTGGCGACCTGGGCGTTGAAATCGGCGACGCCGAATTGCCGGGCCTGCAGAAGAAGATCATTCGCGAATCGCTGGCGCAGAACAAGGTGGTGATCACCGCCACGCAGATGCTGCAGTCGATGGTCGAAAGCCCGATCCCCACCCGCGCCGAAGTGCTGGACGTGGCCAACGCGGTCATCGACGGCACCGACGCGGTGATGCTCTCGGCCGAGACCGCCGCTGGCGCCTATCCGGTGCGTGCGGTGGAAGCGATGGCGCGCATCTGTCTGGGGGCCGAACACCAGTTCGAGTTCGATACCGACTTCGAAGCGGCACAACGCAATCTGCAGCGCGCCGACCAGGCGATTGCGATGGCGACCATGTTCCTGTCCGAGCACATCGGCCTTGGCGGCGTGGTGGCGTTGACCGAATCCGGGGGCACGCCGCGCTTCCTGTCGCGCTTCCGCTCCAATATGCCGATCTACGCCTTCACCCGTCACGATGGCGCACGCCGCCAGATGGCGATGATGCGTGGCGTGTTCCCGATCAGCTTCGACAGCCGCGGCCTGACCCCGCGCGAGGCCGCACGTGCGGCGATCCGTCTGCTGGTGGAGAACGAGCGCATGGGGCCTGGCGACCGCGTGGTGTTTACCAGTGGCGAGCACATGGAAACCCATGGCGCCACCAACACGCTGCGCCTGCTGGAAGTGGGCGAAGACGGCCGCGCCACCGGTCTGGGCGAGCTGTAACGCCTGTCGACCGCATCCGGCGCATGACCTGAGCCGGAACAGACCCGACACACGACGGCGGCCCCAGGGCCGCCGTTGTGCTGTGTGCCGACCTGGCCGCTGGACGCGCGCCAGCAACACGTAGAGCGCACCTGGGCGCGACGGGCTGTATCGAGCATGCCCGTCGCGCCCAGGTGCGCCAGATCGTCGCCGGATCATTGGTCAACGGCCGGATCCGGCGAGTACTCAATGCCCACCACCTCACACGCGCGCTGCTGCAACGGTGCTGGTGATGGCGGAACAAGACGCTGTCCACGATATAACGCACGCCGCAGGCGCAGCTCTGTGGCGACAGACGAAGCAGCAACGCGGCCAACCCCAGCTAACTCACGCATGGCTCCGTATCAACGCGCCAGCGTAGTCACTGCAGCCATGCATCCCAGCATCGCAAGCGCCACGCCGCGCACCATGCTCAGCTTTGCCGATTCCCGATTCCCGATTCCCGATTCCCGATTCCCGATTCCCGATTCCCGATTCCCGCGATGCGAGCAGCAGCACACATCCTGTCACGCATGCACGTGTAATCGGTTGCAGGCATTCCGTGAAGGAATGTGTACGACTTTCGTCGCTATACTTTCGTTCTCCCCCGCAGCTGCCACAGGAACTACATGAGCATCGAACAGCTTGCCGAAACCGCCCAGGCGATGGTCGCCCCGGGTAAGGGCATCATCGCCATCGACGAATCGACCAGCACGATCGCCAAGCGTTTTGCCAGCGTCGGCATCGAGAACATCGAAGAGAACCGTCGCGCCTATCGCGAACTGTTGCTGACCACGCCCAAGCTGAGCGACTACATCTCCGGCGCCATCCTGTTCGACGAGACCATCCGTCAGAAGACCAAGGATGGCGTGCCGTTCGCCGAGTACATGACCGCCCACGGCATCATCCCGGGCATCAAGGTCGACAAGGGCGCGCAGCCGCTGGCCGGCATGCCGGGCGAACTGGTGACCGAAGGCCTGGACGGCCTGCGTGCGCGTCTGGAGGAGTACTACACGCTGGGTGCGCGCTTCGCCAAGTGGCGTGCGGTCATCAATATCGGCGAAGACATCCCGTCCGGCACCTGCATCGAGGCCAACTCGCATGCGCTGGCGCGTTACGCTGCGCTGTGCCAGGAACAAGGCCTGGTGCCGATGGTCGAGCCGGAAGTGATCATGGACGGCAGCCACGACATCGAAACCTGCTACGAAGTGACCGAAGCCACGCTGCGCTCGCTGTTCGGTGCGCTGTATGAGCAGAACGTCGTGCTCGAGGGCACCATCCTGAAGGCCTCGATGGTGATCTCCGGCAAGAGTTGCGAAGAGCAGGCCAGCATCGAAGAGGTGGCCGAGTCCACCGTGATGTGCCTGAAGTCCACCGTGCCGGCGATCCTGCCGGGCATCGTGTTCCTGTCCGGCGGCCAGACCGACGAGCAGTCCACCGCCCATCTCAACGAGATGCACCAGCTCGGCACTCTGCCCTGGCCGCTGAGCTTCTCCTACGGCCGCGCCATGCAGCAGGCCGCGCTGAAGCTGTGGGCCAAGGACATGACCGGCAACTTCGCCAAGGCGCAGCAGGTCATCTACGAGCGCGCCAAGGAAAACGGCCTGGCCGCGCTGGGCAAGTGGAAGGGTTGATCGATTGATGAGGGCTGCAAGGCTGCCGCATCGATAGAACAAAAGCGCCGGCACCGATGCCGGCGTTTTTGTTTGCTGCATCCACAGGTTCACTTCGATGCCGCGCGAAAAACGCAAGCGAAAAACGCAAAGGGCGCCTTACAGCGCCCTTTGCTCAATTACATGCTCAATCCAGCCGGTCGATGCGACATGCAGCCCACGTCAATCCAATCTCAGGCCGCCGCAGTTTCCTGCGTCGCCAACGCCTGCTGGTAGGCCTTATAGGTCGCCTCGTTATAGGCCACCAAGACGATGTGCTTGGGCACCTTGTGCGAGCGCTGCCAATCGCGCGTTTCGGTCACGGCGATGCGGGCCGCCTGATACAGCGGATAGCCGTAAATCCCGCAGCTGATCGCCGGGAACGCAATCGAGTGCAGCATCATCTGTTCGGCGAGTTTCAGCGATTGCCAATAGCAGTTGGCCAGCTGTTCGGGCTCGTTGTGCCTGCCGTCGCGCCACACCGGGCCAACGGTATGAAAAATGTGGCGTGCCTTCAGATCGAACCCGTCGGTGATGCGGATTTTGCCGGTGGGGCAACGCACGCCCGGACGCACTTGCGGCAGTGCCTCGCAGGCTTCCAGCAAGCGCGGGCCGGCGGCACGGTGGATGGCGCCATCGACACCACCACCGCCCAGCAGTGATTCATTGGCGGCGTTGACGATGACGTCAACGTCGAGTTCGGTGATGTCGCCTTGCCAGACTTCGATTCTCATAGCGCGATAATTATGCGAATTGCATGATGGGCGCGTGATGGGGAGCACGCTGCGGATCTGCACGCTATCGGCCATTCATCTCATCTGCTGCGACTGTCTGACGGAGTGGAATATATGCCGTTCCGCGTCAGCTGGGCGCTCTCTCGGAGCGATCGGCAGCAACGCTCGCCACGCACGAGGTGATGCATTTCGGCTCTACAACCAGCGGCGGACGCGCGCGCAGTAGTCGTTGTAGTGGCGGCCGAATTCGGCCCGTAGACGCGCCTCTTCGAACGGGATGACATAGCGCTGCAGCGCAAGCCACGGCAGCGGCACCAACACAACCGCCCACAGCAGGCCAAGTTGCAGGCACAGGCCGACGTAGCTCAGCACCAAGGCCAGGTACATCGGGTTGCGGGTGACACGATACGGGCCGTCCAGCACCAGGCGCGAGGGATGACCGCTGGGCATGATGGTGGTGCGCCGACGCGCAAACAGGATGAAGCAGCTCACCGCCAGCGCCAGGCCGAGACCGGCGATGCCGCCGCCAGCCACTTCGATCCAGGCCAGTGGCGTGGGAGGGGTGAGAGGCAGATCCAGCGCCTCTTGCAACCATGCGCCCAGCCCCAGGGCTAGCGCGAAGTGGACCGGGGAGGTCATCTTTACCAGCCATGGCGCCCGCGCGGCGCGGGTCTCGCTGTGTCCATACGGCTGGTTGCTCACACATTTCTCCCTACATCGCGGCCGCCATCCTAACGTTTCCTTGACATGGACGGGAGTGCGGGCGTGTCTGTAGCTGGGAACAGGACGGATGCTGCGCCCGGCGCCAAGGCGTGCCGGGTACGCTGCCACGTCCTTGGTTTCGGCAATACCGCGTGCGCTTTCGCCTTGAGGCGGTCAGGGATCGTTGGCATGAGGTGCCCGCCGCTATGCAGCGTCTTCCGGCGCACATACGCTGTTCGGCCGTGGCCAAAAAGCCGCGTATCGCGCGGCTTCAGGTGTGGTCATCGACTGCGCCCGATCAGGGTAGCCCGGCCAGCCAGTCGTCGTCGGAGCCTTCGTTGATGTCGGCGAACAGCGGGGTCGAGAAGTAGCGCTCGCCAGTGTCGGGCAGCATCGCCAGGATGACGGCGCCAGGCACCGCGCCTTCTGCCACGCGCAGCGCGGTGGCGACGGTGGCGCCGCCGGAAATGCCGGTGAAGATGCCTTCTTCGGCGGCCAGGCGCCGCGCTACGGTGATGGCGTCGGTGTCTTCCACGCTCAGCACCTCATGGGCGACCTCGCGGTTGAGCACCTCGGGTACGAAGTCCGGGGTCCAGCCCTGGATCTTGTGCGGCTTCCAGTCCTGGCCTTGCAGCAAGGCGGCGCCAGCCGGCTCGGTGGCGGTGATGCGCACTTCCGGGCGCGCAACGCTCAAGACCTCGCCCACGCCGGTGAGGGTGCCGCCGGTGCCCCAGCCGGTGACGAAATGGTCCAGCCGGTGGCCGGCGAAATCGCGCAGGATCTCGGCAGCGGTGGTGTTGCGGTGGTAGGCCGGGTTGGCCGGATTGGCGAACTGGCTGGCCAGGAACCAGCCGTGCTGTTCGGCCAGTTCCTTCGCTTTGCGCACCATGCCGCTGCCGCGCTCGGCAGCCGGGGTCAGGATGACCTTGGCGCCATAGGCACGCATCAGCTTGCGGCGTTCGATGGAGAAGGTTTCCACCATGGTGGCGACGAACTTGTAGCCGCGCGCTGCGGCCACCATGGCCAGTGCCACGCCGGTGTTGCCGGAGGTGGCTTCGACGATGGTGTCGCCGGGCTTGAGCAGGCCGCGCTGTTCGGCGTCCAGGATGATCGCCAGCGCCAGCCGGTCCTTGACCGAGCCGCCGGGATTGAACGATTCGACCTTGACGTACAAGGTCACGTTGTCCGGGGCGAGGCGTTGGAGCTTGACCACCGGGGTGCGGCCGATGGTGTCGAGAATGTTGTCGTACAGGGCCATGGGGTCTCCGTCGGAATCAGGCTGCGTGGGCCAGTGTGGGCGTGTGGGGCGTTGCGCCGGGTGAGTGCGGCGACGAGGCGCTCAGCGGCGCGCTGCCGAACCAATGCAGCGTCTGCGCCAGTGCCGTTACCTCGCCCAGGATCAGCAGCGCCGGTGCGGTCACGGCGTGCTGCCGGGCGCTGGCGGCCAGGCTGGCGAGCGTACCGGTGATCACGCGTTGCTGCGGGCGCGAGCCGTTTTCGACCAGCGCAAACGGGGTGGAGGCTGCGCGCCCGGCCTGCAGCAGCCGCTGCTGGATGGCGTCCAGCCCGGCCACGCCCATGTAGAAGGCCAGCGTCTGCCGCTCCTGACCGAGCGCCTGCCAGTCCAGCGTGTCCAGCGAGTCCTTGCAGTGCGCGGTGATCAGCCGCAGCGATTGCGCGTGGTCGCGGTGGGTGAGCGGGATACCGGCATAGGCAGCGCAGGCGATGGCGGCGGTGATGCCGGGAATCACCTGGAAGCCGATGCCGTGCGCGCGCAGGAATTCCAGCTCTTCGCCGCCGCGGCCGAACACGAATGGGTCGCCGCCCTTCAGCCGTACCACGCGGCGACCGGCGCGGGCGTGTTCCAGCATCAGGGCGTGAATCTGTTCCTGCCGGGTGCTATGGCCTTGCGCCGACTTGCCCACTTCGATGAGACGCGCGCCTTGCCGTGCCAGGCGCAGGATCTGCGGGCTGACCAGGCGGTCGTGCAGCACCACCTCGGCCTGACGCAGCGCGCGCAGCGCATGCCGGGTGAGCAGGCCCGGATCGCCGGGGCCTGCGCCGACCAGGCTTACGTTGCCGGGTACCAGCGTGCCGATCGCGCTGCGCGATCCTGCGGAGCGCGCAGGAACCGTTGCGGACGCCGCAGGCGCTGCGGCGTGGGTCAGCAGCCGATGGGCACTTGCTGCCTGGCGCAGGGCGTCGTTGAGCGCTGCCGATTCGCTGGCGGCGATGGTGAGCCATAGCGGTTGGTCGGACTGCGCCAGCCATGCCGGGTCGAACCGGCCGGCCAACCAGCGCAGCCGCCCTGCCTGCGCCCAGTGCCGCAACTGCGTGGAGAGCTCGGGCGCGCCGACCAGCGGCAGCGCACCGGCCTGCAGCAACTGGCCAGTGGCGCGCTCGGCATCGGCGCCGCCGCCGACCACCAGGACGGCACGGCCACGCAGGTCGGCAAGCAGCGGAAACGCAGGAGTCACGGTTCGGCGGCATCGTTGGGGGAGGGCCAGACCGTAACGCTGGCTTATAGCCGTCGGAAATGACTTCATACATCCTAAAAATAGCGTTCGGTTATAAGCTGGCCCGCAGAACTCCTCTACAGTCGAATCCCTTGTAGCGCCTCGCGCTTTTTTGGATATAAGCCCATGACGCTGACCCAACTTCGCTATCTGGTGGCCATCGCCGATGCCGAGCTGAACATCACGCTGGCCGCCGCGCGCGTGCACGCGACCCAGCCCGGCCTGTCCAAGCAGCTCAAGCAGTTGGAGGACGAACTGGGCTTTCTGTTGTTCGTGCGCAAGGGGCGCAGCCTGGATGCGGTGACGCCGGCCGGTGTGGAAGTGATCGAGCGCGCGCGTGCGGTGCTGTCGGAGGCCAACAACATCCGCACCTATGCCGCCAACCAGCGCCGCGAAAGCCAGGGCCAGCTGACCCTGACCACCACCCACACCCAGGCGCGCTTCGTGCTGCCGCCGGCGGTGGCGCAGATCAAGAATGCCTACCCGCAAGTGAGCGTGCATCTGCAGCAGGCCGCCGAAAGTGCAGCCCTGGATCTGCTGAGCCAGGGCGATGCGGACATCGCGGTGGTCAGCACCGCCGGTGGCGAGCCGAGCGCCGGCATCGCAGTGCCGCTCTACCGCTGGCGGCGGCTGGTGGTGGTGCCGCGGGGGCATGCACTGGATCACCCACGCACGGCGCCGGACATGCACGCGCTGGCCGAACATCCGCTGATCAGTTACGAATCCTCCACCCGGCCGGGTTCCTCGCTGCAGCGCGCGTTTGCGCAGGTGGGGCTGGAGCCGAGCATCGCGCTGACCGCGCTGGATGCCGACCTGATCAAGACCTATGTGCGCGCAGGGCTTGGCGTGGGATTGGTCGCGGAAATGGCGGTCAATGCCTTCGACGAGGATCTGCGCGCCTGGCCGGCGCCCGCGCCGATTGCCGAGTGCATCGCCTGGGCGGTGCTGCCGCGCGACCGCGTGCTGCGCGACTACGCCCTGGATCTGGTGCATGTGCTCGCGCCGCAAATCGACAAGCGCGATCTGCGCCGGGTGCTGGACGGCAATCAGGCACCGAACTGGCCACTGCCGCCGACCTGGGAATCGCTGACCCAGATCATCACCAGCTGAGCGGCACGATGACCGAGCCATTGCGTCCGGCACTGAGCAGACTGTGGTCGTCCGAGCCGGACGGCGGCATGTCGCTGCAACTATCGGCCAGCATCGAGGGCCGCGAGCATGAGGTAATGACGGTGCTGGCCGACCCGCGCGACGAAGCGTTATGGGTGGCGGTGCAGGCGGGCAGCACGCGCGTGCAGATTCCGCTGGAGGTGCTGCGCAAGGCGCTGGACGTTGCGGCCGAGGATGTGCATTCGGCGGAGTGGTTCGCGCGCCAGGATGCGGCTGCGTCCGACGTCTGACGCTGCGATATGGGCGGCTAGCACACCCTCGCGAGCAGTTGTCAGGCGGTATGGACGGCGCACAGGAGTGGTGGGAGTGGACGTGTGTGCATAGCCGTTCCAGGTACTGGCTGCCTGGCGCTGCAATCGGTGCGTTCGCGATGACGCCGGTGCTGCGCTGCAGCGCAATTGTCCGGAAAAAATGCCTGTAGAATCAAGGTGATGCGCATGGGCCCAACTGCGCCGCAGCGTGTGCTGTGGGTGATTTTCCCTACCCGTGTCAGGGCGATGCAGTTGGCGTCTACCGGGCGCATCAAGTTGCGCGCTGCGTTGTCGAAAACCCTTATAGCAATCATGACGCGACACTCTCGGACGTCTAGGGGTGGACGGCGCAGAGCTGGCGATGCAGGTGATCGCATTGCCGGTGTGTTTCGCGGTGTCGTCGAAGGTTGCTAGCGCTGTCGCATCGCTGTTGCGCGAGGCTGTGCACAGAGCGGCTGGCGCATCCGGGTCCCTGGGGAGAGGCCCGGCATGCTTGGCGGCGGATCCGGGTCGGGAGCCTGGGTCCGCCTTTTTTTGTGTTCCGCAGCGGCACCTCGCTTGAAGATGGAACACCGCCTAGACCTGCCATGCCACAGCAGACAGTGCGCGATCCAGGCCGGTGCTGGTTTGCATGCCTGCGGCGAGTTGCCGGGTCTCAGCGGTCGCCGCTGACGCGGGTTTTCGCATGGCATCTGCTATCGGCTGCTGCAACGTCGGCGCGACGGGACGGAGTGGCCGCGCGTTCTGGTCTGGCCGCAGATCGCTGCCCAAACCGGTGCGACCCCAGGCGTACGCCGCGCAGCCCGAACACGCTGCGAGCCACGCATCGTCAAGCCAAGGGAATCCGCACCGAAAAACAGGTGCCGCCCTGCGGCCGTGGCCGGACGTCCACCTCGCAGCCCAACGTCTCGGCAGTGCGATGCACGATCCACAGGCCGATGCCCAAACCGTCGCTGCGCGGGTCGGCCTGGCGGAACGCCTGGAAGACCTGCTCGGGATGGTCCATGTTCAAGCCGATGCCGCTGTCGATGATGTCCACTTCCGCAAAACCGGGGCGGCGACGAGTGCCGACCAGCACGCGGCCACGCTCGGTGTACTTGATGGCATTGCCGACCAGGTTGCCGATCAAGGTGGTCAGCAGTGTGGGGTGGCTGCGCACGCGCAGCGAGGTGTGCACGTAGCGAAGGGCCAGGTACTTGTCGATGGCCGGTTGACGCCACACGCCGAGAACCGAATGCAGCACGTCTTCCAGCTGCAGCGGCTGCAGGTCCGGCATGGCGGCCTCGCTCGCGGCGGCCAGCGTGGCCAGCTCGTCCAGGCTGCGGCCGACCAGGCTGATCGCATCGCGTGCGGTCACCAAGGTCGGAATGGAGTCGACGTTGGCATGCCGACGCATCTTGTCGATGGCATAGGCGGCAGTGCGCAGCGGGGTCTTCAGATCATGTCCGGCGATGGCCATCAGGCGGCTGCGGTAGCGATCCGATTCCTCGGCGATGGCCAGTGCGCGGCGTAGTTCCAGCTGCGCCATGGTCTGGCGTGCCAGTGCACGCAGGGCTTCCACCTGCTCGTCGGTGAGCTGGCGTGGTTTCCGGTCCAGGACGCAGACCGTGCCCAGCGGCAGGCCGTCGGGCGTCTTCAGCAAGGCACCTGCATAGAAATAGAGCGGTGCTTCGCCGGTGACCAGCGGGTTGCGCGAAAAGCGGATGTCTTCGCGCGTGTCCGGCACCACCAGCACATCGTTGTCGAGCAGCGCGTGCGCGCACATCGACTTGAACAACGGGGTCTCGCGCTCGCCCATCCCGAGCTCGCTCTTGAACCACTGGCGGTCCGCGTCGACCAGGCTGATCAGCGCGATCGGCGTCTGGCAGATGATCGAGGCAAGCCGGGTGATGTCTTCGAAGGCCGCTTCGCGCGGGGTGTCGAGAATGCCGTAGCTGCGCAGCGCCTGGAGACGCAATGCTTCGCTGGGAGGCTTGGGTGCGCAGGGAAGCGGTTCGGCCGCTCGATCGGACAGGATGGTGCTCATGCGCGCAGCTACAAGGTGGAAGCGGCAAGCATAGGGCATGCCAAGGCTCATCATGTGTCTACGGTCACAGAGGCCGGACGAAAGTGTGACTGCCGACCAGCACGGCGACGCGTGACGCGTCCGGCGTGCGGTCAACTGGCTCGGAAGCTGAAGCGGCAGGCCCAGCCGATTCTGGCGCGCCGGTTCCGGCGCATGCCTGGGCGCGGATCATTCGGGGCGACCGGTGCAACCGGGTGCGACATCCGGTCGCGCATCGGCCGCGACCATCGCCCCGGCTTGCGTGGCGGCTTACACTTCCAGGCATGCTGCGTTTGTCCCGTCGCCACCGGTTGTTGCCCCTGCTTGCCTGTCTGGCGGTGGTGCTGATGCTGGTCGCTCCGCTGATCAGCCGCTGGAGCCAGGCGCAGCCGAGCGAGCCGATGTGCATGGGCGTTCCGGCCCTGTCGGCAGAGAGCTCGCTGCATGCCGGCCATCGAACCCAGCCGCCAGCTATGGCCGTGGACGCGCAGCCCGGCGCCGTAGTGAACACGCAGCACGCCGGCAGCCACGACGCAGCGACGCATGGTGAAGCCTGCGATTACTGCGTCTTGGCCGCACGCTTGCTGCCAGTGCTCATCGTGGCGTTGCTGTGCCTGCTGCAGCTGCGGCCGACGCCGGCTCCGGCGGTCACCCAGGCAAGCGCACGCGCGGTCTTTCGATGGGCCGCACTCGGCGCACGCGGACCACCGCTGGCTGCATAAGCTGGCCCCTGTGCGGGCGTCCATGCAGCAATGCCCCGTGCGCGCCTGAGGTTGTCGGCGTCACTGCCGGGCAGTGCGGGCGACTCGCTTCTTATCCAGTGATGCCGATGCGCGCCGCGACGGTGGCAGCGCACGGCTGTGCGGCCGTGCAGTCACGGCGAAGGGTTGGTCATGCGTCTGCGGTTGTTGAAAGCGATGTGGTGCGCGCCGTCGTTGGCGTTGGTGTGGGGGCCTGCATGTGATGTGCAGGCGCAAGACGCGGCACTCACCCTGGGCAAGCTGCAGGTGAGCGAGCATGCGCAGCGCAGCCCGAGTACGGTGCGCGTGCTGAGCTCGGTGGATGTGATCGGTGGCGAGCTGCTGCACGATCAGCATGTGGACTACAGCTGGGAGCTGCTGATGCGCGCGCCCGGGGTGCAGGTTACCCAGTTCCGCATGGGTACCGATGCAGGGCGTTTTTCGTTTCGCGGATTCAATGGCGAAGGACGCATCAATGCGGTGAAACTGCTGATCGACGGCATCCCCAGCAACGACAACGCCGGCGCCATGCCGTATCTGGACGCGGTATTTCCGCAGGACATCAGCGCCATCGAGATCGTGCGCGGCACCAACGACGCGCGCTATGGCTTGAATGCCATTGCCGGCAGCGTGGACGTGCTCACCCGTACCGGCGGCAACGACGGCCGCTTGAGCGTGACGGCCGGCAGCTTCGATGCGCGCGAGGTGCAACTGAGCAAGGGGTTCGAACAGGGCGTCTGGAGCCAGAACTATGTGCTGGCCTGGCGCGACTCGGACGGCTATCGCGATCATGCCGACGCACGCAAACGCAGCGTGGCGGGCAAGTGGTTCTACACCGACCCGGACGGTGCATTCCGCGCAGGGCTCACCACGCGGTACTACGACAACCATGCCTTGGAAGCCGGCTATCTGGATGCCGCCACCGCACGTGCGGCGCCGCGCAGCTCGCCGGACTATGCGCAGGACGACCGCAGCGAGCGTCGCACGAGCCAGACTGCGTTGCATGCGGACGGTGCGCTCGGCGAGCAGGCGCAATGGAGCGCCAAGGCCTACCAGAACGACTACCACAATCAACGCTGGGTACGGTTTTCTGCGGCCGGGCTGCAGCAGGAACGCGATACCGACGAAACCCATCGCGGGCTGCTGCTGCGTAGCAACTGGCAGCCGGACTGGGGCGCGCTGCAGGCCAACCTGGAAGCCGGGGTGGATGCGCAGTGGCAGGACAACCAATCGCAGCGGTATCGCACCGTGGCGCGTGTGCGCGGGGCACAACTACGCGATTGGGACTACGACCTGCGCACGCGTGGTGCGTATGTGCAGGCGGTGCTGACCCCGATTGCACGCCTGCAGCTGGTGCCGGGGTATCGCATCGATCGTGTCGATGGACAGCTGCACGACGTGCTGGCCGGCGTCGTCGCGCCAACCTACGACTACGGCACCATCAAGCAACCCAAGTTCAGTGCCAGCTACCGCGTGGGCGAGCAGGGCAGCGTGTATGCGAACTGGGGGCGCACGTTCCAGATCGGCAGCGGCGATGGCGCCTACCGCCGCCAGCCCGGCAATCTGGGGCCCTCGATCAACGACGGCTGGGAGACCGGCTTGAAGTTCGCACCGTCGTCCCTGCTGGATGGGCGCCTGGCGTATTGGGAGCAGCGCGCATCCGGGGAGGTGGCGACTGTTCTCGGCGTCAATGGCGTGGTGGGCATCGGCGATGTGGCCAATGTCGGCCGCACGCTGCGGCGCGGGTGGGATGCGCAGCTCAACTTGCAGCCGGCTGAGCATTGGCGCGCGTGGGTCTCGTATTCGCGGCAGAAGGCCAGCATCGCCACGCCCGATCCGAGCGCCCCGGCCACGCGCGGCAAGGAGATCGAAAACGTGCCGCACTGGTTGGCCACCGCCGGGCTGGAGTGGCAGGTCGGTTCGTCGGTGCAGTTGAGCGCCTGGGGCAATGCGCAAGGCGATTACTACCTGGAACGCACCAACACGCTGGGCCGCACCGGTGGCTACGCCTTGCTCAATCTGGGCGCGCGCTGGGCCGTGGATGCGCGCAATGCGCTCAGCCTGCAGCTGCGCAATGTCACCGATCGTGCGTATGTGTACGCCTGGTACGACAGTGGCAGCTCCGGTTACTCGCCCGGCGATGGGCGTGCGTTGTCGGTGTCGTGGGATTGGAGCTTCTGATGCATGCAACGACTGACCAGGGTCGCGTAGACGACGCGCGCCAAGGTAGCCGATGGCGCTTCTATCGCGCGGTGTGGCGCTGGCATTTTTATGCCGGGCTGCTCGTGCTGCCCTTCATCATCTGGCTGGCGGTGACCGGGGCTGCGTTCTTGTACCAGGACGCCATCGATCGCAGCGTGCACCACGGATTGAAGGTGGTGCCGATAGGCGATGCGCGTCTGCCCGCACAGCAGTTGGTTGCCGCTGCACAAGGGCGCTACGGCGGCAGCTTGTTTGTGTACACCACGCCCAAATGCGCGGATGCGAGCGCCGAGATCGGGCTGGTGGATGCGCACGGCGTGCGGCAGGTGGCGTATGTCGATCCGTACCGTGCGCAGGTGTTGGGCGCCCTGCCCGAGCATGGCACGCTCGGCTGGACGATCCGCCGGCTGCATAGTCTTGCGCTGGTGGGCCCATATGCCCGCGGCCTGATCGAAATGGCCGGCGGATGGGCCATCGTGCTGGTGCTCACGGGTGTGTATCTGTGGTGGCCGCGCGGGCGACGCGGCGGCGTGATCAGTGTGCGTGGCAAACCGAAACAGCGGCTGTTCTGGCGCGACCTGCACGCAGTGACCGGTGCCGGGGTCGGTGCGATCCTGCTGTTTCTGGCGCTGACCGGCATGCCGTGGTCGTGGCTATGGGGGGCGCAGGTCAATCGGTGGGCCAATGGACATGATTTCGGCTATCCGGCCGGGTTGCGCGTGCAGCAGCCGATGTCGCAGCAGCGCTTGGCCGACAGTGGCGAGCCGGCGTGGTCGTTGCAGCAGGCGCGCCTGCCGGAATCTGTGGTACCTGCACAGCGAACCGGCGCGGTGGATGAGCGCGCGCATGGCCAGCAAGCGCATGCGTTGCAGATGGGCGACGAGCATTTCGAGCACTCCGGGCACGGAGCGCTCCCAGCAAGCGCAGCGCATGCAGGCCACGAAGACCACGCAGCGCACCCTGGCCAGTCGGGGCACGCGGCCCAGCACGCGCACTCGGCAGACAACGCACATGCCGATCACGGCGATTCCGCTGGATTCGCTGCGCCGGGACGCGGCGCGATCGGTCTGGATGCAGCGATGGCGCGTTTCGAGGCACGCGGCATCCTGCCGGGATATAGCGTGGCGCCGCCGCGTGGTGCGACCGGGGTCTATACCGCGTCGGTGTACCCGGCCGATCTGCAGCGGCAGCGGGTGATCCATTTGGATCAGTACAGCGGTGCGCTACTGCTGGACATGCGCTATCGGGACTACGGGCCGCTGGCCAGGCTGCTGGAATGGGGCATCAACGTGCATCTGGGCCAGCAATACGGCACTGCCAATCAGTTGATCCTGTTGCTCGCCTGCATCGCCATCGTGCTGTTATGCGTCAGCGCGGCGGTGATGTGGTGGAAGCGCCGCCCCAGCGGTAGCTTGGGCGTACCGCCGTTGCCGGCCGACCCGCGCACGCTACGCGGCCTGATGGCGTTGCTGGCGCTGTGCGGGCTGATCTTCCCGCTGGTCGGCCTGTCGTTGTTGCTGATGTGGGTGTTCGACCGTTACTGGATGCGGCGCGCTCACGCCGATGCCTCGGCGGGGTGATGCGTGCGCCGGTGCATGAGTGCAGCTCGCAGCGCACTGCCGTTGCATGCTGGATGCAGCGTGCCCATGCAGCTGCGCACATGCTGGTGAAGCGTCACCCCCGTACAAGCGCAACTGGCAACTGGCCGTTGCCGCTAGATATCTTCGTGGATGCCGCACTCGCGCTTCAGACCGAAAAAGCGCGTGTCTTCTTCGCGCATGCCGGGCTCCCAGCGACGCGTGGTGTGGAAATCGCCGATGGACACGTAGCCTTGTTCCCATAGCGGGTGATACGGCAGGTCGTGCGCTTGCAGGTATTGCCACACATCGCGATCCGTCCAGTCGGCAATCGGGCTGATTTTGTAACGCTCGCCGCGCTTCTGCACGATCGGCGTCTGCGCTCGGCCGCCGGACTGGCTGCGGCGCAGGCCGGTAAACCAGGTGCCCACATCGAGTTCGTCCAAGGCCCGGCGCATCGGTTCGACCTTGCGCAGATTGTTGTATTGATCGATGCCGACCATGCCTTGCTCCCACAGGCGGCCGTGGCGCGCTTCCATCCAGGCGCGGCTGACCAACGGGCGATACACCTTGAGATTGAGCTTGAGTCGCTCGGTCAAGGCATCGGCGAAACGGTAGGTTTCCGGAAACAGATAACCGGTGTCGATCAGGATCACCGGGATGTCCGGACGTTGTTGACTGAGCAGATGCAGGGTAACCGCCGATTGCGCGCCGAAGCTGGACGACAAGGCCGCGTTCTGCGGGCCGTGCTGCAGCGCCCAGGCCACGCGTTGATCGGCACGCAGCCCTTCCAGCTGCGCATTGAGCGCGTCCAGATCGTCGAACGCGGAAGACGTGATCGATGCAGCAGGCAGCGCGGTCATGCGAGCAATTCCAGGTCGAGGCGACGGTGCGTGGGGTAGGGCGGCAATGCGATCACCCCGGCGCGATGCAGGAAATCGCCGAAGCCTTCATCGTTGGCGTGGTCGCGTTCGGCGGCATAGCGCGCCAACAGCGGTTCCAACGCGGCCAGGATCTCCGGCTCGGTGATGTTTTCGCGATACAGCGTATTGAGCCGCTGCCCGCGACGGTCGCCACCCAGCATCAGGTTGTAGCGCCCGGGCGCCTTGCCGACCAGCGCGATCTCGGCAAGATACGGGCGCGAGCAGCCGTTGGGGCAGCCGGACAGGCGCAGCACGATCGGCGTCTCGGCCAGGCCGTGCTGTTGCAGCAGCGGCTGCAGCGCCGCGCTGAAATCGGGCAGATAGCGCTCGGCCTCGGCCATCGCCAGGCCACAGGTTGGCAGTGCCACGCAGGCCATTGCGCCGCGCGCCAAGGCAGTGGCGGACTGGTTGCCGGCATCCAGCCCGTAGTGCGCGACCAGCGCATCGACGCGTGCGCGCTCGCTGGCCAGTACGCCGGCGATCACCAGGTTCTGGTTGGGCGTCATGCGGAACTCGCCAACGTTCAACTGCGCGATTGCGCGCAACCCACTCAGATGCGCTGCGGTATCGGTGTCGGCAATGCGGCCGGCCGGCAGCGACAGGGTCAGATGCCATAGCCCGTCTTCGCCTTCGACCCAGCCATAGCGGTCGCCGTTGTGGTCGAACGCGAACGGCTGCGCCGGTTGCAGTGCGAAGCCTGCGCGGCGGGCGATCTCGGCCACGATGGTGTCCAGCCCGTGGTCGTCGATGGTGTACTTGAAGCGTGCGCGCTTGCGCACCGCACGGTTGCCGAAGTCGCGTTGCGTAGTGACCACCGCAGTGGCGATATCCAGCAACTGGTCGCGGGTCACGAAGCCGATCACGTTGGCCACGCGCGGCCAGGTCTCGGCATCGCCGTGCGAGGCGCCCATGCCGCCACCGATGCTGACGTTGTAGCCCAGCAACTGCCCATCGCGCAGGATGGCAATAAAGCCCAGATCGTTGGCGAACACGTCCACATCGTTGAGCGGCGGTGCGGCGAAACCGATCTTGAATTTACGCGGCAGATAGCGCTCGCCGTAGATCGGCTCGTCTTCGCTGCCGGAGCCGGACACGCGCTCTTCGTCCAGCCAGATTTCGTAGTACGCCCGCGTGTTGGGCAGCAGGTGCTCGGACACGCGCGCGGCATCGGCATACAGCGTGGCATGCGCCTGCGACAGCAGCGGGTTGGCGGCCACCTGCACATTGCGATTCACATCGCCGCAGGCGGCCAGCGTATCGATCAAGGTGGCATTGATGGCCTGCATGGTGGCCTTCAGTTCGCGCTTGATCACGCCATGGAACTGGAACGCCTGGCGCGTGGTGATGCGCAGCGAATGATTGGCGTAGCGGGTGGCGATGCCATCCAGCGCCAGCCATTGCGTGGGCGTGATCACCCCGCCCGGCGTGCGCGTGCGGATCATGAACTGGTACGCCGGCTCCAGCTTCTGCCGCCGCCGCTCGTCGCGAATATCGCGGTCGTCCTGCTGGTAGCTGCCGTGGTACTTGATCAGGGTCTGATCGTCCTCACGCAATGCACCGGTCACCGCATCGGCCAGGCTCTGTTCCAGCGACCCGCGCAGACGGCGGCTTTCGGATTTGATGTCTTCTACAGAGTGGCTCATGACGGGATTCGGCATTCGTGATTGGGGATTAGCAACAGCAAAGCGCGGGCATTACCCGCACAGCACAAAGATCGCGGACACCTGCTCTCACGAATCCCCAATCCCGACTCCCCAATCCCGGCACTAATAAACATCCCGCGCATACCGCCCCTCCACCTGGAGTTGCGTGAGGTACGCGCTGGCGGCCTCGGCATCGAGCGCGCCGTGGCTGGCGACGATCTCGAGCAGGGCGGCATGCACGTCCTTGCCCATGCTGATAGCACCGCATACATACACATGCGCGCCGCCCTGCAGCCAGGCATAGACCTCGGCACCGCGCGCGCGCAGGCGGTGCTGGACGTAGAGCTTTTCGGCCTGGTCGCGCGAGAACGCCAGATCCAGCCCGTGCAACTCGCCGCGTTGCAGGGCCTGCTGCCATTCGGCCTGATACAGGAAATCGGTATTGAAATGCTGGGCGCCGAAGAACAGCCAGTTACGGCCCTTGGCACCGGTTTCCGCTCGCTCCTGCACAAAGCTGCGGAACGGCGCCACGCCGGTGCCCGGGCCGATCATCAGGATGTCGCGATCGGCATCGGCCGGTACCCGGAAGCGCTCGTTCGGTTCGATGTAGACCGGCGCGGTGTCGCCTTCGCCAAGCGCGGCCAGAAAGCCGCTGGCCGCACCCAGATGCGCATGCCCATGCGCCTGGTAGGTGACCTCGTCCACGGCCAGATGCACTTCATCGCCGACGCGCTTGCGGCTGGAGGCGATGGAGTACAGCCGCGGGTTGAGGGAACGCAGCGCGGCGAGCAGGCCGGCGTGGTCCCAATCCGCCGGCCAGCGGCGCAGCACGTCGATCACTTGATGATCGGCAAGCAGCGACGCCAGGCCGGCGGTCTGGGTGGGGTCGAGCAGCGCTTGCAGCTCTTGCGCGCCTGCGCGCTCGGCATGTGCGGTGAGAAACGGCCGCGACAGCTTGGTCAGTTCGCGTTGGGTGGCGAGCCATGCATGCAATGCCAGGGTCTGCTCGCCGACGGTGACTGCGGCATCGCCGTCCAACCGCAAGGTCTGCAGCACCGCATCGACCAACGCGGGCGGATTGCGATGGCGGATGCCCAGTGCGTCACCCGGCTCATAGCTCAGGCCGCTGCCTTGCAGCGAAAATTCCAGATGGCGCACGCGCTTGCCGGGCGCCGCATAGACGCGAAATCCCGGGCCCTTGAAGTCGCGTCCGCTGATGATCTGATTGGACAACAACTCGGCGGCGAACGGCTGCTGATGCGACCACACCGGCGTGGTCGGGCTGCTGCGCAGCGGCGTGACCGTGGCCGAGTGCAGGCCGCCCTTGAGCTGCTCGCGCGCGTGCGTGAGTGCCTGTGCGCGCCACGGCACGGCAACGCTGTCGATGTCCAGATCGGCTTCGCCGCGCGGCTGCACGCGGCTGCCGCCCAGTTCGGCCAGGCGTTCGTCGATGCGCCGGGCAATACCGCAGAAATCGGCATAACTGGAATCGCCAAGGCCCAGGACCGCGTACTTGAGCTCGGGCACCTTGGGCGCGCGACGGCTGGTCAGGAATTCCACCAGGCCGATCGCATCGTCTGGCGGGTCACCTTCGCCCTGGGTGCTGATCACCACATACAACAGCCGCTCACTGGCCAGCTCTCGGGTGGGGTAGGCGTCGGCGCGCACCAGGCGCACGCTCAGACCCGCGGCCTCGGCCTCGGCGGCTAGGTGCTCTGCCTCGCGACGGGCATTGCCGGTCTGGCTGCCGTACACCACGGTCAGGCGTTGGCCTTCCTGGGCGAGTGCGTGCGCCTGTCCGCCCGGCAACACCGCCAGCGAGCGCGGCGGATGGCCCTGCGCCAGCCCGGCAGCGTAGCCGGACAGCCACCACAGCGATGCGGTGTCCAGGCCGTCGACCAACCGGTCCAGCAGTACCTTGCGCTCGTCGGGCAAGGGGCTGGGCGGTAGCGCGGAACTGGCGGCGGTCATTCGGATCCGGGGAGTTTGATGAGAGTGACGATGTTAGGGAAGCGTTGTGCCCACCAGAAAGGAATTGCCGTTATCGCGTTATGCCGGGCGCTTATTTCGTGCACTCATCAGGGCGGCACACACTGCCGCGCCTTGCCCTACCATCGGCTGGTCTGCCCGCCGACATCCACGACATCCCGATGACTCTGCCGCCGCTTTCCCATCTCGACCGGCTCGAAGCCGAAAGCATCCACATCCTGCGCGAAGTCGCCGCTGAGTTCCGGGTTCCGGTCATGCTGTATTCGGTGGGCAAGGACAGCTCGGTGCTGCTGCACCTGCTGCTCAAGGCGTTCGCGCCGTCGCGGCCGCCGATCCCGCTGCTGCATATCGATACACGCTGGAAGTTCCGCGAGATGATCGCCTTCCGCGACCGCCGCGCGGCCGAGACCGGGGTGGACCTGCGTGTGCACATCAACCCCGACGGGGTTGTGCAGGACGTTGGCCCGATCAGTCACGGTGCCGCCGTGCACACCGACATCATGAAAACCCAGGGCCTGAAGCAGGCCCTGGAGCATGGCGGCTTCGATGCGGCGATCGGCGGGGCACGCCGCGACGAAGAGAAATCGCGCGCCAAGGAGCGCGTCTTTTCGTTTCGCACTGCGCGCCACCGCTGGGATCCGAAGAACCAGCGCCCGGAGTTGTGGAATCTGTACAACGCGCGCACCGGTCCGGGCGAAAGCGTGCGTGTGTTTCCGCTGTCCAACTGGACCGAGCTGGACATCTGGCTGTACATCTACCGCGAGAAGATTCCGGTGGTGCCGCTGTACTTGGCCGCCCCGCGGCCGGTGGTGGAGCGCGACGGCGCCTGGATCATGGTCGACGACGCGCGCCTGCCGCTGCACCCGGGCGAAACCCCGCAACTGCGCTCGGTGCGCTTCCGCACGCTGGGCTGCTACCCGCTCACCGGCGCCATCGACTCCAACGCCGACACGCTGGAAGCGGTCATCGCCGAAATGCTGGTCAGCACCAGCTCCGAGCGCCAGGGCCGCATGATCGACCACGCCCCGGGCGCCTCGATGGAACAGAAGAAGCTTGAGGGGTATTTCTGATGGGCAGTGATTCGGGATTCGGGATTCGGGATTGGCAAGAGCAACCCGCGGCGAGCGGGAAGGTGGAGGGGAGCGCTCTTGCGAATCCCCACTCCCCACTCCCCAATCCCGGCACCATCGGTGCCTACCTCCATCAACACGAATCCAAGCCGCTGCTGCGCTTCATCACCTGCGGCAGCGTGGACGATGGCAAGAGCACGCTGATCGGGCGGTTGCTGTACGACAGCAAGCGCCTGTTCGACGATCAGCTTGCCGCGCTGGAAAGCGACAGCCGACGGCATGGCACCCAGGGTGGGGGCATCGACTATGCACTGCTGATGGATGGGCTGGCGGCCGAACGCGAGCAGGGCATCACCATTGATGTGGCGTACCGCTATTTCGATACCGACCGACGGAAATTCATCGTGGCCGATTGCCCCGGGCACGCGCAGTACACGCGCAACATGGCCACCGGCGCGTCGACTGCCGATGTGGCGGTGGTGCTGGTGGATGCGCGCAAGGGCCTGCTGACGCAGACCCGCAGGCATAGCTACATCGTGTCGTTGCTGGGCATCCGGCATGTGGTGCTGGCGGTCAACAAGATGGACCTGGTGGACTACGACGCGCAGGTGTTCGCCGATATTGCGGAAGGCTACGCCGCGCTCGCCGCGCAGCTGGGCATCGACCAGGTGCAGTGCATTCCGCTGTCGGCGCTGGCGGGCGAAAATCTGTCCAGCGCTTCGACGCGGATGCCGTGGTACAGCGGCCCGTATCTGCTGCAGCACCTGGACACCGTGCAGTTGGAGCCGCCGGACGCCGCGAGCGGCCTGCGCCTGCCGGTGCAATGGGTCAACCGTCCCAACGCGCAGTTCCGTGGCTATGCGGGCACGATTGCGGCCGGCCAGGTGCAGGTGGGCGATGCAGTGGTGGTGGTGCCGTCCGGGCGCCGCACGCAGGTGGCGAGCGTGCGCGATGCCAACGGCGAGGTGAGCAGCGCACGCGCCGGGCAGGCGGTGACGCTGACCTTGCGCGATGAGATCGATATCAGCCGTGGCGACATCATCGCCGCCATCGACGACCCGCCGGAAGTGGCCGACCAGTTCGCCGCGCATCTGCTGTGGATGGACGATGCTGCGTTGCTGCCCGGCCGCCCGTACTGGCTCAAGATCGGCACCCGCACGGTGACCGTGAGCATCAGCGACATCAAGCACAAGGTCGATGTGAACACGCAGGAGCGGCTGGCCGCCAAACGGCTGGAGCTCAACGAAGTGGGTTACTGCAACCTGGCGCTGGACGAACCGATCGCGTTCTCGCCTTACGCGCGCAAACGCGTGCTCGGCGGGTTCATCCTGATCGACCGGCAGAGCAATGCCACCGTGGCCGCCGGCACGCTGGCATTCGCGTTGCGCCGCGCCGGCAACGTGCACTGGCAGCATCTGGACGTGGATCGCGGCGCACGTGCGCGCATCAAGGGCCAGGCGCCACGCGTGTTGTGGTTCACCGGCCTGTCGGGTGCCGGCAAGTCCACTGTCGCCAACCTGGTCGACAAGCGCCTGCACGCCCTGGGCTATCACACCTTCATCCTGGATGGCGACAACGTGCGCCACGGGCTCAACCGCGATCTGGGCTTCACCGATGAAGACCGCGTGGAAAACATCCGTCGTGTGGCGGAAGTGGCCCGCCTGATGGCCGATGCCGGCCTGATCGTGCTGGTGAGTTTCATTTCGCCGTTCCGCGCCGAGCGGCAACTGGCGCGCGAGCGCTTCGACCAGGGCGAGTTCGTCGAGGTCTTCGTGGACGTGCCGCTGGCGGTTGCCGAGGCGCGCGACGTGAAGGGGCTGTACCGCAAGGCGCGTGCCGGGCAGATTCCCAATTTCACCGGCATCGACTCGCCATACGAGGCACCCCAGACGCCGGAGATCCATCTTCACGCCGATGGTGAGAATGTAGAGGCGCTGGCGCACCATGTGCTCGAATATCTGGGGCTGGAACGCTAAGCGCGGCCAACACGGCAGGGCAGGCGGTCCTCAGGCAAGCGCGGTACGCGTGTGCAGCGGCGGTGTATGACCCCATACATGCCGTTGCTGCAGACCGGTTGCGCCCGTCTGGCGAATCCGCCGCCACGTCTTGGTCACGCTAACCAGCGCATCGTGCCAAGGACAGCAAGGGTCTTTGGTCATGGTGCAAAGCGCGCCCTTTCTGTCAATTGATGGCGGCTAGGTCGGTAAACTTTCGACGTACCCCGCCAGGATGTCCTGATGCTTGTTCTGCCCAGCGCGCGCGTTTGCGCCGCGCTCTTGTTGGCCGTTGTGCTGGTCGGTTGTAGCCGTCAGGCCAGCACGCCGGCCGCTGCCAAACCCATTCCGGTCTCTGTGCAGGCGGTGGCCACCCAGCCCTGGAACTCGACCGTACAGTCGATCGCCACCGTGCGCGCGCGCGAATCGGTGGCGCTCACCGCCGCGGTCAGCGATGTGGTGGAGCAGGTGTATTTCGACAGCGGCGACGAGGTCAAGGCCGGGCAATTGCTGCTGCGTCTGCGCGGCAATTCGCAGCAGGCCGCCTTGACCGCCGCACAGGCCACCTTCGAAGAAACCGACCAGTTGTACCGCCGCCAGTTGAGTCTGGTTGGCCAGCAACTGGTGGCCAAGTCCACCGTGGACACGCAACGCGCCCTACGCGATGCCGCGCAGGCGCGCGTGCAGCAGATGCGCGCGGAAATCACCGACCGCGAAGTGCGTGCGCCGTTTTCCGGCGTGCTGGGCATCCGCCAGATCAGCCCTGGCTCGCTGATCACCTCCAGCACGGTGATCGCCACGCTGGACGATGTGGCGCGCATGTACGTGGATTTCCAGGTGCCGGAATCGCAGTTCGGCCTGGTGCAACTCGGTAATGCGGTGAGCGGCAGCGCGGCGGCGTATCCGGGCGCACAGTTCCAGGGCGAGGTGGTGACCATCGATTCGCGGATCGACGAAACCACGCGCTCGGTGACGGTGCGTGCTGACTTTCCCAACGACGATCGCCGGCTGCGCCCGGGCATGTTGCTGGATGTGCGGCTGTTCCAGCCGGCGCGGCAGGCGATGGTGATCCCGGAAATTGCGGTGGTGCAGGTGGGGCGCGAATCATATGTGTTCCGGGTCAAGCCCGACGGCACCGTGGAGCGCGCCGATGTACGGCTGGGCGAGCGCCGCGATGGCAAGGTGGAAATTCTCGAAGGCGTCAGGGCCGGTGAGCGCATCGTGGTGGATGGCACCGGCAAGCTGCGCCCGGGCGTGAAGGTTGCCGATCAGGCGCCACCCGCAGCACCCCGCCCGCAGGCGGCCGCACAATGAAACTCTCCGACCTGTCGATCACCCGCCCGGTGATGGCGGTGGTGATGAGTTTGCTGCTGATCGTGCTGGGGGTGATGTCGTTCACCCGCCTCACGTTGCGCGAATTGCCGGCCATCGATCCGCCCATCGTGTCGGTGGATGTGGAATACACCGGCGCCTCGGCGGCAGTGGTGGAAAGCCGCATCACCCAGGTGCTGGAAGACGCGCTGGCCGGCATCGAGGGCATCTCCACCATCGAGGCGCGCAGCCGCAATGGCTCCTCCGATATCAGCATCGAATTCGTGCAGTCGCGCGATGTGGAGGCGGCTGCCAACGACGTGCGCGATGCGGTCAGCCGCGTGTCCGACCGCATGCCCGACCAGGCGCGTCCACCGGAGATTTCCAAGGTCGAAGCCGACGCCGACCCCATCCTTTGGCTCAACATGAGCTCCAGCACGATGGACACGCTGCAGCTGTCCGACTACGCCGAGCGCTATGTGGTCGATCGCTTCTCCAGCCTGGACGGCGTGGCGCAGGTGCGGATCGGCGGGCGCCAGCGCTATGCGATGCGCATCTGGCTGGACCGCGACCAGCTGGCCGCACGCGAACTCACCGTGGCCGATGTGGAAGCGGCGCTGCAGAACGAAAACGTGGAGTTGCCGGCCGGCAGCATCGAATCGGCGCAGCGCGATTTTACCTTGCGTGTGGAGCGCAGTTATCTCAAGCCCGAAGATTTCGCCAAGCTGCCGTTGAACAAGGGCGAGGGCGGTTACGTGGTACGGCTGGGCGATGTGGCCAGGGTGGAGCTGACCTCGGCCGAGCGGCGCGCCTATTTCCAGAGCAATGGCGTGCCCAACGTGGGGCTGGGCATCGTGCGCAACTCCACCGCCAATGCGCTGGACGTGGCGCGCGAAGCGCGCGCGCAAGCCGAAGAAGTGCAGAAGTCTCTACCGAAGGGCACCAACATCTTCGTCGCCTTCGATACCACCACCTTCATCGATGCGGCGGTGGAGCGCGTGTATCACACGCTGGTGGAAGCGGTGGTGCTGGTGCTGGTGGTGATCTGGGTGTTTCTGGGCAGCGCACGCGCTGCGCTGATTCCTGCGGTGACGGTGCCGGTGTGTCTGATTGCCGCGTTCATTGCGCTATACGCCTTCGATTTTTCGATCAACCTGCTCACCCTGCTGGCCTTGGTGTTGTGTATCGGCTTGGTGGTGGACGACGCCATCGTGGTGGTGGAAAACATCCAGCGCCGGATCGATCTGGGCGAACCGCCGCTGGTGGCCGCCAAGCGCGGCACCGGGCAGGTGGCGTTCGCGGTGATTGCGACCACGGCCGTGCTGGTGGCGGTGTTTCTGCCGGTCGGTTTTCTGGAAGGCAATACCGGGCGGCTGTTCCGCGAGTTGGCGGTGGCGCTGGCGGCGGCAGTGGCGATTTCGGCCTTCGTGGCGCTGACGCTGACGCCGATGATGTCGTCCAAGTTGTTGCGCGCGCATGGGCAGGCCAAGCCCAATCGCTTCCACCACTGGTTCGATGGGCGCATGCAGGCGGTGTCCGGTGCGTATGGGCGCTCGCTGGAGCGGCATGTGCACCGCACATGGATCTTTGCGCTGCTGATGCTGTTGGCGCTGGGCGCCAGCGCATGGCTGATGGGCCGCATTCCCTCCGAACTGGCGCCGGCCGAAGACCGCGGCAATTTCCAGATCATGATCGACGGACCGGAAGGTGCCGGCTTCGATTACACGGTGGGGCAGATGCATCAGGTGGAAGACATCCTGCGCCCCTTCGTGGGGCCGGACAAACCCATCGTGCGCGCCAACCCGCGCGTGCCCGGTGGCTTTGGCAGCAGCGAGGAAATGCACACCGGCCGGGTCAGCGTGTTCTTGCAGGATTGGGAAAAGCGCACCCGCCCCACCACCGAAGTGGCCGATGAGGTGCAGCAGAAACTCAACGTGCTCAGCGGCGTGCGTGCGCGCACGCAGGTGAGCGGCGGGCTGGTGCGTAGCCGCGGCCAGCCGTTTCAGCTGGTGCTGGGCGGGCCGGATTACGCGGAGATTGCGCAGTGGCGCGATCGCATTTTGCAGCGCATGGAAGCCAACCCCGGCCTGGTCGGCCCGGACTCGGATTACAAGGAAACCCGCCCGCAGATGCGCGTCAATATCGATCGCCTGCGCGCGGCCGATCTGGGCGTGCCGGTCGCTGCCATTGGCGGCGCGCTGGAAGCGCTGATGGGCTCGCGCCGCGTCACCACCTTCGTCGACAACGGCGAGGAATACGACGTGATGCTGCAGGCCGGGCGCGAAGGCCGCATGTCGCCGGAAGACCTCACCGCCATTCGCGTGCGGTCCAACCGCGGCGAACTGATCCCGCTCTCCAACCTGGTGACCTTGAGCGAAGTGGCCGAAGCCGGCACCTTGAACCGCTTCAATCGCCTGCGCGCGATCACGATCACCGCCGGCCTGGCACCGGGTTATCCGCTTGGCGATGCCATTGCCTGGGCGCAGCAGGCCGCGCAGGAAGAGCTTCCCGACTATGCGCAGGTGGACTGGAAAGGCGAATCGCGCGAGTACCAGCAATCGGGCAGTGCGGTGTTGCTGACCTTCGGCATGGCGCTGCTGGTGGTGTATCTGGTGCTGGCCGCCCAGTTCGAGAGCTTCGCGCACCCGTTGGTGATCATGCTGACGGTGCCATTGGCGGTGCTGGGCGCGCTGGTGGGGCTGTGGCTGACCGGCGGCACCCTCAACCTGTTCAGTCAGATCGGCATCGTGATGCTGGTGGGCCTGGCGGCCAAGAACGGCATCCTGATCGTGGAATTCGCCAACCAGTTGCGCGACGAAGGGCGCAGTGTGCATGCGGCCATCGTGGAATCGGCATCGGTGCGTTTGCGCCCGATCCTGATGACCTCGATTGCGACGGTAGTCGGCGCGATTCCGCTGGTGGTGGCCGGCGGGCCCGGTTCGGCCAGCCGCGCCACGATTGGCGTGGTGGTGATCTTCGGCGTCTCGCTGTCCACGTTGTTGTCGCTGTACGTGGTGCCGGCGTTCTATAGCCTGATCGCGCCGTACACCAAGTCGCCCGAAGCGGTGGCACGCCAGCTGGAAACCCTGGAAGCGCAGACGCCGTCGGTGGGTGGGCATGCGTGAATGAGGTCGGCGGCGCAACGGCTGCCGGCATTCGTCGATGCGGAGGATGGCGTCAGGTCATCGATGCGCCGGGCCGGCGTGTGCATTCGTCCATCTGAGCGGCCGGCGTCTGCGCTGCGCAATTCGTTGCATGCGGCAGCAATGCCGCGCGCTGCAATGCGTCTCGTACGGCTGTGCACGGTAGGCAGTCGCTGCGAATCCTCGTCACGCTACCCAGCTAGAACGGGTGCGCGTTGTGGCCCGTGTAGGTGCGGCGCGGATGCGAGCCGGTCGCCAACCAATGGCCCATGACAGGCATGGATGAATATGGTGCACTTCGGCGATTGCCATCCCCGGAGTTGTCGATGCGTCGTCTTGCCTGCCTGCTTGCCCCTTCTCTTCTCGCGTTGTGCTGCGGCAACGTGCTGGCACAGTCGTCCGCCGAGCCGGTTCCCAATGGTCGCCTGCCGACCTGGGCAGTGCCCGAGCGCTATAGCCTCGCGCTCAAGATCGACCCGGAGCAGACCCAATTCAGCGGCCGCACCACCATTCGCGTGCAGCTCAAGCAGGCATCCGACCATCTTTGGTTGCACGGCAAGGAATTGAAGGTCAGCAAGGTCACCGTCAAGCCCGGCAGGGGCAAGGCGCTGACTGCACGCTACGTGGAAGCCGATGCGCAGACCGGTGTGGCGCGGCTGGACTTCGGCCGCACGCTCTCGCCGCAGACGCTCACCGTGGACATGACCTACAGCGCGCCGCTCAACCAGCAGCTGCAGGGCCTGTACCAGGTGAAGTACCAGGGCAAGGCGTATGCGATGACGCAGATGGAGCCGATCAGTGCGCGCTACGCGTTCCCGGGCTTCGACGAGCCGGCGTTCAAGACGCCGTTCGACATCAGCCTAACCGTGCCCAGCGATGACCAGGCGCTGGCCAACACCATCGCGACCTCGACCAAGCCGGCCGGCAAGGGCTGGAAGACGGTGACCTTCGCCCCGACCGTGCCGCTGCCGACCTATCTGGTCGCCTACGCCGCCGGCCCGTGGGACGTGGTGGATGTGGCGCCGATGGCGGCCACCCCGCAGCGCCCCAACGCCACGCCGTTGCGCGGCATTGCCGCCAAGGGCCAGGGCCCGCGCATCACCCCGGCACTGGACCAGACCCCCGCCATCATCGCCGCGCTGGAGGACTACTACGCCTTCGGTTATCCGTTCGACAAGCTCGATCTGGTCGCCGCACCGGACTTCAGTGCCGGCGCAATGGAAAACCCGGGGTTTGTGACCTTCCGCGATTGGCTGCTGTTGCTGGACAAGGATTCGCCGGCCGAGAACGTGCAGCGCTCCTTCAACGTCAATGCGCACGAACTGGCGCATCAGTGGACCGGCGACACCGTGACCATGGCGTGGTGGGACGACCTGTGGCTCAACGAAGCCTTCGCCACCTGGATGCAGCAGAAGATCACCATGCAGCTGCATCCGGAATACCACGCCAATCTGGACCGTATCGGCGGTGCGCAGCATGCGATGGAGAACGACAGCCTGGTGAGCGCACGCAAGATCCGCCAGCCGATCACCGGCAATGGCGATATCGAAACCGCCTTCGATGGCATCACCTACCAGAAGGGCGCGGCGGTGCTGGCGATGTTCGAAGCCTTCGTCGGCGAAGACGTGTTCCGCGAGGGCATGCGCGCCTATATCGCCAAGCACAAGTTCGGCAACGCCACTGCCGACGACCTGGTCGATGCGATCGCAGAAGCGGCCGGCAAGGGCGACGATTTCAAGGCCGCGTTCCGCAGCTTCCTCAACCAGCCGGGCGTGCCGTATCTGCAGACCCAGGTGGCGCGCGAAGGCGGCAAGACCGTGGTCAAACTGCAGCAGCAGCGCTACCTGCCGCTGGGGTCCAGCGGGTCTGCCGCGCAGCAATGGGGCGTGCCGGTGTGCGTGAAGTACGGCAAGGGCAAGAACCAGGTCGGTACCGCCTGCCAGCTGCTTGAAGACGGCAGCGGCAGCATCGTGCTGGAAGGCGCCGGCAAGAACACCTGGGTGTTCCCGAATGCGCGCGGCGCCGGCTATTACCGCTTTTCGCTGCCCAAGAAGCAATTGGCGGCGCTGGGCAAGCAGGTCGGCCAGCTGGACGATAACGAACAGCTCGCCTACGCCGATGCGATCAATGCGGCGTACCGTCACGGCGATGCCGACAACGCGGCCGTGCTGGCAGCGCTCGCGCAGCTGGCGCCGTCGGCATCGGCAGATGTGTCCACCGCGTTACTGGACCGTTTCGGGTGGATCTGGCGTTACCAGGCCACCACCGAGGCGCAGCGCGGCGCATTGCGCAAGGCTGCCGAACAGGCGTATCTGCCGCGTCTGCGTGCGCTGGGTTACGCGCGGCGCAGCGGTGAGTCGATCGACGACACTGCGCTGCGCACGTCGCTGGCCAGTGTGTTCGCCTTGCGTCTGCAGAACGCTGAGGTACGCAAGGCCCTGCTGGCGCAAGGCGATGCGGTGCTGGCCGGCGGCAAGGGTGCGCTGGATTTCTCCGCCGCCAACCCGGACCTGCTGGGCACCGTACTGGCCGTGACTGCCCAGGAACGCGGCGCGCCGGCAGTGCAGGCGCTGATCGATGCACTGCGCACGCATGCCGACCCGGCCCAGCGCAACGGCATGATCGCCGCACTGGGTGCAGTGCAGGACCCGGCGCTGCTGAAGCAGGTGCGCGATTTTGCGCTGACCGATGCGATCAAGGTGGGCGAGATGAAGAGCCTGCTGATGCGCGGGCACAGCAAAGAGCGTTCGCATGATTCGATGTGGGCCTGGTTCACCGCCAACTTCGACCGCCTCGTGCAACGCAGTGGCTCGTTCGATGGCGGCGGGTTGCCGGCGCTGGGTGCATCCGGCGGCTGCAGCGTGGAGGAGGCCGATCGCCTGGATGCGTTCTTCAAGCCGCGCCTGGCCAAGCTCAGTGGCGCCGACCGTGGCCTGGCCCAGACCGGCGAGACCATCCGCCTGTGCGCTGCGTTGAAACAGGCGCAAACCGTCCAGCGCTGAGTTGCGGCGTGCGGCCAGCGTGCGCAGTATCGCGGGAGTGAATGCTGCGCATGCCATGACCACCGCAATGGACGAGTCGCTGATCGTGCACGGGGAAGGCTTCGTGCTGCGCCGCTGGCGTCAGGACGACCTGGATGCCTTGCTGCGGCATGCCAACGACCCGCTGGTGCCGCGCGGATTGAGCGAGCGATTCCCTCACCCATATACCCGTGCCGACGGCGAAGCGTTCCTAGCCGGTAGGGTTGTCGATTTGCAAGACCCGGTGCTGGCCATCGTGATCGATGGCCAGGCCTGCGGTACGATCGCCGTGCGCCCAGGGCAGGGCGATCGTCTTTACTCGGCCGAACTGGGGTATTGGATCGGTCGCACGTACTGGGGTCGCGGCTGGATGACACGCATCGTGGGCACGTATGTCGCCTGGGCGATGCAGACCCTGCCGCTGTATCGCGTGCAGGCCACCGTGCTCGATACCAATCCTGCATCGGCCACGGTGTTGCTGCGCAATGGCTTCGTCGAAGAAGGCGTCAGCCGCTGTGCGCTGCTCAAGCCGGATGGGCTGCACGATCTGCGCGTGTTCGCGCGGGTGAATCCACCCGCTGCGGTTTGCGTGCCCGGATGCGCATCCGCCCCTGCGTGACTGCACGCCCATGATTGCGAGCTGCGGAACGTGAAATAGCGGCCGCAGGAGTCTCGTAGAGCCTGCGCGCAGTCGGTCACTTCAACGTCGCCCCGGCAGGGCGGCACGACGTTCGACATGCTTCGGCCCGGCCGCCGTAGACGGACCATCGCGCCAGTGGCTTACCATCGTCGTCACTGCTTGTGCGGCAGCGGCCCTGCGGGTGCTGCAACACGATCGACACGCATACGGCGAAACGGCCGGAAACAGCCGTTTGGCACTGCAAGCAACACGAACTTCTGGATCCGACAATGACACAGCATGATGGACGCGGCGGACGGCCGCCACGCGATGGCGGCTCCGGCCCCTCGCACAATCCGTGGGGCCGCGCTGCGCCGCGCACCCCGGCGCCGCGCAGCGCCGCACCCCGTGCTCCAGCGCAGCACGCTCCGGCCGCCACGCCACCTGCCGCTGCAGCGAGCGGCAACGCGCGTGAGGTGCGGCTGTACGGCATCAATGCCGTCCAGGCCGTGTTCAAGACGCGCCCGGAGGCGCTGCGCAAGCTGTACCTGAGCGAGGCGCGCATTCCGCAATTCAAGGCGCTGCTGGCCTGGTGCGTGACCCGGCGCATCGGTTATCGCGTGGTGGACGAGGCCGATCTGAGCAAGCTCGCTGCCAGTGCGCACCATGAGGGAGTGGTGGCCGAGGTGCTGCGCGTCACCCCGCAACCTTTGCAGGAATGGCTGGCCGCGTTGCCGCAGGGCCCGGTGCTGGCGCTGTGGCTGGACGGGGTGGGCAACCCGCATAATTTCGGGGCGATCTTGCGCTCGTCGGCGCACTTCGGTGTGGCCGGTCTGTTGCTGCCGGCTGGCTCCACGCTGGGCCTGTCGGGCGCGGCCGCACGCGTGGCCGAAGGCGGCGCCGAAGCGGTACCGCTGGTGCAATTGCCCGACACTGCAACGGCGTTGGCGCAGCTGCGTCAGGCCGGTTTTGCGATTGCTGCCACACTGGTCGACGGTGGCCAGGATGTCTTCGCCGCCGCGTTGCCGCAGCGCCTGGTGTACGTGATGGGCGCAGAAAGCGAAGGGATGGACCGGGCATTTGCGCGCGATTGCGATCTGCAGTTGTCGATCCGCGGCAGCGGCAAGGTGGAAAGTCTCAACGTTGCCTCGGCCACCGCGGTCTTCCAGGCCGCCTGGCACGCGCGCATGCTCACCGGAGAACACTGATGGTGCGTTTTTCTGCGTTGTTGCTTGCGACCGGTTGCTTCTTCGGTGCAAGCGCGTCTGCCACCACGCCGGCGGCACCACCCGAGGTGCGTACCGATCATGGTGCGGTGCGTGGCCAATGGCAGGACGATGGCAGCGCGGTCTTCCGCGCGATCCCCTTCGCTGCGCCGCCATTGGGTGCGCTGCGCTGGCGCCCGCCGCAACCGATCGCCGCATGGACGCAGGTGCGCGAGGCCACTGTGGCCGCCACGCCGTGCGTGCAGCCGGCGCTTGGGTGGAATAACGCCATGGCCAGGCGCGGCACCGAAGATTGCCTCTATGTCGAAGTGCAGACACCGCAGCTGCATCCGGCCAAGCCGCTGCCGGTGTTCGTGTGGATCCACGGTGGCGCGAACGTGGCGGGCGGCGCCGACGGACATCTGCCCACCAACCTGGTGGCGCAGGGCATGCTGGTGGTGACGCTGCAATACCGGCTGGGCGCGTTGGGGTTCCTGTCGTTGCCGGAGCTGGCCGATGGCGACAACGAAGCTGCCGGCAATTACGCCTTGCTCGATCAGATCGCGGCGCTGCAATGGGTACGCGACAACATCGCGCAGTTCGGCGGCGACCCCGCGCGGGTGACCATCGCCGGGCAGTCGGCCGGCGGCCAGGACGTGGGCTTGCTGATGCTTAGCCCGCTCGCACGCGGCCTGTTCTCGGCAGCCATCGAACAGAGCGGCACCGCCGGCTTCGGCCTGCCGGCGCGCAGCCTGGAAGACAATCGCGCGCTGGGCGCGAGCATTGCCAAACGCGCCGGCATCGACGATCCGGCAACGCGTCTGGCGCAACTGCGCGCGTTGCCGGTCAACCAACTGCTCAAGGCCGCGTAGGGCGTGGATGTGCCGGCCTTGGATGACGACGGCTATATCTGGCTGCAGGCGGTGGTCGACGGGCGCGTGCTGCCGCATGCGCCAGCGCAGATGCTCGCTGCTGGCGCGCAGGCAAAGGTGCCACTGTTGATCGGTTACGTGGTGCAGGAACTGCGCTATGGCGGCGAGGACGGCGCCGAGAGGCGGGTGCGCCGCGACTATCCCGACCACGCCGGCGCCATCCTGCAAACGCATCGCGCCGCTATCGCGCAGCGCGCCGAACGGCAAGGCAATGCGTCCATGCAGTTGTCCACCGATCTCACCTTCCGCTGCCCGGCGGTGACCGTGGCGCAGCGCCAGGCTGCGCTGGGCGTGCCGGTATGGCATTACGTGTTCGATACCGCCGTTCCCGGTGGGCAGGTGACGCATAGCGCAGAGTTGCCGTTCCTGTTCAAGAACCTGTCGATCGGCCAGCCGCCGGTGTCCCTGCAGCGCTATTGGGCCGCGTTCGTGCAGCAGGGTAATCCGAATGCCGAGGGCCTGCCGGCCTGGCCGGCATTCACGCCGGCGCATGCAGGGCTGCAGTTCGATGCGCGTGGCGTGCAACCCATCAAGGAGGCGCGTCCGGCGGTGTGTGCGGCAGTGGATTTGCCATAACGTAATCGCAGCTGCAAAACGTGCGCACCGCCGCGGTGCGCACGTTTGACGCCGAATCGAACCGCAAGCACACCCGCGCTCACGCCAAAGCGCTTGCGCAACGTACGCCTGGTCACGTCACCTCGGCTTATCGGCTTTTACTTCTTTTGCAGCCTGATGGCCGCGCCGCCATTTGCCGCCAGGTTCAGCTGCAAGGTGTCGTTGCGGGTGAGTGTGCGGGTCTCGATGCGCACGTCCGTCGGCGCCTGGCCATCGGCGTAGATGGTGGCTGTCCAGTTGCCCTTGCCCAGGAACGACAACGGCAATTGCATCGTGCGCGCCTGCTCGTTAGTCATCGCACCCACATACCAATCCTTGCCACGCCGCCGCGCCAGCGCGATGTGCTCGCCGATGGCGCCATCCAGCGCACGCGTCTGGTCCCAGCTTGCAGGCACATCACGCAAGAACTGCGCGGCAGGCACGTTTTCGTATTGCTCGGGACTGTCGGCAACTACCGCAAACGGACTCTCATAGACCACGTACATCGCCAATTGCTGCGCGCGTGTGGTCATCACCTGGGGACCGAAGTGCTGTGGCTTGAAGTCGGCCGGGCGGACATTGCGGAAGCCGCCAGGGGTGTAATCCATCGGCCCAAGCAACATGCGCGTAAATGGCAAGGTGAGGTTGTGGGTCGCGGTGATGCGTGCGCTCCACTTGTTGTACTCGGCGCCGAGCACGCCCTCTTGGGTGAGATAGTTCGGATAAGTGCGGGTCAGCCCGGTCGGGTGATACGCACCGTGCAGATCCACCAACAACTTGTGCTCGGCAGCCTTGCGCAGCAGGCGGTGATAGAAGTCCACCATCTGCTGATCGTCGCGGTCCATGAAATCGACCTTGATGCCCTTGATGCCCAGTTGCTGATACCAGGTGAGCGCTTCGTCCATGTGCGCATCGAGCGCGCGCCAGTGCGCCCAGAGCCATAGCCCTACGTCGCGCTCGCGTGCGTAGTTCACCAGGCCGGGCAGATCGAGTTGCGCGACGGGCCGGCGAATATCCGCATCGGCGTTGTACTGACCATCGCCGGTACTGCCGTAGTACCAGCCGTCGTCGATCAGCATGTATTGCAGTTTCAACTGCTGCGCGTGATCGATATAGCGCTGGATGGTGGCGGTATTCATACCCGGGTTGGCTACCCCGCTGGCCAAGCTGCCCGACCACCAATCCCACGCCGATTTACCCGCGCGCACCCAACTCGCATCGAAGGCGGGCGGCGGATTCAGCGCGGAAATCAGGTTGGATTCGATCAGGCTTGCGGGGTTGTCGGCCAGCATGATCACCCGCCATGGCGTGGCGAAATCGCGGCCCTTGGCATCGATGCTGACCGCTAATGTGGGGTCGTCCAGGCGCGGCGACAGTTTTGCCGATACGCCCAGACCGCCTTCGGAACGACCGGTGAGATACAACCCGGCGTAATCGCGCAGGTTCGCTTCTCCGATCGCAAGCGTGGTGCCGTTGGCATCGGTCTGGCACACCAGCGGTAACTCGATCAAATTATGCGCGCGCAATTTGGATGCGGCGATTGCATCGTATTCGCCCTCGTGGCTGGTTCCGAAACGGCCCAGATTCAAGTTCCAGCAGCGGTAATCGTGCGGGAACGCGAAACTGGTGAGTTCGTCGCGAATGTGCACCTGGCCTGCATCCGGCAGGACGTAACGCAGCGCAACGCCGTCGTCGTACGCACGCAGTTCGATGCTGAGCTTGCGATGTTGCGTATCGGCCAGTTGCACGCGCAGTTCTCGATAGTGGTCGCGCGCCTGTCGCGTCTTTCCGACCGTCAAGGTGAAGCGGCTGTCGTGCAGTTCGGTCGTGCTGCTGTGTAGCGTCATGTCACGGCCGAGCTTGTTGCCTCGGCCCAGATCCAGCCCGAGCGGCGCATCGTCGAGCACCAATGTGTTGCGATACAGCACGCGATAGCTGGGCACGCCACCGGCACGTAGCGTGAATTCCACTTGCGTGCGTGCATCAGGCGATTGCACGCGCAAGCTCTGTGCTGCAGCGGGTGCAGCGATCAAACACAACAACGCACATGCCGCGGGGACTGCGGACTGGATCAGGTTTCGCATGATTCCCTCCTCCTGGGATTGCCAACCCTAGCGCAGAAAGGTTGTTGTCGATATCCAGCTGGGGTAACGTTACCTCGCACCATGGCCGCTGAAACAGGGGCGGCAGCCACGGGCGGCATCACGGAGGTCATGACGCAAACGTCTGCGCGACGGGTTGCCGATTGCATCGAAGCGATGTGCACCGTTGTGTGGCAGTAGAGCTTGGGAGAGGCCTCTAATGCTGATGGTTCGCAGGGCGTTCCGCCGCGGAGCGCTGTGGGTGTTGTGTGCATGCATGGGTTGGACTGCAGTGGAGGCAGCGCCTGCCGACGATTCGCCCGGTCCGTATGACGTGCGCGTGCTTGCCGGTGGCGTTGCGCTGACCAAGAAGCTCGCTGCCCCGACGCCGTGGTTGTCTGCCGATGCGGACTGGAGCGTCTCTGGCTGGGTGCGCCCATCACGGTCGATCACAGGTCCTGCATTGATTGCAGGCGTGGGCGATCCGCAAGGCACAGGCCGCTACTTCGTGATCGATGGCGGCACACTCGGCTTTGCGCAGGGCGCCGGCAATGTGTTGCGCAGTACGCAAACCCTGCGTGCAGACAGCTGGACGCAAGTGGCCGCAGTTGCCCAGGGCGCTCGCCTGACCCTGTATGCCAACGGCCGCAAGGTCGCCAGCGGTCCTGTGCAGCGGACGGCCATCGCGCCGACGCTCGTATTCGGGCCACGCCAGCAGCCGGCGGCGTATACGCAACACTTCGGCGGCGATCTCGCCGGCTTTACGGTACAGGCGGGCGCGCTGGATGCACAGGCCATTGCACAGCTTGCCGAAAATGCGCCGGATCCGGCACTGCAACGCTTCGAAGACGCATCGCCAGGCTGGCGCTTGCAGGTCAAGCAGATGGCCGGCCAGCTTGCGCCGCAGCCGGCTGCAACGCTGCCGCGCAGTAGTGCAGCGTTCTCGACGCCGGTTGCAAAGCCGGTGGCGAACGCGCCGGCATTGCAGTCGCTGGATGCCACTTCCTGGCGTGTGGGTGCATGGCAGCTGGCCGCAGCACCGGAGCTTGGTCAAGCGACCGGCGCCACGCTGTCGCGTCGCGATGACACCACCGGCAATGCGTCATGGCGTGCGGCGACCGTGCCCGGCACCGTGCTCACCACGCTGGTCGACCGTGGCGTGTATCCGGATCCGGACATCGGTCTCAACAACATGGCCATTCCCGAAGCGCTGAGCCGTCAGGACTGGTGGTACCGCAGCAGTTTCGATCTGCCTGCCGCCGCGCAAGGCAAGCGTCTGGAACTGCTGTTCAACGGCATCAACTATGCCGGCGAAGTCTGGGTCAATGGCGTGCAGGTCGGGCGTACGCGCGGCGCATTCGCACGCGGTCGTTTCGATGTCAGCACGCGGCTCAAGCCAGGTCGCAACGTCATTGCGGTACGGGTGTCGCCGCCACCGCATCCGGGCATTGCGCACGAACAATCGATGAGCGCAGGCGTCGGCGAAAACGGCGGCATGCAGGCCTTGGATGGCCCGACCTTCATCGCCAGCGAGGGCTGGGACTGGATTCCCGCGGTACGCGACCGCAATGCCGGTCTGTGGCAGGACGTGCAGTTGCACGCCAGCGGCCCGCTCGCACTTGGCGACATCCAGGTGCTGACCGCGCGCTTGGCGCCGGATCATCAACGTGCCGAACTGGAAATCAACGTGCCGCTGCGCAACGACACGCCTGCCGCAGTGCAGGGCAGCGTGCAGTTGGTCTTCGGCGATGTGACCATCCAGCGCCAGGTCATGGTGCCGGCCGGCGGCAGTACGCTGAAGTTCACTGCGGGCGATACGCCACAGTTGCGCCTCGTCAACCCGCGGCTGTGGTGGCCCAACGGCTACGGCGAGCCTGCGCTGTATACATTGCATACCAGCGTCGATGTGGCAGGCGCGCGCTCGGATGCGCAGCAGCTGCGCTTCGGTATTCGCGAGGTGACCTACGAGCTGTCGTTATTCGACGACGATGGCGCATTGCGCCGTGTGCTGGTCGATCTCAACCAGGCCCGCCAGCGTGGCGAACGCATCGTCGATGTACGCCATGCGGCGATCCGGCCAGTACCCGGCGGCAACGCGCAGTCGCTATATCCCGGTGCGCTGGGCTCGCCGGCAGTTCAGCAGCTGGACGATTCCACGCTGGCCCCGCATCTGGTCATCCGCATCAACGGTGTGCGCATTGCCGTGAAAGGCGGTAACTGGGGCATGGACGATTGGCGCAAGCGCGTGTCGCGTGAGCGGCTGGAGCCGTACTTCCGCCTGCAGCGCGATGCGCACTTCAATGTGGTGCGCAACTGGGTCGGGCAGAACACCGAAGCAAGTTTCTTCGAGCTGGCCGACGAGTACGGCATGTTGGTGCTCAACGATTTCTGGCAGTCCACGCAGAACTACAACATGGAACCGGCCGATGCGGCGCTGTTCCTGGACAACGCGGCCGAGGTGATCAAGCGCTTCCGCAATCATCCGTCCATCGTGTTGTGGTTCGGGCGCAACGAAGGCGTGCCGGCCCCCATCCTCAACGAAGGCCTGGACAAGCTGGTTGCCGAACTCGACGGCACGCGCTGGTACACCGGCAGTTCCAACGAGATCAATTTGCAGGGCAGTGGGCCGTACAACTATCGCGAGCCGGTGGCCTACTTCAACAAGCTGGCGCAGGGCTTCTCGGTGGAAGTGGGCACGCCATCGTTCTCCACGCTGGAGTCGTTCAAGGCCTCGGTGCCGGCCGTTGGCGACCAATGGCCAATCAGCGACGCCTGGGCGTACCACGACTGGCACCAGTCCGGTAACGGCGATACCAATAGTTTCATGCGCACGCTGACCGACAAGCTGGGTGCACCGACCGGCCTGGCCGATTTCGAGCGCAAGGCGCAGCTGCTCAATTACGAAACCCACCGCGCCATTTTCGAAGGCTTCAACGCGCAACTGTGGAGCAAGAACAGCGGTCGCCTGCTGTGGATGAGCCATCCGGCGTGGCCGAGCAACATGTGGCAGGTGTATAGCCACGATTACGACACCCACGCCGCGTATTACGGCGTGCGCAATGCAGCCGAGACCCTGCATGTGCAGATGAATCTGCCGGGGTACGAAGTGGTCGTGGTCAACAACGCTGCCACGCCGGTGCGTGGATTGCGTGTGCGTGCAGAGGTGTACGCCAGTGACGGCAAGCTGCTGCAACAGCGTGAACAGGCGCTGGACGCCGCTGCAGTGGCAGTGTCGGCACCCGTGCTGCAGTTGGCACCATCGCTGAAGGACACCAACGGGCTGGGCTTTGTGCGGCTGCAGTTGCTTGATCGCGACGCGGTGGTGCGTTCGCGCAACTTTTACTGGGTGGCGCGCGATGCGGTGGCGATGCGTGGGCTGGACGTGCTCGCAAAGGTGCCGCTGCAGCTCACCACGCAATTGCAGCAGGGCAACGAGGCCGTGCTGCGCGCCACCGTCCGCAACCCGTCGCAGCAGGTGGCCCTCAACACCAAGTTGACCCTGGTGGATGCGCAAGGCCAACGCATCCTGCCAGCCTATTACAGCGACAATTATCTGAGCCTGGCGCCAGGCGAAGAACGCGTGGTGGAAATTCGCGGCCCGTCTGCTGCCGCCTTGCGCAACGCCACGCTGCAATTGCGTGGCTGGAATGCCGAACCATCGACAGGTGTCGCCAACGGGTCTCCGTAGCGACGTCTGCGTGTTGCCGCGCCGTGCCGTGCACGACGCTCTCACTGACGCACCGCCTGGTGCGTCGGCCAATACCGCATTGCCCTGCCGGTAATGCCAGTCGAAACGGTCGTGGATTTGTCATCCCTGGGAGGGGACCATGAACAAGCTGCATTCGAATACCCGTCACACCCCATTGGCGGCCGCACTTGCGGCTGCGCTCACCCTGCTTGCCGGCAGCGCAAGCGCGCAGGACACCGCCCCCACTCCAGGCGTAACCGAACTGGACAAGGTGATGGTCAAGGGCGTGCGCGGTGCGCAGGCCGAAGCCATCGAGAACAAGCGCAGCGCCGCGCAGATCATCGATTCGATCTCTGCCGAAGACATCGGCAAGTTGCCCGACGTCACCATCACCGATTCGCTGCAGCGCGTGCCTGGCGTGCAGATCCGGCGCTCGGCCGGCGAAGGTTCGCAGCTCAATATCCGTGGCATGCCGCAGGTGCAGACCACCATGAACGGCGAGTTGTACTTGAGTGCCGGCGGCGGCGATCAATATGGTCAGCCGAACATCGGTCGCGCGCAGCCGGATTTCGTGGATATTCCGCCCACGCTGTTCAGTGGCGTGGACGTGATCAAGTCGCCCACTGCGGCCGATCTGGATGGCGGCATCAGCGGCACCGTCTCGCTGAAGACGCGGCGCCCGTTCGATCTGCCCGAGGGCTGGACCTTCAGCGGGCAGGCCGAAGGCTCGTACGGCGATCGCGTGCAGAAAGCCAACGAATTGTATTCGGGGTTGGCCAGTTTCCGCACCGCGCGTTGGGGCGCGTTGCTGGCGGTGTCGTATTCGGATGCCACGCTGGAAAACAAGCATCCCAGCGTCTATTCCAATGGCGCACAGAAATCCACCGAACAAAACGTCGGCTTCGACTTCAACGGCGATGGACGTATCGGCAGCAATACCGACCCGGGCAATCTGCCGCGCGACTACTTCTACAATTGGGTGGCGACCGAACTGGATAACCGCAGCACCGATCGCCAGCGCACCGGCGTCAACGGCTCGTTCCAGTTCAACATCAACGATTCGTGGACGGTGCTGGCGGACGCCGCCTACACCAAGCTCGAAGACCACGACACCTCGGTGGCGGCACAATTGCATACCGGTTGGGCGACCAACCAGTTGCAGCCGGGCTCGGTCGTCGACCCCAACGGCGTGCTGGAGTACGGCCAGTTCCGCTACAACCGCTTTCAGGCGCATTCGATGGCCGGCGTAGCCGATTCGGATGCGCTCAACACCAATCTGGAATTGCGTTACGACGATGGTGGTCCGTTCCGTGCCTCGTTCCGCTGGGTGCACGGCGATGCGCAGCGCACCTACGACGAAGCGCGTGCCGATGCAGCGGTGACGCGCGGCGACCAGATCCCACGTGCCGGCGGCGTGACCCAGTGGGCCAATGTCAACGGCCTGCCCACCGTGGATGCATCGGTGGATTTTCGCGGCACCTATCCGGCGGTCAACCTCGCTACCGATGTGTCCAACCCAGACAACTGGCAGCTGATGTCCACCTGGGCGCAGGGCAACAAGATCGAGGCCAAGATGGACGCATTCCGCGCGGACGGCACCTTCGAGTTCGACGAGGGCGTGGTGCGCGGCTTCCAGTTCGGCATTCGCTATGGCGAGCGCGATTTCAAGCTCGATACCTATCGTTATCTGTCGCCGGTGTCGTCCAGCTGTGCCGACCCGAACCGTTCGCTGTACTACTACAAGGATCCGCTGATCGTGGATACCTGCAGTGGCGTGTCCGAGGCGCGCTTGCTGCCGTTCAATTCGATTCCCGGCTATTGGGCGTATTTCAACGACTTCGATCCGCTCAAGGTCACCGGCCTCGGTCGCCAGGGTCTGCCTGCCATCAATCCGCAGGCGATGAAAGACCCGGTGGCTTATCTCAACAGCCTGTATCCGGGCAACGTGGCGTATCAGCAGGCGGCCGATTCCTACCAGGTCACCGAAAAAACCAGCTCGGCCTATTTCATTGCCAATCTGGAGGGCGGTACCGGCACGCGCGTGCCGTGGACGGCCAACATCGGTGCGCGCATCGTGCAGACCAAGCTGGCGATCGACCAGTATTTGAGCAGCGGCAACGTCTACATCGGCAATGTCGAATGGAATGGCGTCAGCCCGGCGATCGGCACCAACCGTCTCAATCGCCAGTACACCGATGTGCTGCCCAGCGCGAACCTGTCGCTGGACGTCACCGACGCGCAGAAGCTGCGTTTCGCCTACAACAAGGCGGTTGCGCGTCAGGATCTGCCCGATCTCGGCCGTGGTCTGGTGAGCTTCTACGCCGTGAATGGCACGCCGCCGCGTAATCCGTCGCTGCCATCGGATGCGGTGCTGTTCCTCAATGGCCGTTCGGGCAATCCGGATCTGGATCCGTATCGCGCCACCAACTACAACGCCTCGTGGGAATGGTATTTCGCCGATGCCTCGTTGATCAGCGTGGGTGCGTTCCTGATCGACGTGAAGTCGTTCCCCACCACCGTTACCAACATCGAGCCCTTGCCCGATGCCGATGGCGTCGTGCGCGCGGGCGGCCCGGTGGAGCGCATCGTCAATGGCGGCGGCGGCAAGATCAAGGGCTTCGAAATCGGCTACCAGCAGGCTTTCGATTTCCTGCCAGGCTGGCTGAGCGGCTTCGGGACCAACATCAACTACACCTTCTCCGACGCCGATACCGACAACACCGATATCGACGGCAACACGCTGCCGATCGGCGACAACTCCAAGCATCAGGCCAACGCGGTGCTGTGGTATCAGAAGGACAAGCTGCAGGCGCGCGTGGCCTACAACTGGCGCAGCAAGCGCTTCAGTCAGGTCAACAGTTCCGCATGGGGCGACGAGCTGGCGATCTGGAACGACGACGTCGGCTACCTGGACGCGTCGTTGAGCTACGACGTCAACGACCACCTGACCCTGTACGCCCAGGCCACCAACCTCACCGGCGAAAGCGAACGCCGTTACGCGCAGTGGACCAATCACTACTTCGACCAGAACATCTTCGAGCGTCGCTACTACGCGGGTCTGCGTTTGCGCTTCTGATGCCATGCGCTGATGCAAGACACTGATGTGCGGAACGGCGCATGCTCGCGCCGTGCCGCACATGCGGTTCTCCTCGTTCCTCTCCAAGCGGTCATTGCGCGTTCTTCCCGTCGCCGTGCGATACGGCGTTGCAGTACGTTCGGCGGCGACGTCGAATACCCTCCCATTCGGCTACATCGTCGGGAAGCGATGTGGCCGTTTTTTTGCGTGATTGCATGGGCGTCTGTGCATCATGGCGGCAGTGGAATGCTGCAACTGTGAGTCTGATTGCCGTTGAAAGGGCAGCGGTCGGCTGCGACGGCGCAGCGTGCGCGCAGATGGATGTGGTGCGTCTGTGCCGAACCGGGATGGTGATGGTGCGCTGTCGCGCTATGTCTTCGGCGGCCCTGCCGTCGAGCCACGCTTGACCAGCGTGTATTTCATCACCTGATGCACGCCGGGTGCGGTGTCGCCCTTGCGGCGTTGACGGACCGCGTCGGCCAGCAGTGACACAGCAGCGCGCCCCATGGCGGTGACCGGTTGATGCACGGTGGTGAGCTCGGGCCAGATGGTGGTGGCCACCGGCGTATCGTCGAAGCCGGCGATGGAGACATCTTCGGGCACGCGCAAGCCCAATCCATGCGCGACCGCGACCGCTGCGGCCGCCATGTCGTCGTTGCTGCAGAAGATCGCAGTGGCTGGCTGCGGCTGCGCCAACAGGCTGCGCGCGGCGAGGAGCCCGGAGTGATAGGTGAACAAGCCCTCTGCGATCAAGCCATCTGCGACCGATAAGCCGGCAGCGTGCAGGCTGTCGAGATAGCCATTTGCGCGCAGTGCGCTCGGGGTGTGTTTCGGGTCGCCCTTGATCAACGCAATGCGACGATGCCCGAGCTCGATCAGGTGGTCGACGATGGCGCGCGCAGCCTGGTAGTCGTCGATCCGCACCGAGCTGATTTGCGCCATCGGTGCGCCACTGGCCACCGCCACCACCGGAATGCCGCGCGCATCGAGTTCGGTGATGGTCTGACGCGAGTCGCATAACGGCGGTGGCAGGATCACCCCATCGACGCCGGCAGCGAGCAGGCGCTCGGTGGCCGCACGCTGGCTGCGGATGGCGCCGCACTTCTCCACCATGACCTGGCTGCCGGTGAGGCTGCTCTGCTCGAGCAGGCCAAGCATGAATTGATTGAGGTACGCGGCGCTCGGGTTGCTGTACAGCACGCCGATACGCAGCAGCCCGCTGGTCCGCAACGAACGACCGGCGAGATTGGGCCGGTAGCCCAATGCCTGTACCGAGGCCTCCACGCGCGCGCGCATCGCTTCGCCCACATGCGGGTGACGGTTGATCACACGCGAAGCGGTCATCGGCGAGACGCCAGCGTGTTTGGCGACATCCAACAACGTCGCCGCATTGTTCGCACTGCGTTGCCGCTTGGCCACCATTGTGTGTGCTCATCCTGGGGTAAGAGCGAATGCGCGCTACCGCTTCGAGGTGTGAAGCGACCACGAAAAGCAACCGACCAATCACCTCACGCAGTACCAGCGGCAGCCGCTGCATCGCAACTGCACACTCGCCAGACGAACGCGCCGATCTACGCAATCAGCAGCGCCAGGCATCGTGCGATTCCTGCATGCGCCTGCCGCCTGAAAATGAGCAAATCACTGCCACATCCAGCGTTCGGCGCATGCACCGCATCGTCCTCGCAATCATTCGCTCGGCGGTTGCACGCTCTTGGCGCGGCTGCCGAAATCGCCATCGGCTTCTGCGGCCAGATACGCGAACACGGTGTAGGCGGCCACGTTCTGCGCGAGCGCCTTCGGGTCGATCTTGTCCAACGTGTCGTCGGCGGTGTGGTGCAGATCGAAGTAGTCGGTGCCATCCTGCGCCAGCCACCCCCAGGCTCCACCCTTGGCCGAAATCGGCCCGACATCCGGGCCGGGGCCGCCCTTGCCCGGTTCGTACGCGATGCCCAGCGGTGCCAGTACCTCGGCAATCTGCTTGGTCGCCGCGCGCGAGTCGTCCGGCGCCGCCGCGCCGGTGTTGAAGGCATAGATGCGCCCGGCACCGAAGTCGCTTTCCGCGCCGATCTGATGCAGCGTCATGTCCTTGGCATCGTTGCCGTGCGCTGCCGCATACGCCTTGCCACCGTACAGACCCTGCTCCTCGTTGGCGAAGGCCACCACGCGGATGGTGCGCTTGGGTGGTTGCTTGAGTTGGCCGATCAGGTGGCCGGCAGCCATCGTGATCGCCACGCCGGCACCGTCGTCGATGGCGCCGGTGCCCAGATCCCACGAATCCAGATGCCCGCCGATCACCACCACTTCCTTGGGCTTGCTGCGCCCGGTGATTTCGCCGATCACGTTGTACGAGGTGGCCGTGCCGTCCCAGCCGCAATCCAGCGCCAGACGCACGCGCGTGCTGCCCAGTGCGGTGAGCCGCGCGAGCTGGTTGGCATCGGGCACCGACAGCGCTGCGGCCGGCACCGGCGTCAGGCCTTCGTCGAAACGGGTGATGCCGGTATGCGGCACGCGGTGCGAATCGGTGCCGGCCGAGCGCATGACAAATCCAATGGCACCCTTGCGTATCGCTTCGGACGGTCCCTTGCTACGCACGGCGCCGCCATTGCCGTAGTCCTTGCCGTCGCGCGCCTTGACCATCTGGTAATCGACGAATGCGATCTTGCCGGCCAGCGAGCCAGCCGGCGCGGCCTGCAACGCTGCCAACGTTTCGAAACGCACCACCTCGCCTTCGACGATGCCGCCCGGGCTGCCGCCCAGTGCGGTGATGGTCAGCGGCTGCGCATGCGCGCCGAGCACGGCAGCGTGTTCGCTGCGACGCTCCCATTTCGGAAAGGTCACCGGCTCGGTCCACACCTTGTCGAAACCCAGCGAAGCGAATTTCGCCTTGGCCCAGGCCACCGCACGCGGGTCTGCTTCGCCACCGGCAATGCGCGGGCCCACTTCGGTGGTCAACGATTGGACCACCGCAAAGCCGGTGTTGTCGGCCAACGCCTGCTCGCGCAACTGCGCTGCGGTACGCAATGCGCTGTCGGGGATGCTGGTCTGTGCGGCGAGTGCGGAGGAGCAGGCGAGTAGGGTAGAGATGGCAACAGCGAGACGACGCATGCAGGGCGGCTCCAACGACAAGGGGACCCCGAGCTTATCAGCGCGACGTCCCCCGTCTGCGTGCGAAAGGTCATCCTTCTGCGCGAAGTTGCGCCACAGGATGCGCCACTGGGTTGTGCCCGCTTACAGCGCGCCCGGCGGCTTGAGCGTGTCGTTCTTGAGCGTGTCGCGAATTTCGCGCAGCAACAGTACTTCTTCGCTCGGGCCCTTTGGGGCGTCCGGCTTGCGATGGGTCACGCGGTTGATCAACTTGACCACCAGAAAGATCGCGAAGGCGATGATCAAAAACTGCACGACGGTGTTGATGAAATCGCCGTAGCCAATCGCAACGGCCGGGATCTCCTTGCCGGTGGCATCGACGCCGGCCGGCTTGAGCACCCACGCCAGGCGCGAAAAATCCACATTGCCGATGGCCCAACCGATCGGCGGCATGATGATTTTCTCCACCAGCGCGGTGACGATCTTGCCGAACGCCGCACCGATGACCACACCGACCGCCAGGTCGATGACATTGCCGCGCATTGCGAATTGCTTGAATTCGCTGACCATTCCCATAGTGCACTCCAACTGCGGTCGCGGACCAACTGCCGCAGCCGGATCGTAGCCGGCCCGATGTCAGCCCGCGATGATGCCGTGGCGCTCGGCGACGTTCTCCAGGCGCGCACTGAACTGGTCGCCTGGCAGCAACGGGCCGACGCCGGCCGGCGTGCCCATGAAAATCAGATCACCTGCGCGCAGTGCATACAGTTTGGAAAGCTCGTGCAGGATCTCCGGCACGTTCCAGATCATTTGATCCAGCAATGACTGCTGACGCACCTGGCCGTTGACCTCCAGCGACAGATTCAGCGCCTCCAGCGCGCCGACTTCGCCGGCATGCACCAGCTCGCTCACCGGCGCGGAGTGATCGAAGCCCTTTGCGATATCCCAGGGCAAGCCTTTTGCCTTGGCAGCGGCCTGCAGATCGCGACGGGTCAGATCCAGGCCCACGCCGTAGCCGTAGATCAAGCGCTCGGCCTGTTCCACCGGCAACTCGCCAGCGGGCGCATCGCTGCCCAGCGCCACCACCAGTTCCACTTCATGGTGCAGTTCCCTGGTGCCGGGTGGGTAGGGGATGTGGTCGCCGTGGCCGACCACGATGGCATCGGCAGGCTTCATGAAAAAAGTCGGCTGGCCACGCTCGTCCTTGGAGGCCGGTGCGGTGGCGCCCATCTCGCGCGCATGGTCGGCGAAGTTGCGCCCTACGCAGTAGATGCGGTGCACCGGAAAACTGCCACCGCCCACCACTGGAATGCGCGGAACATCGGCGGCGGGAATCACATCGTGGGTCATGCGCGCATCCTCAACGTATGGGCAGGTGAGTCTAGCGGTTTGCCCGTGTACGACGGAACCGTGACGCCCGCATCCAGTGCACGGCATGGCCGGGCTGGCAGCGCGTGCAGGGCGTCAGACAGCCGCATCGACGCGTGAGTGGCAACGCGTGCAACGAGACGATTGCGCACCCACCACAGCGCTGACAGCGCTCCGCTTGCCTTCAATGCGAGCGCAGTGCGCATTGATGCGGCGTTGATTCAGAAGGGCGCAGGCCAGTGAACCGGTGTTCGAGGCAGCGCCATATGCGCGTCTGGCCCATCAGCGCAGCGCATCACCCAGCCGATAGCCGTGCTTAGAACGCGGCAAACTGCCGCACGCCAGGTCTGGCTTGCTGGAAGAAAAAACATCATCGATGCAGCCATCCACGCATCCGGCACCTGCTGCGCAGGCCGAGAGATGCAGCAATGCAGTCAGCCAGGTGTCAGTGCGACAACGGCAACGCGGGCTTGCGCACCACGTGGTACTCGGCGTCGACCACGCGTGCCTGCTGCGGCGTGCGGCGGTTCGACTTGCTCAACAGCTTCCAGGCGATGCCACCCAGGATCATCGCTGCACCAACGAACACGCTGAAGAAGATCAGCACCGCAAGGATCGCCAGACCAGCCAGGCCGGCGGCAACGCGCACCAACGGGTGACGCGGCTTGCGCGGCGCAAACAGGTGGTGGAAGTTGCCGAATTGGAAGAGGCGTGCGGGCATGGCGGTGGGCTGCCGGGCAGGAAACGAGTGCGCAGTATCGTTGCGGTTTCATGTCATTGAGTGAAAAGTTCGTTAATCGATGCTGCGATATGCGAAGACGATCACATGCAGCAAGCGTGGATGAGAGCGCATACGCCCAGTTGTGGCCGGTTGGCTGGGGGATGGTGTTGTCGCTTCTCATCCCGTAGCCGACGCCTGAGGTTCCGTGCCGCCCAGGCCCGCATGCCACAATCCAGGCCCGTCGTTGCCCGGTCCCCTGCATGTCGTCGCCATCGCTCACCACGCTTGCCACGTTGACGCAGATTCCCGATGCCGGGTTTTTGGAGGTCGAAGCACGCTTGGATAGCGGTGCCGAGTCGCTGGTGCTGTATCGCGAAGGGACCCAGGTCCGTGCCTGGCTGAACATCTGTCCGCATGCCGGCCGCCGGCTGGATTGGGCGCCGGGGCAATTTCTCAAGACCAAGGAAGGGCAGTTGGTCTGCGCCGCGCACGGTGCGGCATTCGAATTGAGTGGCGGCGAATGCGTCAGCGGCCCGTGTCGCGGTCAATCGCTGTTCGCGGTGCCGGTACGGGTCGAGGATGAGCAGGTGCTGCTTGGGTAAGCGCCAAGGACGATTGCCGATGACATGTTGTCAGCCGCGCTGAAAGCGCAACGCCGGATTAGCGCGCCGCCCACCAGAACATCAGGTTGATCATCGACACCATCACCACGATGTAGATCAGCGACAGTGGCGCGCCCACCCGCCATAACTCGCGCGGTTGATAGTTGGCCGGGCCGGCCACCATCGAGATCACCGGGTTGGACGCGGTCATCAGATTGTTGGACGCCGACAACGCCACGATCAGCGCGAACGCGGTCGGGTTGCCGTTGGCGGCCAGCGCCAGATTGACCGCGATGGGCACCATCACGATGGTGGCGCCGACATGGCTGATCACCAGCGAAAACGCGGTGGTCAGCAAGGCCAGGCTGATTTCCAGCGCCCACACCGGGATGCCTTCGGGCAGGCGGTCGATGGTATGGCCGGCGACCCAGGCCGCGGTGCCGCTGCTGTCCATCGCCCAGCCGAGCGGAATCAGCCCGGCCATCATGAAGATGGTCTTCCAGTTGATCGACGCGTAGGCCTCGTCCATGCGCAGCACGCCGCTGAGCAGCATGCAGGCCACGCCGGTCATCAGCGTCAGCGCCACCGGCAGGCGCGAGGTCAGCGCGATCAGGATGGTGAAGGCGAAGATCGCCATCGCGATCTTGAATTTGTGCGGGCGCTGCTCGCCTTTGGGGAAGTCGGTGACCGGCACGAAATCGCGGCTTTCCGCCGCCTGCGCCAGGTCCTGCCAGATGCTGTGGAAGACCAGCATGTCGCCGGCGCGCAGCGGCACGTTGCGCACGTCTTCGCGGATGACCTGCTTGTCGCGGTTGATCGCCAGCAGGCTGATGCCGGCCTGCTTGCGCAGGCGCAATTGGCCGGCGCTCTTGCCGATCAACCGCGAGTTGGGCGGAATCAATGCTTCGGAGATACCGGCCAGGCTGGGGTTGAACAGGTCGCCCAGGTTGCGCAGGCGCGAGGACATGCGCAGGAACTGGTTTTGCGCAAAATCGGCTACTTCCTGGCGCGGACCCATCGCGCCGAGCACGCTGCCGACCCAGATGCGCATATCGGCCGGCGGTGCCAGGCGGGTGTCGTTGCCGGTCTTGAGCGCAAGCAGCAACGGCGCATCGTGCAAGGCTTCGGCTTCGCCCAGAGTCATGCCCACCAGCGGGCTTTCGGCGGTGACGGTCAGCTCGAACACATCGCCGTCGATGCCGTAGGTCTTGGCGAAATAGCTTTCGGTGCGCGAGGGCGTCACGCCTTCGTTGATCAGGCGTTCTTCTTCGATCAACTTGCGGTCGCCGTAGAAGCGGAAGTACAGCAACGCCGCGATCAGCAACGCCACGCCGATCGGCAGCGGCGCGAACATCGTCAAGGGCTCGATGCTGGCCATGCCCGAGGGCAGGTTGTTGTTGGCCGAGACCAGCAGGTCGTTGAGCAGGATCAGCGGCGAATTGCCTACCATGGTGAGCGCGCCGCCCATCACGATGGCAGCGGCGATCGGCAGCAGCATGCGCTGCAAGGTGAGCCCGGTGCGTGCGGCCAGGCGCGAGGCGACCGGCAGGTACAAGGCCATCACCGACGGGTTCTGCATGAACGACGAGTTCAAGCCGGAGATGGCCAGCGTCATCATCATCAGGCGCTGCTCGCTGCCGTGCGAACGCCGCAACAACCAGGTGGCCAACCGGTTCAACGCACCGGTGCGCTCCAGCCCCGCGCCCAGAATGGTGGTGGCGATGATGCTCATCACCGCATTACCGGAGAAACCGCCGAACAGTTCTTCCGGCGCCACCAGCCCGGTGACGCCCAAGACCACCAGCACGATCAACGCCACCACGTCGGCGCGGATGCGCTCGAACAGGAACATCGCCATCGTGAAACCGACCAGCCCGAGGACGAGCTTCATATCGTTGGTCAGCGTCAGCGCGGTGTCCATTGGGGGCCGGGATTCGTGATTCGGGAGTGGGAATTGGTTAAAAGCGCTGAAGCGTCTGGTTGCCGGGGATGCCGCCGTTACGAATCCCCAATCCCGATTCCCGAATCCCGGTCATACAGCAAATCCCACACGCCGTGGCCGAGCTTCTGGCCGCGCGTCTCGAAGTGAGTTTGCGGGCGCCAGGTGGGGCGTTCGACGTGGCCGCGCGGGCCGGCGCGATTGACCAGGCCCGGGGTGGCATCGAGCACGTCCCACATCTGTTCGGCGTAATCGGCCCAGTCGGTGGCCGCATGCAGGCGGCCGCCGTCGCGTAATTTGCGCACCAGCAACTGCGCGAACGCCGGCTGGATCAGGCGGCGCTTGTTGTGCCGCTTCTTGTGCCATGGATCGGGGAAATAGATGCGTACTTCGTCCAGCGCACCGTCGGCGATCTCGTGTTCGAGCACTTCCACCGCATCGTGGTGATACAGGCGCACATGCGTGCTGCCGTCTTCATCCAGGGCGTTGAGCAGGCGGCCCACGCCGGGCGCATGCACCTCGATGCCGATGTAATCGCGGCTGGGGTCCTGTTGCGCGGCAAAGCGCAATGCAGCGCCATTACCGAAGCCGATCTCCAGCACCTTGTGCGCATCGCGTCCGAAGGTGGCAGCCAGATCGCGCGGCTTACCGAGGTAATCCAGCCCGAAACGTGGCCATAGCGCATCGAACGCACGTTGCTGCGCCGGCGTGAAGCGGCCCTGGCGCAGCACGAAGCTGCGCACCTGGCGGCGCCCCTCTTCGATGGTGAAAGGCTTGGGCGGCATCTTGGCGCCGTCGCTGGTAAACGGGTCGGTCATGAAAGGTCGGTCAGGTCAGCAAACAAAGGCCTCGCGCGTGCGCGACAACCACATCGCGCGCCCACGCAGAAGGTGAAAAGCCCCTCTTCCAATAGAAGAGGGGTTGGTGCGAGGGGAAAGACGACGCGGCGCCGGATGCGATCACGCCCATCGTCGAGCGGCCACTGCCTGGCGGTTGCCTAATGCAGCCGGTCGCACGCACGACGCCAGCAGACCACCCCATCATCCAATCACACCATCCACCGGGCTCGACGCCGATGCGTAGCGCTTGCGCGGAATCCGCCCGGCCAGAAACGCCTCGCGTCCGGCCTCGATCGCCTTGCGCATCGCGCTGGCCATCAGGATCGGGTCGCGCGCACCGGCAATGGCGGTATTCATCAGCACGCCATCGCAGCCCAGTTCCATCGCGATCGCCGCATCCGAGGCGGTGCCCACGCCGGCGTCGACGATGATCGGCACCTTGGCGTTTTCGATGATTTCCAGCAGGTTGTACTTGTTCTGGATGCCCAGCCCCGAGCCGATCGGCGCGGCCAGCGGCATCACCGCCACGCAGCCGATGTCTTCCAGGCGCCTGGCCAGGATCGGGTCGTCGGAGGTGTAGACCATCACCTCGAACCCATCGGCGACCAGTTGTTCGGCGGCCTTGAGCGTCTGCACCACATCCGGGTACAGCGTCTTCTCGTCGCCGAGCACTTCCAGCTTGGTGAGGTTGTGGCCGTCCAGCAGCTCGCGCGCCAGCCGGCAGGTGCGCACCGCGTCTTCGGCGGTGTAGCAGCCGGCGGTGTTGGGCAGCAGCGTGTAACGCTCCGGCGGCAGCACATCCAGCAGGTTGGGCGCGTTGGGGTCCTGGCCGATATTCACCCGGCGAATGGCGACGGTGACGATTTCGGCCGCGGCGGCTTCGGTGGCCCGGCGGGTTTCGTCCAGATCCTTGAACTTGCCGGTGCCGGTGAGCAGGCGCGAACGGTAGTGTTTGCCGGCGATGACCAGCGCATCAGAGGGGGCGGGATTCGTCATGCGGCAATTATCACCGATCGGGCGCGGATGCGCCGGCCTGCGCGGCGCATCATCCGCCGCCCAGCGCGTGCACGATTTCCACCACATCGCCCTCGCGTAACGCATGTTCTGCATGCCGTCCGCGCGGCACGATTTCGCCATTGACCTCTACCGCGACGCGGCGTTGTGCTAGGCCTTCCTGCTCCAGCAGGGCGGCCAGCGGCAAGTTGTCCGGAAGTGCGCGCGGAGTGCCGTTGAGTTGGATGTTCATGTCATCATTGTTGCATCGCGTGCCACTCCGGCGCGCGTTTTTGCGTTATGCGGCAATGCAGCGTGAGCGCGGGCGGCGAGGGTGAAACCATGTGCCATTCGCCAGCGTACGTATGCACGCCGGCCCGGTCCCACTCACTCAAGCAGGCATTCCGATGGCTTCAACACTTCGCCCGATCCGCTCCCTGATGGCTATGGCCATCGCTATCGCGGCCGCCCCGGCCATGGCCGAGTCGGCCTTCGACCAGACCGTGTTCTTCGGCGACAGCCTCACCGACAGCGGTTATTACAACCCGCTGCTGCCGGCCGCTTCGCGCGCGGTCACCGGCAAGTTCACCACCAACCCGGGTTGGGTGTGGGCCGAATATGTCGGCGACCATTTCGGCACCAATGCCGCGCCCAACGGCAACGGCCAGACCGGCGACAACTACGCTGCCGGCGGTGCGCGCATCCAGGCCAGCTCGGTCAGCGCGCTCGGCGCTGCACCGTCGGTAACCAGCCAGATCAACACCTACCTCACCGCCAATGGCGGCCGCGCCAACCCCAATGCGCTGTACACCGTGTGGGGCGGCGCCAACGACCTGCTCGCCGCGTCGCTCGCCCCGGCACAGGCGCAGGCCATCATCGGCAGCGCGGTGACCGCCCAGGTCGGTGCCGTGGCCACCTTGCAGAATGCCGGCGCGCGTTACGTCATGGTGCCGACCATTCCGGACGTCGGCCTCACCCCGCGCTTCCGCGCCGGCGGCGCCGTGGGAATGGCGCAAGGCACCGCTGCGGCCACCGCCTACAACACCGCCTTGTTCAATGGCCTGCAGTCCGCCGGCCTGCGCGTGATTCCGGTCGACACCTTCCACATGCTGCAGGAAATCGTCGCCAACCCGGGCACCTATGGCTTCAGCAATGTCACCAGTACCGCCTGCAACCCGGCCGTGCCGCTGCCTGCCTGTAACCCGACCAGCCTGGTCGCCGCCAATGCGCAGAACACCTATGTGTTCGCCGATGGCATTCACCCGACCACGGCAGTGCACCAGATCCTGGGCGAATACGCCATCTCGTTGCTGGAAGCGCCGCGTCTGCAGCAGGTGCTGACGCATTCGGCGCAGGCCGGCGGCCGCGCGCGCGCCGACCAGGTGGCCTGGCATCTGGACGGCAAGCCGGACGCCGATGGCATGCGTTGGTGGGGCAGCGTGCGTGGCGACATGCAGCGCTACGACCACGCCGACCTGTATGACGGCATGGCGCCGGCCGGCTTGTTCGGCGTGGATTGGACTGCAGGCGACCTGGTGTTCGGTGGCTTTGCCGGTTTCGGCCGCATGGACGCCGACTTCGGCAACCGCAACGGCAGCTTCAAGCAGGACGACACCACGCTGGGCGGCTTCTTCGGCTGGTATACCGGCCCGGTGTGGGTCAATGCCCAGGTCAGCTACAGCTGGCTGAGCTACGACGTGGACCGCGAAGTCCAGCTTGGGCCAGCGACCCGCGTGCACAGCGGCTCCCCCGACGGCAGCAACCTTACCGCCGCCCTCAACGCCGGGTATTCGCTGGGCGAAGGCAACCTCAAGTACGGCCCGGTGGCCGGCCTGACCTGGCAGAAGATCAAGCTCGACGGCTATACGGAAAGCAACGACAGCGCCACCGCGCTGGGCTACGCCAACCAGGACATCGATTCGCTGGTCGGCCGAGTCGGCTTCCAGGTGCGTCTGGACGGTGCCATGGTCAAGCCGTACCTGCAGGCAACCTACGACCACGAGTTCAAGGACGGCGGCGAAGCCAGCGCCTGGCTGCAGTCGATGCCGGAAGTGGGCATGTACACCGTCCCGGGGCAGAACTTCGATCGCAATTACGCCACCGTCGTGCTGGGTGCCCGTACCGGGCTGTGGGGCCTGCAGAGCAACATCGGCCTGAGCACCACCACGGCCCAGCGCAGCGCCCGCGATGCCACCTTGTTCGTGAACTTCAGCGGCAACTTCTGAGGCGCGGTAGGCCGCAGTTGGCTCACACGCAACACACGAGGGCCGGGCAACCGGCCCTCGTCTTATCGGCGCACATTGCGCCGGACACCTGCACCCGCATAAACTCTGCCAGCGCCATGCGGGCGTAGCTCAATGGTAGAGCTGTAGCTTCCCAAGCTACTGACGTGGGTTCGATTCCCATCGCCCGCTCCAGTCTTGCGAAGTTCAGCGCTAATCTCTTGATTGTGCTGACTATTTCGCCTGACTGAAGACCGCCTCGAACGACCTCCCAAGGTATCGTTTGAGGTATCGTTTTGCCAAAGCCCCTCTTGCTGCATCGGCCGTCAGGCCTCTACGTGCGCTTCTTGGTTCCTGTTGATTTACGGGGGCAGGTCGGCTCGCGTTTTCTGGTTCGTCCTCTCCATCTTCGCCCCGGCGATACTGCGCGTCTGGTGTCTGCCTGCATGGGGATGGCACTATCGAACGCGTTCCAAGCGTTGAGGCAGGGGAAGCCGGTGGATCTGGACGAAGTGTTGCGGCGCATCCGAGAACAAGGACTGCGCGAACTCACATTGACCGATGTGACGCTGCCTAATGGCACGCGTCTGGGCAAGGCCCAGATCGATACCCCTGAAGACGCAGCGCTGTTTGCTGAGTTGTTGCGCGAGCCTGCCGCCGAGGTTGTCCCGCCCGCCAAGCCAAGCGGTTGGCGCACCGGGAAGGCCAAGGCGTCTGGCCCGCTGTTGTCCAAAGCGATTGCTGATCACTTGGGGGACTTGGGTCGCGCGAAGCTCCACAGCAAGACAGTGCTTGAAAGCCGCCACTCATTGCGTTTGTTTGCTGGTGCGGTGGGGCAAGACCTGGCAGTGTCCGCGTTGACGGCAGACCATGTGCGGGCATTTTTCGATGTCGTGCGGTGGTGGCCGTCGAATGCGACCAAGCGAGCGCCTTACAAGGACCTTGCGGTCATGGATGTAGTGACGCTTGCCCAAGCCCATCAAGTTCCAGAGCCTGCCGCCTGGACGGTTGCCAAGCATCGACAGCGCTTGTCGGTGTTCTTGGTGTCGCTTGTTTCGGCAGGGCTTCTGGGAAGCAATCCGTTGGCCGGTATCCGTGCGATTTCGACGCCTGACGCAGACGACACGGGTGAGCCTTTCACCGATGACCAGTTGAAGGCCATCTTCGATCCTGTGGCTTTTCCTGCATGGGCCAAGAAGTATCCACATCGGTGGTTTGGTCCGATGCTTGGGCTTTACTCAGGGGCTCGTGTTAACGAGATCGCGCAGCTTCGGGTGGAGGACATCGACACGATCGACGGGGTAGCAGGGTTCTTCGTGCGACAGGGTGGAAAGGGACAGAGCGTCAAAAACAAGAACAGCCGCCGTTTTGTGCCGTTGGCGCAACCGGTGATCGATGCCGGTTTTCTAGTCTACATTGACGAAGTGCGCCAAGCGGGACACACGCAAATCTTTCCGCATCTGCCCAATAGCACCGGACTGGGCTTTGGTCGACAGTTGAGCCGACAGTTTTCGGTCTACATTAAACGCCAAGGGATCACGGCGAAGGGGCAAGGCTTTCATGGCTTTCGCCACACCATTGCGTCGCGTCTGGATGAGGCGGGTGTATCGGCCTCAGCCATTGCTGCAATCACAGGTCACGCGCGAGGGCAGGGGGTGTTGGAGAAGTTCTATATCGATCGACGCACGCTTCCAGATCGTATAGCGACATTGGCGCGCTTCAAACCGCCTGTCGCTTTGCCGATCTATCGAGTGCACTATTTCTCTTCAAAGACCAAGAATTAGAGCGATCCTCAACCAAATTTCGCTAGGTTGGATATCTTAAACCGCATGAGGTGTATAGATGGCATATGGAAACCAAAAATCGAAGCCTCAACGGCAGAGTCGCAAAGTTATTCTTGTTGAGGCAAGTCCTCAGCATGGGCATGCAACGCTGACCGATCCGCCGGAATGGTTTTTAGTGCTAACCGATCCGCCGCCTTATGTGTTTGTTTGTAGTGGGTCGACCAAAGAAGAAGCAATACAAAGGGCGGAGAAATTGGGATATTCATTTGAGGAGAATCCCGAGCCATTTCCTGTCGGACATCAGCTTTAGAAATCCTTTCCCTGTCTCGGAATTGAGGTGATTTCCGCATCGGACCAACGTTGCGGGAGTTGGGGAAAATATTGACGGCCTTCTTCATTCCAATGATCAATGCATGCATTGAGTGCATCTGTGGCTTCTTTTTTAGCTTGCTCAACGGGGAGTCTGGTCAGAGCTGCGATGAAGGCTTGGTTCCAAAAATCTTCGATTTTCATGTGGGTTTTTTTGATAAGGGTGGCTTGCTTCTTGTAATCGAATAATAGAGCATGTCAAGTCGTTGGCTCTATATGTTAGATGTCCAGGCGGCGAGGGGCGCGTGACGTCATTTTTCTGAAAAAACGGCAACAGGCGTAAGCCTCGCGTAACAATTTTAAACTATTGAGAGTGCAAGCCGAGCTTGTGATCGGAGAAGTAGGGCTTTACTGGGCTCGACTTTTCGCTAATAATTTACTATCAATTGACTGGATCAATTTCGAATGAGAACCGCGTCTCTGAGTGCCCTTGCCGCTGCCAAGGAAAAATTGGCAGCAGAAATTCGGAAGTTGGAAGAGCAGGAAGCTCAGCTACGCCAGCAGCAATCATCTGAAGCCTATTCAGAGATCGTCAAGTTGCTCGACCAATACACCGAGCATTTCAGTGCAAAGCAGAAGTCGGAGATTGCGGCTCTGATCGGTGCTGGCGTGACCAAGCCGAAGAAATCTGCTTCCACAAAGAAAGAAGTAGCGCCGAAGTATTGGCTGCCACACAACCAAGAAACGTGGTCAGGGCGTGGCCGTCCGCCCAAAGCCTTCACCATCTGGCAGGGCAGTGCGTCTTACAAGGAGTGGAAAGCCAAGCACCCGGATGAGAAGTTTCCGGCTTTCCCGGGCTGATGCTCTCAAAAGCCAAGACGATGAGTGCTCGAAAAGCGTTCCGGGCACTCATCTTTAACTGTGGCTCTTTTCGGCGATCAACTAACATCACGCCTGCTTGGCTGCAGAAAATTTTTTTTGCATCAGCGCACCACTTCGCAGGCACCATGGTAGCCGGTCGTTTAGTGATTTCCTAAAGCGATACGACCAAGCTCAAACCGCAGGGTCCGCAGAATGCCACATGTTGAAGATAGGGCTGTTCTGGGGGTGCAGCCCTGCAGTTTTTGCGCCACGCGATGAAATTTTGAAGTGTGGCGCCAAGGATTGCCCGGTCACCTTGATGCGTCAAGTAATGGCACCAATGGGCTGGGGGCTCCACTCCGGTAAATAAGGGAATGTCCATTATTGCAGCTTGAACCCTTGTTCCTGGGAGACCGGCTCGCCCTCCAAGTAAGCCGGAGTAGGCTCAATACCACCCAAGGTAGAGTGTCGTGACGCCCCATGTATCCACCAACCCGTGCGCCAAGATGAGCGCCCACAGGTTCCGGTTTGAGCGCAGGTATGCATACCCAAACCCTGCGCCAACAAGGCCCGTCAGTAGAATTCCCGAAACGCCTTGACTTGCGTGCATGACGCCGAACACAACGCCGCCGACAACGGCTGCTCCAATGCGGCCCAGTCCAACGCGGTTAAAAAGCGCTTCAAGCTGGTGCATCAGAAACGCTCGAAACACCAGCTCCTCTCCAACGGCGGCGCTGATCCAGGCATACCCAATCAGCTGCATGGCTGCTGATGCGTTGTTGCGAAGCGCACCGTAGGCGCTGTAATCGGTCTTGGTGCCTGTCAGGTAGTCGATCAGCGGCTGGAAAAGCGGTGTGATGATTGCGGTGACGAAGAGCACCAGCAGCGCCACCCACCCAAGCGTGCGGCCTAGCCCGAGCCATGTCAGGCCGCAAGCTGGTCGGTCTTGGGTTTCCAGCCATACCAGCGCGAGCCCCATCAGACCGACGACTGGCATCCGCCAAGGAAAGGGCAGCCAAGAAAAGTAGGCGAGCGCCATGATCGCACCGATCATCACCAGTCGGCTGACCGGATGGCTCATCTTGGAAAAGCTGGTGCGAGGAAACGAAAAAGAGTGAGTAGCGTGAGGCATGCCGGATAATTTCATCGTGGGCGCACGATCATATCGGGCAGCCAGCCCGAAGCACCGTGCCAAAGGACATAACTGCGCCGAGCTATGAGCTACTCGGTGCCGAAATCATGCAATGAAGACTTAAGCGGCGGTGAGTTCGCGGCAGTCAAATCTAGTGAGTCGTCCTGCCATGATAAAGGCGAAAAAGCCTTGATGGAGCATATTGAGCCGACTGTTGCTATGCAACCGAAGTTCGGTGAAGCTTGTGGGCCATGACGGGGAGCATGATACTGTCGGCCAACCCGGCACAAGGGAAAGCCGGCCAGCTGTGACCTGCGCGCTAGGAAGCAGACGTCTATCGTTATTGAGAGCCCACATGTGACAACCGGTCCCCTACATGCGATTGCCTATGTGAGTGAGGTCCGGCGTCCTTGGACACTGGCTGAGGTTGATCGTTTGTTGGTTTCATCGAGCGCTCTGAACGCGCAGAACGCCATTACCGGCGTGTTGCTCTACGACGGTCAACGGTTCTTTCAATACATCGAAGGCTCGCCCGCGCATCTGCACGACACTTACGACCGCATCAAGCGGTCAAGCCGTCACGATCTTGTGGCTGAGCTTTACAACGATCAGATCACCGAGCGTTACTTCCCGCAGTGGCAGATGGCCTGCCGAAAAGTTCTTCCCGGTTCCATCGTGGAAGTCAGTGCGCAGCGCTGGAACCGTGCGCGACTCGCATTGACGGTTGCAGGTGAAAAGCCGAAAGCGATCCAGCACCTACTGACGTTTTGGGAAGGGTCAGAACTGGTCCTGCCATCTTGAAAAACCGCATCTAAAATTCTGAGCGGCCATGACCAAGCGGAGCAAATAAAAACGCCGCCGGCATCTACCGGCGGCTTTCAAATACAACAAAAAACTAAGCCACATGCACGTCAGTCACCGCCTTCTGACGGTGTGAGATAGTCTGACATCCAACGCAAAATATACATCAGCGGGATGTTGTGGACTATCAGGAAACTTCATTTTAATTGTGAGAAATATCCCGACAACTCGGTTGCCGCGGACGTTTTATCATGGCTTCCCTGGAGCGACTACAAGGAATGTCGTCATGATCCGACATGTGGGTGATTACGCGCTTACGGCTCATGCCGCTGCTATGGGGTCCCAGTTCTTTCCAGAGATCCTGGTCTCGAGATCTGGCGGCTTAACCCTGCACTGTTATCAATTGCCTTCTTCAGGATTTGCAACATACGCCGAGGCCGTGGCTTACGCCCGAAAAGAACTGGACTCGTGCGGGGTGTCGAGCACCGGGGTCCTGCTGACCGGCATTGGCTCTCCAGGTGTCGCAGCGCCCCTGCATTAATCTTGGTCATCGTCTGGCTCAATATAGGTCTGCCTACCCTTGCGCACCGTCTCGCCGATCAGCCGGTCTAGCTGTTCCATGGAGGCTCGCCGCCCCGCCTGCGCAGCAAGCGCGGCTGTAGGAAACACTCCAGCCAGCGTGCCTCTCTCTACGGTTTCGTTCAGTTGCTTGATATCATCAATGCGCCAAGACACTGTCCAGCGGTTGCCTGCCTCTAGCTGTTCGCTAAGAGGTGTCACATAGACTGCAAATCGATCAATCATGAACAGCATGGGGACTCCAACCGAGTGAACCCACCAAGCGGCCTTGGCCTGCGGATGTCCCCGTTGTTGCTAAAGGTGGTTGATGGTGGTCAACGACGCATTGACTGTCGTCAACGACGCATTGACTGTCGTCAACGCGGATGTCCATACCGCAGTCCCTGGCGGTTGCAAAGATTGCACCTAAACGTATTGCGTATCAACTGGCTTCAGTTGGATCGATCTGTAAAAGAAGGGGCGAAGGAGGGGCGCGCATCCCTTCATTGCCCACAGCGCTGTCGGGGCTTGAAGCATGCGCAGCATGGAAGCCTATGACTCACCTCACTACGAGAAGGATTCAGGACCGGGACGATCCTACAACCGCAGCTGTAGGCGGCGGGGATCCTCAATCACAGCCGTAAGCTGAGATGCGACGGCGGCCGCTTGCCCAAAGCAAGGGTAGGCAATGATCCGGTTGCCGACGACAAGTGGGCGCGAGTCTGCGAGTTTTCCTCCAGTTGCGTCCACAAACGCATCGAAGGCCTGCTTCCAACTGGCGCTCGGGGCAAGCGAAAGGTAAATGACGGTGGGCTTTCCATGGCCGTGCGAGTCGGCTTCATCTTTAGGAACCTCGAACCCTACAACCGCCAGCGGAAGGTGTCTCATCGATCAAACTCATCGCTTCGAAGCAGAATAACGCCGAACTTGCAGGCGGCCCATCATATGCTCCTCGTGTTGCAACACGTCGCACAGTGCACTAGCGCTTTCGGGTTAGTCCTTTCTGTTAACGGTTTATTTCCGAGAGGTTCTGTTGTGCAGCAGCTTCACAAGTCTCATCCCATACGCTCCTTAAGCTCGCACCAAGAAAGACTGGAGCAGCGAGCATGTCAGACGCAAACGAGATAGTAAAAGAAATGCCGAAACGGGGTTTTGCAACGATGTCGGTTGAAGCGCGACTAGAGCTCGCCAGGCGGGGCGGCAGAGCTGCGCAAGCCAGTGGCAATGCGCATCGTTTCTCGTCAGAACGAGCCATAGAAGCAGGAAGGAAGGGAGGCCAAGCCGTCAGTCAGGACAAGGAGCATATGGCGAGAATAGGCAAGAAGGGCGGTAGTGCAAAGCATGCGCGAGTGGCCTTGGAAGATGTCTTTTCTCCTGTGCCAATAGCCGCACAGGTCGATGCTACTTAGTCGTTAGGACATGGCTTGTTCGCCGCTGAAGTAGCATACGCAGCACTCCCATGACGAAGGCCAAGTAACGGCATGGCATATCTGATTGCCGCAAATACTCATCTCGCCAATGCGCTGGCAGCCTTGGGTGCCCGAGACGACGCAGGGAGTAGTCGCTATCTTGAGCGCGCTGTCCAGCAAGGCTCGATCATGGGCCGCGCTATCATCGAGGCCCTTGAGCATGGGAGCTCTCGCAATGCCTACGACGAACCGCGCGCCTTTGAGGTCTTTATTCGTGGCGGGGGCAATCTGGCCCTATATGACGCCGTGAGCGCGGAGCTGGCCAACCTCTACGATGCGCTTCGGCCAAGCACGTTGTTAGACATTGGCGCGGGCGATGGCATGGCGTTGGTGCCTGCAATCGAGGCAAGCGGTCATGTGCCCGATCAAATGGACGTTGTTGAGCCCAACGAGATGCTCTTGGGCAAGCTGATAGCGTCGCTCCCTCTCGTTCAGGGCTATCGGATGACGATGCAGAATTTTTTAGAGGGGGTGGACGCGGAGGATCACTGGGACTTAGGGAAGGTCTGATCAACTCACCGCAGATGCGCGACACTATCGCCTTATGTAGAGGATTCATCCATG